>CAZRGL010000181.1:0-17695 GCA_964599485.1 uncultured Polyangiaceae bacterium
AGCGAGTTGCAGCAGCTCGACGGCATCGGCAAGAGCACGGCGCGCAAGATCCGCGAGCTGCTCGACACCGGCAAGGTCGCCAAGCTCGAGGCGTTGCGTGAGGCCTATCCACCCAGCATCCTCGCGCTCAGCCGTGTTCCCGGGCTTGGTCCCAAGGCCATCGCCAAGCTTCGTGCTCAGCTCGGGGTCCAGGGCATTGATGACTTGAAGCAGGCCCTCGCCGAGCAGCGCGTGAGGGGCCTCGCAGGATTCGGCGTCAAGAGTGAGGCAAAGCTGGCCAAAGCGATCGAGCGGTTGGGGCTCAGCGGCGCTGAGCGCCGCACACCCATCGCCGCCGCGATGCGGGTCGCCCAGCGGGTGGCCCACCAGCTCGAAGCGCTTGAACAAGCCCAGGCGGTACACATCTGCGGCAGTTTGCGGCGCCTCTGCGAGACGATCGGAGATGTCGATCTGTTGGTTGTGGCCAGCCGCCCCGAAACCGTCATGGATCATTTCGTCGCGTTGTCGATGGTGGACCAGATTCTGGCCCGCGGTCCCACCAAGACCTCTGTGCTCACCCGGCGCGGATTGCAGATCGATCTGCGCATCGTGCCCGCCGAGTCGCTAGGCGCCGCCCGGCTCTACTTTACCGGCAGCAAAGCCCACAACATCAAACTGCGACAGCGGGCACTCGGGCGCGGCTGGACGCTGAACGAATATGCTTTGAAGGACGCGCAAACCGGCGGTGTCGTCGCCTCCCAGACGGAGCAGGAGATCTACGCTGCCCTGGATATGCAATGGGTGCCGGCTCCGATGCGGGAGGACCTGGGCGAGGTCGAGCGCGCTGCAGACCATGATCTGCCCACCACGCCGAAGCACGGCGACCTGCGCGGCGATTTGCATGTACATACGGACTTATCGGGCGACGGGCGCAGCTCGCTCGAAGAGGTAATCGCGGCGGCGGCCGCTCGCGGCTATCGATATTTGGGCATTACCGAGCACGCCGAGGACTTGCGCATCAATGGCGTCAGCGCAGCGCAGCTCCTTGCCCAACGCGACCAGCTCGATGGGTTTCGGTCGCGCTACCCAGATCTGCATCTACTGCAAGGTTGCGAGCTCAACATCGGTCCGGATGGGCAGCTCGACTACGACCACGCACTGCGCATGAGCTTGGACTGGTGTGTGGCCTCCGTGCACAGCCATTTCGACTTGTCCAAGGACCAGCAGACGCGCCGCGTGCTGCGCGCCATCGCCGATCCGAGCGTCAAAGCCATCGGCCACCTCAGCGCCCGCATGATCGGCAGCCGACCCGGCATCGAAATCGATATCGATGCGGTCTTGCGCGCCTGCGCCGACCGCGACACGGCAGTCGAGCTCAACAGTGCATTGGCGCGGCTCGACGCGAACGTGGCGGTGCTGCGTCGCGCCCAGCAGCTCGGCGTCACGGTGCTCATCAACAGTGATGCCCACCACGTGCGCGAGCTCGATCGGGTGCGCTGGGGCGTGCAACAGGCGGAGCGCGCGATGTTGCAGCGCGATCTGGTGGCCAATACTTGGGAGCCGCGGCGCTTTCTGAGTTGGGCGTCGGCTGGACGCAGCGAAGTCGTGTAGCCCGAACAGCGACGATCAGCACTTGGGCTGTTCGCCGTAGCGCTCGGCGGCCGGACACAGCTCACGCAGCATCTCGTACTCGGCCTTCTCGTGGGCGCGCAGGAGCGCAACGAGCCGCGTCACTTCTTGGAGTAGGTCTCGGCCAGCCGGCCCCCGCTTGCCCTCAGTGGCCGCTTTGATTCGGGAGCAGAGCGCCATGAGCTGCTGGTGCTCGGCACGCAGAATCGCAATCTTGTCGGTGTATTGTGGTGCGCGGGCGACGATGGCATCGAAGAAACGGCCCGGCTCCTCTTCCTGGCGAAAATGCAGCTCGAGGTACTCGGCGATATCACCCACCATGATCGTGATGATCTCGCTGTGTCGCTCGGCGGCTATTTGCTCCAAACCATCCCGCAGAAAAGCGTGGTCTGCGGCGATGTGAGCCCACAGGTCGAGCACATAGGTGAGTCCGGACTCCACAATGGTCCATTAGCAAGTTGTGAGCCCTGCGCCGATTGGAAAGCACGTGGTGCTGCCGATGACGATTGCGCCTTTGGACAAAACGTTTGCGGGTTTCGCCAAGCGCTCCCCGCCCATCGGACCCACTTTCGACCCAATAGCGTGGCCCAATTTGGTTAGCGCGAGGAGGAAAGCACGATGAAGCTCCACAAAGCAGACGGCAGCAAATGGAACAATGGTGACCTGAGCCAGCTCGACGGCCCGCGCCGCCGCGTGCAGGTGCGGCACGAGGCGCAGCTCGAAGTCCCGATTGCCCAATTGCAGGAGATGCTAAACGCTCGGCCAGGTGAAGGCGGAGCGCGGCATTGGTTGGAGGACTTCAAACCGCTCGTCAGTTGCGGCCCCGGTCCGAGCGGGCGGGACCAGCTCTGGACTGAGCAACACACAGGCGCTGTTTTATTTGGAGATCGCGGGCTGAGCACCCATTGGTACACGACCGGTCCCAACAGCCACGAAGCCTGCTTCGCGGCGCTGCTCATGAACCCGAAGCGGGCCATGGGTAAGCTCGAAATTGCCGTGAAGGCTGAGGGAGGAAGCGCGCAGGTGCTGTTGGAGATGACCTATTCGGCACTGACCTCAGAGGGCAACGAGATGTTCGATGAGGGCTTGCGCAATCGCATCGAGACATTGCTCGCATCAATGGTCGGTTCACTACGATCGAGCCTGCTGGGAGCTCGGAGCATGGAGGCCAATCGGCCTTCCGCCCAAGGCTTCCGGGCAAAACGGGCAACCGTTCGAATCCAAGCGACCATGCAGGGAAGCGCAGATGAGATCTTTGCCTTGGCGTGCCCAGTCAGGGAGCTCGAGTGGATTGAGGATTGGCAGTTCGATTTGATCCATTCGGTGAGCGGCTACAACGAAAACCACAACATCTTCGTCGAGCCGACCAGCGCTGTGATGACCTTGCGAAGTCCATTTGCTCAAACCTATTGGTACACCACGCGCTGGGACCGGCAGCGTCATCACTTTCACGCCCTGTTGCTCACCGATGACTTCATGGTGGGCAAATGGGAATTCGAAGGCGAACAGCGACCCGATGGTAGCTTGAGCGGGAGTTTGCAGCTGACCTATACGGCCCTGAACGAGCGGGGCAACGCGATTATCAACGAGCCGGGTTTCGAGTCGCGGGTGCGCCAGATGCTGCAGTTCGTGTTAGCGTCGCTTCGGTGTTTCGTGGACACGGGCAAGATGTACAAGGTGCCTCACAAGCTGAAGCTTCAGCTGGCCATGTCGGTGATTGGAAGCGCTATTGGCCGGCATGTTCGACGGACGCACGACCGGCTGCTGGGCCACGTTCGTCCGCGACCAGCGGCTCGCTGAGCAGGCCGATTGACCGCCACAGCGGTTGCGATGGGGGGGCCGGTTTTGGTGGCCGATGAACACACCGGCGCCACTGTGTCCAGTGACTTGGCGCGCATCTTCTTCAAAGCTGTGGGGCTGTCGGGCGATGCGCTGAGGACCTTGCTGCTGTCCGCTGGCATCGATCCCGCGTTGATCCAACGTCCCTACCAACGGCTCTCTGCTGCGCAATTCGACGTTCTGTGGACCGCAATGGAGCAGGCGGCGGGCGACCCATGCTTCGGCCTGTACCTCGGCGCTCTGCGACAGCACATGCCGTTCGGCCACGTGCTCGTGGCAAGCATGTTGAACAGCGCTACGCTGGGCCAAGCGCTCGAGCGCTTCTGTCGCTACCACGACATTCTCGCCGACGTGCTGCGGCCCGAGTTGCTGCTCGAGGGGGACGAAGCTGTGCTTCGTGTCGCGAGCTTCAGTGCGCGTTTCGTGCCCCATCGCCACCACGTCGAATGCGTTGCGGCCGTGCTGGCGGCGATGCTCCAGCAGCTGTCAGAGGGCCGCCTGTCGCCACGCTTTCGTTTTCGCCACGCGCCGCCCGTCGACTTGTCCGAACATCAGCGCATCCTGGGCTCAGCGCTGCAATTCGACCAAGCCGACGACAGCATCATCCTGCGTCGCTCCGACCTGCTCCTCGTCATCCCGACAGCCGATGAAGAGCTTGCGCAGGTGCTCGACCGGCACGCCGAGGAAGTCTTGCGCCGACTGCGCCCCGGCAAGCAGCTTTCGGGCACAGTGGCAGCCTTGCTCGGCGATGTCTTGTGCGATGGTCGGCCCGCGCTCGGTCAGGTGGCCAAGCGCCTGGCGATGAGCCCGCGGAGCCTGCAGAGCAAGCTCAGGGCAGAGGGCAGCAGTTTTCGAGAGCTACTCGACGCGGCGCGTGAGTCGCTGGCTCGCCGCTATCTGAGTCGATCGGATGTGAGCGTGGCGGAGGTCGCCTTCCTGCTCGGCTACGGCGATCAGAGCGCGCTCAACCGCGCATTCAAGAAGTGGACTGGCGAGACGCCGCTCGGCTTTCGGAAACAGGCTCAGTCGGAAAGCGTCCCGTGCTGAGGTGCTCGGCGACTTGCCCGCGATGAGCGCCGCGCCTGTGCACATCGACGATGGTGGGTGCTACGACCGGCCGCCCGCTGCAACGACATGATAATATCGCTGCACCTTGGTCTCACCCCCAAGTCAGCGGCTATCGGTCATGTTGGCTGAGCTCGTAGGGGCTCTTGCTGTCCTGAGCCTTCTGATGACGACGAGCTGCCCGCACGCGCATCGGAGCGACGATGATTCTGCTGGGGCAGGGGGCGCTGGCGCTTCGGGCGGTACGGGTGGTGTCAACAGCACGGGCAGCGCCGGCATGGATAGTGGTGGCGCAGGTGGCCAAGGGGGCGCAGGAGGTGGCTCGCTCGTTGCTCCGAGCTGTATTGGACTGCTCGATGACTGCGGCCCCAATACCGACGAAGACTGCTGCGCCAGCCCGGTTGTCGAGGGCGGCACATTCAAACGAAGTTACGACAACATCGAATACACGGACGCCGCGAACGAGGCGACCGTCAGCAGTTTCAGGCTCGACCGCTTTGAAGTGACCGTTGGTCGCATGCGCAAGTTCATCGATCAATACACTGGCCATCCCGGTGTCGGTGACGGAGCGCATCCGCTCGTCCCCAACAGCGGCTGGAAAACAGAATACAACGGGCAGATGCGGATGCCTGGTGACAAGGCAACAATCGTGAAGATGCTCAAAGTGCATCCTGATTGCCTGTACACGGACGAGGCTGCGAGCAACGAAAACCGCCCCATCAATTGTACCAATTGGTACTTGGCCTTTGCCTTTTGCGCCTGGGATCAAGGCCGACTGCCCACCGAAGCCGAGTGGAACTACGCCGCGGCGGGCGGCAACGAACAACGTCAGTATCCCTGGGGGATGGGAATCGACTCCGCGAAGGCCAACTACGAAGACTCAGACAACGCTGTCGGCCTGCCTGTTGGCAACTACTCCCCAGACGGTGACGGCCGCTGGGGGCAGAGCGATCTAGCGGGCAATTTGAGCGAGATGGTGCTGGACTACTCCGGCGACTATCCCGTGCCTTGTGAAAACTGCGCGAACCTCAATCCCAGTGGCCAGCACATGTCC
Organism: uncultured Polyangiaceae bacterium; assembly: GCA_964599485.1. Classification (GTDB taxonomy): domain Bacteria; phylum Myxococcota_A; class Polyangia; order Polyangiales; family Polyangiaceae; genus JAPYTK01. Next base: position 5,567 of record CAZRGL010000181.1, read on the forward strand.
CGAGGGGGCTACTGGTCACAAGCAGGAGACAAGCTGGTCAGCGCACGACGGCAGCCAGTCACACTCGGGGCGAAGAGCAGGAACTGGGGACTGCGCTGCGCGCGCAGCCCTTAGCTAGCTTCGGCCCACAGGGTGCTACGGACTCGGTCGTCCATAACGGGGCGAAGGCGCGCGCGTCCTTCGCTAGCGCCTGCTGTTGGCCAGCTCGTGGTGTTTTCTCGGGTGTTTGAAAAGACACATGTGGGGCACTCTGCGGTCCCGGCCGCTTTTCCAGTGCAGGACCGGGCCGTGCGGAGTACCTTCGCGAGGTGGTCGAGCCACGCGAAACGCTGCAGATCCTTCTCGAGCTCACCCGCAATTTGACCAACGAGCCATCGTTGCCTGCTGCGCTCCAGCTGGTGACTGATGCAGCCCTTCGTATGCTGCCGGGTGATCATGCCTCCATTCGGGTGCTCGACCGCTCGGGCACGGAGCTGCTCTCGGGTGCGCGCTCCGGCAAAGGGCACGGCAAAAAGCCGGTACGGCACGTTCCTGGCCATGGTGTTGCCGGCTGGGTCGTCGATAGCGGCGAGGTCGCGCGCATCAACGACACGGCCAACGACAAGCGCTTCATTCACAAGGACAACCAGGGGTTCGACATTCGCTCCATGCTGGCGGTGCCGCTGTGGTCGGCCGGTGAGGTCGTGGGTGTGCTGGCCACCACGTCCGAGCAGCCCGACACCTTTGCCCGCGAGCACGAGGAGTTGGTCTCCTTGTTGGCGAATTGCGCGGTGCCGCCCATCGAAAAAGCGCGGCTAGCACGCTTGGCAGTCACAGACGTGCAGACCCTCACCTTCAACCACGCCTACCTCATGCCGGGCTTGCGCGAGCAGATGGAACGTCATCGGGTGGCCCAGAGCAGCTTGAGTGTGCTGCTCATCGACTTGGACCATTTCAAGAACGTCAACGACGCCCACGGTCATGCGGCGGGCGACCAGGTGCTGCGCGAGTTTGCCGACCGGGCGCGCGCGAGCACCCGAGACAACGACGTGGTGGTGCGCCGTGGAGGTGATGAGTTCGTGCTCATCATGCCCGGAACCGATCGCCAGAGCGCACGGATCGCAGCTGAGCGCTTGCGCACCACCATGGAGGCGAAAGCCATCGCCGTGTCAGAAGTCGCACAGGTGCCGCAGACGGTGTCGATCGGGATCGCCACCTGGGATGGCAAGGAGACCGCTGAAGAGCTCGAGAAGCGCGCCGATGATGCCATGTACAAGGCCAAGGTCTCCGGTCGCAACTGCATCTGCTACGCTCCGCTCGCCGATACGCAGCGCGGGCAAGATCGAGCGGCTGAGCGGTCGCTCGATCAGACCACCCCCGACGAGCCCACCGCCATAGAGGAATAGGCACCATGAGGCCCGTAGACAGCCCCTATCTCGTCCCGTTTGACGGTTCTTTTTGTCAGGCCGATGCGCCAACCGCGCCCCCGCCGGACGCAGGCGATGATGAAAAGTGGGAAAAGAAGCTCAAGAAGCGCGTCAAGCAGCTGTACAAGCTGCAACGATTGCTCTACGCCGACGACCGCTATTCGCTACTGCTGGTGTTCCAAGCGATGGATGCGGCAGGCAAGGACAGCACCATTCGCACGGTGCTCTCAGGCGTCAACCCGGCAGGCTTTCAGGTCTACTCTTTCAAGAAGCCATCTTCCGAGGAGATTGATCACGATTTCTTGTGGCGAACGACCCGCTCGCTGCCCGAGCGCGGTCGTATTGGCGTGTTCAACCGCAGCTATTACGAAGAGGTGCTCGTCGTGCGGGTCCATCCCTCTTTTTTGGGCGGACAAAAACTACCCGACGAGTGTGCCCAGCTCGATGGAATCTGGGAACGACGCTTCGAGTCGATTCGTGGCAGCGAGCTGCATTTGGCCAACAACGGAACCGTGGTCATCAAGTTCTGGCTCAACGTCTCGCAACAAGAGCAGAAGCGCCGCTTCGTGGCCCGCATCGACGATCCCACCAAGAACTGGAAGTTCGACAGCGGTGACATCGTCGAGGCCAAGCACTGGGACGCCTACATGAACGCTTACGAGCACGCTCTCAACGCGACCTCTCGCGGCCATGCGCCTTGGTATGCGATTCCCGCCGACAACAAGCCATACGCACGCGCTTGCGTGGCCGAGATCGTCGTCGCCACACTCAAGAGCTTGCCGTTACGCTTCCCGACACCAAGTGAAGAAGACAGGCGGGAAATGCTCCAGCTTCGCGACGAGCTCGTCGAGCCATAGTTGCGCGCTCAGTTCTGTTCGCGCCCTCAGTTGCCATCCTCGTCGATGGTATCGGGCAAGAGCTGCCGCAACTGCCAAGCTGCGACGAGCTGTTCTTGTTCGGCTCGGGCCAGGGCGTCGACCCAGCGGCCGAGCATCACAGCAGGCAGCAGCAGCACCCCGCAGCAGAGGGTGGCCAGAGCGATCAACGTCAGCGGCTCGCCGAGCTGCAGCAGCCCCGGCCGCAACAGAACCTCTGTGCCGGTGAAGACGTAGCTCCCGTCGATGACCCCCAGCATTTGTAGCCCCAGCGGTACGAGAAAAGCCGCAAACAAGCCTCCAATGATCAGCAACCTGTGCCGACTGTCGGCACGCAAAGCAATGATGAGCATGGTCGCGTAAGCCGACGCGACCGGGGGCACGATGAGCAGGGGTCCGGCAACCGTGGTGCACGCTGCAACCAACAGGACGATGGCGCCAGCAACGAGCCATACGCGGCGAGGATTGTTGGTGAGACGCCCGAAGCGCAGCATGAGCGTGATGCCGATCAGCAACGCCACGATGGCAACCAGCACGAAGGGGCGGCGCAGTCCCAACGCCAGGGCGAAGCCCAGAGCCAGCGCAACCATCAGCGCGTGTGCAGCGCTGGCCCCGTGCAGCAATGCCTCGCGGTCGTGGCTCCGCTGATTCTTCAGTGCGGCGGCGACTTCTGCTGGCTGCTCTTCGGGCGCTGCTACCAACATCTGCACGAGCAGCTGCATCGCAGCAGGGTGACCAGGATCGAGTGCGAGTGCTGAGCGCAGCTCACGGGTGGCGGTCTCGTAGGCTCCTGTCGAGGGCTCGAGTGGCAGCTCAGCGCCACTGCCCAAGGCTTCACGTGCGGCTTCGGCGTGCGCGTCTGCCGAGGCACGCCGCCGCTCGTCGGCTAGGTGCTGCTCGAGATGAGCTTGAACCGCGTCATGAAGCGCGCGCACACTGTCGAACCGGCGTTGTGGCGCCATCGCCGTGGCCTTGACGCAGATGGCCTCGAGTGCTGGATGCACGTCCCGCTCGGGGGCGCGTTGCCGCGCCTGCGCGTTGGCACCTTTTAGCGTTGCGACCTTCATGCGCATGGGCTCATCGTGAGCGTGTAGCGGTTGTAGGGTCAGTATCTCGAAGAGAATCGCGCCCAGCGAATAGCCATCGCCAGCCGGTGTCGGTGCCGCGTCTTGGCCAAGCAAACGCTCGGGGGCGAGGGTACCGAGGTTGCCCTGGCGCGTCGCCCATTCAGCTCCGGGGGCTTTAGACAGATCGAGGGCTCCGGGTGTCATCTTGCCCAGGACGGCGGCCATGGAGCTGATTTCGGGCTCGCGCTTGTCGATCAGCTTGCAGTGCTCCCATCCGAGGACACTCACCTCGCCGAACGCGCCGAGCAGCACGTTGGTTGGATGAAGTCCGCCATGCGCTACGCCTCTGGCGTGGGCAAAATCCACCGCCATGCAGACGCCGGCAAAAGCGCTGAGCAACTTGTGGTGGGTAAACGAGGCCTCGGCGGCGGGTTGGCGCTCCCGGAGCGCATCGAGCACCTGCGCCAGGGTCAGTCCTCGGGCGTGCTTGCAGGTGTAGTAGCTGCCCACTTCATCGTCGGCGATATCGTAGATGGGCAGCACCGATGGGTGCTCGAGCTGGGCCTGGAGTCGCGCCATGGTTACGAAATCTGCTTGCTGCTGCGTGCCCGGTTCCGGTCGCGCCAAGACGACGTCCCGCCCTATTCGTCGGTCGAGACAGAGCGTACGCGTCATCGCGGTGCGCGGCGGCAAGTCATGCTGTGGCGCGTATCGTGATGCCCCAGCGAGCTCGGACGGCGCCGTTGAAATCATAATCATGCGGCGCGCGGGATTTAGCGACAGCTCGGGCTCATCGACCGGGCTCGGGGCGACATGCGGCGGCTCTCTATCGCTCATGGCCCGCCTCTCCCTCTCCGGTTGCGGCTGGCTCATCGGTGGCTGAGCGCAGCGTCGACTCCGGCACCAGGTGCTTCAGCCGCCAGTGACGCAGCGCTTGATCCTGCTCGACCGCGACCAAACGATCCACCCATCGACCGACTACCAGTGCTGGAATCACCAACGTAGCGACAGCCGAAACGAGCAAGGTGACCATGGTGGGTAGCGCTGGCAGCTCGAGCATGCCGCTGTGAATGCTCATCAGGCCATCGGCGAACAAATAGGAGCGCGGCACAACACCAGCGAGCTGCAGCGCCAGCGGGAGCAGCATGGCGCAGACGCAGGTGGCCATGGCCGCGCCCCGCTGCTGCTTGTTGGCACGTCGCAACAGGATTGTCATGGTGACGACCGTCAGCGCAACGCCCGGAAGCAAGAACAAAGGGCCCGCTACGGTCGATTGGATGCCCAAATATGCTGCCAACGCGAACAAGAACGGGCCCAAGGAGGGCGCTGCGTCATGGCGAGCCAGTCGCGCGCCGGCAGCCATCATCGCCGCCAAGCTCAACAGCCACAGGCTGTAGAGGGTCCAGTTACGCACGCCCATCCACAGCGCGATGGCAGCTGCAGCGATGAGCGCTCCACCGAGCCCGATCACCGCGCCGAGCCGTTTTGCCGGGCGGTGCTGTCCGAGCGCGGCGCGCATCTGCCGTTCAGTTGCGGGATCGATGTCTTGCGGTAGCTTCAGAAGCAACTGCGCGGTGATGCTACGAGCCCCTTCGTGATCGGGCATCAGGCCTAGGGCCAAGCGGAGTTGCTGGGCTGCGCGGGTGCGGCCTGCCATGAGCAGCGCAGCCGTGTTGGTTGCATCCGTGTTGGTTGCATCCTTGCTGGCTGCGTTCGACATCGAAGCCGACTTGAGCGCAATACGGGCTTCGTCCAGATGTTGCTCGGCCATTACGCGGCGCTGCGCCAGGTCCTGGCTGCCTTCGAGGTAGGCTTGAACGGCGTCGCAAAGCTCGCGCGCGCTCGCGAAGCGCTCGGCAGGCTCGAGCTGGGTGGCCCGCACGCAGATCTCCTCGAGCTCGAGGGGGACCGCTGTCTCTGGATAACGCTCGCTGGGGCGCGCTTTGGCCGGGAAGCCCGCGGCGATGACCATCAGCTCGGGCGGATGCTGCCGCTCGATGAGAGGCTCGAAGGTAAGCAGCTCGAACAGTATCGCGCCCAAAGAGTAGATATCGGCGGCGCCGCTCACATCGCTGTGATCACCCCGCGACTGTTCCGGGGGCATGTAGCCAGGCGTGCCGAGGATGGCGCCATCCATCGTGGCAGCGTGGACGGTTCTTGCTGTTTGTTGGTCTTCGATTGAAGGGCGTGCTTGCTCAGGGGGCCGGCGTCGGGAGGCGGGCTCGTCCTGGTGTTCAGTCAAGACCTTGCACAGGCCCCAATCCAGCACGCTAACCTCACCGAATTCACCAAACATGATGTTGGCGGGCTTGAGGTCGCGATGGATCACGCCACGCGAATGAGCGTAGGCGACCGTCAGACACACGCTGCAGAACGCCGTCAGCAACCTGTGGCGGGTGAACAAAGCGCTGAGCTCGGGATCACCATCGCCGAGGGCCTCGATGATGTCCTCCAAGGTCAGCCCACATACCCGCCGCATGGTGAACAGTGGGGCACCATCCGGGTGGCTGCTCAGGTCGTAGACCGGCACGATGCTCGGATGCTCGAGCTGGGCTTGGACTCGAGCCTCACGCTCGAAGCGCCTTCGGATGTCAGGCTCTTCGAGCGCGTAGTCCTGCAGTTGCTTCAGTGCGACGTCACGGCGCGTCCGCAGATCTTTGCACAACAAGATCTTGCCGATCCCACCCTCGCCCAAAGTTCTGCGTGGTCGATAGCGTGGCTGCTCGCCGTGGTCTTGCTCGTCCGAGGTCTGCTCGAGATCGACGGGCTGCTGCGGATCGCCCGAAGCGTCGCTGTCGGGAACTTCAGCCCCCGTGGCGGCCTCCCTCAGAAGCGAAGGTGCCCTTGCCCGCGATCGGGTGAAGGGCCTCTGCGCGTCGTCCCCCATATCGGCTTACGTCGTTATTGGGGGTAGCCTTGCCCGCCGTGGCCACCGTGGTGCCCGCCGTGGCCGTGTCCGCCGTGGCCGTGTCCGCCGTGGCCTTGGTGTCCGCCGTGGCCTTGGTGTCCGCCGTGGCCTTGGTGTCCGCCGTGGTGCCCGCCGCCCCCACCCATGTTTCCTCCTTGGGTTTGGGCGTACATTTGCTTTCGCAGAGCGGCTACGCGCTGGCGTAATGGGGCCACAGCATCCATGCTCACGGTGTGCTTGCGGCCGGCGTAAGCGCGCGCAGCATGCCACTTGGTGATAGCCAGCCGGATAGCGGCATCGACGAAGTCCTGAGCGACTTTTCCGCCCGGTCCGAAGCGCGCTTTGAGCCGTCCGATCGGGTGGACGATGAGGGCGACCTCTTGTTCATTCATGTTGCCAATGAGCACTTCGTCGCGGAGGTACTGCCGAATGGTGCGCCCCTCCCGAACGACGAAGTAGATGATGGTGCCGCACATCGCCAGCACGATGACGAGATAGAAAGCGGTGAGCACGAGTTGGCTCCAAAGGCCTGGCCGGATCCCCATGAGCATCAGCAAGAAGCTGTGTGCGTTCCAGAAGCCGTGCAGGCTCATACCGAGGAAGAGGCCGCCGATTGGCGCGGCGAATTTGACCCAGTCCTTGGTGGTTTCGCGGGCGATGCCCAAACCGATGCCGAACATCGCGCAGTAAAACGCGTGATTCCAGGGTCGCAGCACCCCCCGGATCAAGAACTGGTGCAAGAAGCTGTCGGTCATGAGCCCGCGCCCGTAGTACAGGGAGTTTTCCATCACCGCGAAGCCCAGCCCCGAAAAAGAGGCATAGATGAAGCCGTCGATCTTGCCGTCGAACTGACGCCGCAAGAACAGGAACATCCCTAGCGGCGCCATCGCCTTGGTGACCTCTTCGGTAATCGGTGCGCTGATGACTGCACCCACGAAGTTGGCGCCGCCAGCGCCCCCGAGCGCAGCACCGAGCTCTGCCATCAGCGTGTTGATGAGCAGCGAGAACCCGCCGGCGCCCATCGCGCCCCAGAGGAACGCCATCGCCAGGGTCCACCAGGGCTCCGGCTCGAAGCGGTCCATGATCAAGGGAACCAAGATGTATACAGCGCAAGCCGGGATGGCGATCAGCGCGCCCATGAACAGCGAGCCGACCATCGTGCTGCCGCCCCTCATCAGAGGGGAGATGATCAGCATGTACATCTCGATGCAGAAGCCGACGAAGCAGCCGGCCGCCCAGAGTCCTATGCCGATCTTCTGCTTCTGGCGTTCAGCCTCGGTCATCACGTCTGTCACGACGACCCCTTTCTCGGCTAGTCAAAGCCAGCCTCAGCCGGTTCAAAACCGACGACGACACGACGTTACTCGGGGTTGGGCTCGCGAGGAAGCTGGTCGACGACAAACCGAACGGCCGAGCCATCCGTATGGACGCTTCGCCCACATGGGGGGCTCAAAGCCCTCAGCGAGGAGCCACGAGATGTCGACGAGGAGCCTGGGATTGGTCCTTTTGGTGTTGTTGTTGGGGTCCTGCGCCCGACCGGGGCCGTCGAGCCAGGCCCCAGGGCCGCCCCCGGAAACGAAATTGAGCCCACAAAAGCGCGGCAAGGTGCGCTCTTTCGATGCCATGGGCTCGCGGGTGATCCTAGCGGCGGCGATGAAGTTGCCGCCGCCCTCGGTCATTGCTGAGCCGCCACCGGTCTCCTTGACGGCTAGTGACGGAACTGGGCTGAAGTTGGTCTCCTTGCAGGCTCAAGCCGTCGTTGAGGGGCCGCTCGCCTTCACCGAGCTACACTTGAAGTTTCGCAATCCGCGGCCAGCGACCATCGAGGGCCGCTTTGCCGTCACGCTGCCCGCTGGCGCCGTCATCAGTCGCTTGGCCATGCGCATCGACGAAGGTTGGCAGGAGGCCGAAGTGGTCGAGCGGGCCATGGCCCGTCGCGCGTACGAGGACTTCTTACATCGAAAACAAGATCCGGCGCTGCTCGAGAAGAAGGCTGGCAATGCGTTTCGGGCACGGATCTTCCCCATCGCGGCGAGCAGCGTCAAAGAGATCATCCTGTCCTACAGCCACGAGCTGAGCAAGACCAACGAGCCCTACCGGCTGCCTCTGCGCGGTCTGCCCGAGATCGAGCAACTCAGCGTAACGGCCCGAGCGCGCAAGGGGGCCGGGCTCGAGACCGTCCGGTTGGTGGAAAACAACTACACCCCTCAAAGCGACTTCGAGCTGGCGACGACCGCTCGAGCCCGCGGTCTGCGCCACCAAGACTTGGTGTTGGCACGCGTCGCTCCACGTCTGGAGAGCAGCCCAGAAAAACTGCGCAAGATCGCCGTTCTGTTCGATACCAGTGCGTCGCGCGCGCCAGGTTTTGCCCGTTCGGTGCAGCGTCTCGGTAGCTTGCTCGGTGGCTTGCGCCTGTTGCACGGCGATGATGCGGCGTTGGTATTGGGCACGTTCGATCAGGCCGTCGTGAAGATCTACGAGGGCAGTCTGGGCGAGCTCAATCAAACCCATCTGGACGCGGTTCGCGCCCGCCGACCTCTGGGCGCGTCCAATCTGCACGCCGCGCTGTCTTGGCTTGCTCAGCAAGGCCAGCGCGATCGCGCGGTCATCATCACTGACGCTGTGGCCACCGCCGGTATTGCGGTCGGCGCCGACGCAGCCAAAGCTGCAATCCAGCTGCAGCCAGCGATGGCCAAGCTCAATGAGACCGTCGAACGGCTCGATATGGTCATCGAAGGCGGCCTCGGGGACGCTGCCGCCCCCCCGAAAGCTCAGTCAGGCCACCAAGAGTGGTGTTGCCCTGCGTATCGAAGGCGCCCAATGGGTGTGGCCCAATCGGCTCGACGGTATCCAACCAGGCGACGAGCGGCTGGTTTATGCCCAGCTCGAGCCGGGGGCTTTAGCGACCGGGGCAGCCTTGCGTGTGCAGTTGAGCGGTGGCCTCGACCAAGTCATCGAGGTCGAGCTCGGCTCCGCTCAGGGCCCGCTGTTGAGCAGAGCGGCGGTAGGTGCTCGCATTCAGCGCCTCAACGATATGCGCGCCAAGGCCGCCACGCCGAAGGAGCGGCAGCACTTGCGCCATAAGATCGTCGCGCTGTCCCGTCAGCACCGGGTGCTTTCCGATCATACCGCGCTGTTGGTGTTGGAAACGGAGCAGGACTACGAGCGATTCAAGATCGACCGCAAAGCCCTCACCGACATCCTCACAGCTGGCGCAAAGGGCGTCGAGCTAATCCACAGGGACGATGCGGTGCTCAGTGCACAGATCGCGAAGAAGGCCCAGGAGCTCGCACATCTGAAGAAGAAGCTCGCGAAGAGCAGACGACGCCGGAGTCTCGTGACCAATCCCCGTGCATTGCGTGGGCCTATGCACGTGCGCGGCGATCCCCTGTCGCCCGACCTCGGCGATGACGATGATGATGACGATGACGACGACGAAGCAGGCAAGGAGCAGAGTAGCAGCGCAGCGTGCGTCAACTGCTTCATCCGAAGACCGCAATCGAGGCAGCGCGTCGTTGCGAAACCAAGGCCGGCATCGTCAGCGAATCCATCCTCCAGCAACGACGGAGACGGGAGCTACGGCTACGAGTTTGCCGACGATCCGCTCTCGGCTGGAGGGTTCGGGCCGAACGATGCAGTCGTACGGGTCAGACCCGGCCCGACCCGGTCGCGGGTCTCGTCGGGGTTTCGGCCGCGTTTGCGCGCAACGGGGGCGGGGGGCCGCTTTCCCCGCGGAACACCCGCGTGGATGGTCGAGGCAGTGACCAAGGCCAGCGCCTACCGCGGGCGCATGCAGGATGTGATGCTCCAGCTCGAGTCTGGCCACAGCGAGCGGGCGGTGGTCGAAGCGCTTGCATGGCGCAACGAGGAGCCCGGCAACGTGATGGCCCTGGTGGCCTTGGGCGAAGCGCTCGAGGCCCGTGGCGCCCCCAAGCTGGCCGCCCGCGCATATGGCTCGATAGTCGATCTGTACCCCTCGCGGGCCGACATGCGGCGCTTTGCCGCGAACCGGCTCGAGCGACTCGATGCCGAGGCGCTGGCTCTCGCCATCGACATCTACGCCCGGGCGCTGGCCGAACGGCCCGACCATCTGACGGCCCATCGCTTGCTTGCCATGGCGTTGCTACGGGCGGGCGGCGCGGAGCAAGCATTCGAGGTGCTCGAACGAGGCTTGTCCCGGCGGTATCCATCGGGGCGCTTTCGCACCGGCGCGAAGGTCATGCGCGAGGAGTTGGGGATCATCGCTGCGGTGTGGCTACACAAGCATCCCAACAAGCGCGAGGGCGTCGTCAAGCGGCTCCAGGCCCGCGGCGCCAAGCTCGCCACCAAAGCCTCGTTGCGTTTCGTGCTGACCTGGGAGACCGACGCCAACGATGTCGACTTGCACCTGTTCGATGGCCATTACGATCACGCGTTCTACAGCAATCCCGTGCTCAGCTCCGGGGGCAGGCTCTACAGCGACGTCACCAATGGCTACGGCCCCGAGTGCTTTGCCATCAAAGATTCCGATCCGGCTTACCCCTTCACAATCGCCGTACACTATTACTCCCGCGGACCGATGGGCTACGGCATGGGCAAGGTCGCAATCATTGCTCACGACGGCGCCGGCGAAGTGCATTTCGACGATCGCCCCTTCGTGGTGATGCGCGATCGAGCCCACGCAGTGCTCGGCAGCTACAGCGGCCCGGGCTGAAGCCTATTCGGTAATTACGACTTTGGTGCCCACTGGCGCGAGCTTGGCGATCTCGTCGATCTCGGAATTGTCGAGCGCCACGCAACCAGCGGTCCAGTCGCTCTCCTTGTGCACGCCAGTGAAGGCGGGGTTGCCGGTGCCATGGATGCCGATGCTGTCGCCGGCAGTGCGGCCGGCCGGTACCTTGCCGGCGCGCCTGAGCCGTGTGTAGCGGGCCAAATCCTGCTTGTTGGGGTAGTTCAAGTGTAGGAACTTGTGGAAGATCCCCATGTGGGAGATGACGCGGTAGGTGCCCACTGGGGTCTTGTAATCCCACTCGAATTGCTTGGGCCCGAGACCGCCTGGTCCGATCGCGACGCGGTAGCGCTTGTAGATGCGCTGCCCCACCATCAGATCCAGCCGGTGCTCGCTCTTATCGATGCGAATCTCGGTCACGCGGACGGGCTGCACGATAGGCTGCTGCGGAACGGCGTTGACTGAGGTGAAAGCCGCCATCAGCGTGGTCAAGTAGGCAATCATCGGGTCCATATGCCCATTTCGTCGCCAAAAACCCCCGAAGTGTGACGGGATACAACTTTTTTTCGACTGAGCCGTCACACTCCGGGGGCAGGGCGCGACGAGCCTCTAGACGAGCCGTTTTCTACCCTCAGCACCCGGATCGGGGCGCATGTGCCTCACGAAGTGATCCGGAGGGAGGCTTATGAGATCATGACCATGATGCCCACGCCCTCGCAGCCCGATACCAAGACCCTGCTCAGCTCGCCTGAGCTGCGGCGCCTCATCGAGCAAGTTGCTCGCAAGCGGGTGCCAGCGGTCGAGGTCGAAGACATCGTCCAGACGGTCCTCTGTGATGCGCTCGCCTCGAGCAATGCCCCCAAAGATGCAGAGCAGCTGCGCAAGTGGCTCGTAGGGATCACCCGCCACAAGGTGGCCGATTTTCATCGCAAAGGTAGCGGTGGACGAAAAGTCGAGCTGCCTGATCAGCTTGAAGCTGAGCCGGAGCCACATTCGGCCCGCGAATGGGCCGATTGGGCTGATCAGCAAACCGAGGGCGACGAGCAGGCCAAACGTACCCTGGGCTGGATGGCTCGCGAGGGAGGGGGCGAGAAGCTCGCCCACATCGCCGAGGACGAAGCACTTCCCCATGCCCAGGTTCGACAGCGCGTCTCACGCTTGCGCC
>CAZRGL010000182.1:0-11351 GCA_964599485.1 uncultured Polyangiaceae bacterium
CAATGTAGGGGAAGCGCGGGCGGTTTCTCCCCGCCCGGCACGGCCACAGTGCGGAAGGTTGCGGGAGAGGATAGACCCCTCCCCTACGGGCGAAGCAAGGTTATGAGACGGCCTCTAAACCCCGCCCCTACGGTGATTCTCAGAGTAATTGCGGGCGGGGGTAAACCGCCCGAGATGCCCCTTACGGCCCTTCGGTTTCACGGACCCGGACTGGGCGAGCTAGGCGCCAGGCGCGGGCGGGGGGCCGGCACGCGGGCCGCTAGCTCGCGGTCGATCATCAGCATGGCTGTTGGGTGCCCTTGACTCATGCGCAACATCTTGACCACCCGATCGACCGACGCTTCTTCTTCTACTTGCTCGTCGACATACCAGCGCAAGAAGCTCTCGCTCGCCCGGTCGCGCATCTCGAGCGCCAGACCGACCATGTCGTCAATCAGCTGGCTGATCATGCGCTCGTGCTCCAGGGCGGCTTCGAACGCGGCCAAAGGGCTCTCCCACTCGCTCGGCGGCTTTTCAATCGCCTCCAAGAACACCCGACCGCCACGCTCGCCGATGTAGTCGAAGAGCCTGTCGACATGCTGACCTTCTTCCTGCGCTTGCACCCGCATCCAGTTGGCAAAGCCCGGCAGGTCGAGTGAGTCGAAGTATGCGCACATGGCCAGGTACAGATACGAGGAGAACATCTCGGCGTTGATCTGACTGTTGAGAGCATCCTGGATCTTGGTGCTGATGGTAGCCATGGCGCGTTCCTTTCCAATGGGCGCTCCGCGTGGGGTGGCTTGCGGGCGCACCGTACCCCTGCGCGTTGCAGCGACGAAAGTCAAGGGCGCCGGAGGCTCGAACCGCCGCTGGGCCCGCAGCAGGACCATGGGCCCAACAGAGTCTGGGGGCCAGCAGAGTCGAGGCCACTACAGAATCAAAGCCAGAACAAGATTAGTGCCACGAGCACTGCGGCGACCATGACGGCGACCAGCACGCCACTCGAAAAGCCGGCGCGCGCATTCTGCTTCGACCGCGGGCTCAGCTGCGGCGATGGTTGGCTCGTCATCGCCGAATCACTCAACGAATCGAGAATGTCGTCGACCTGGCTCGACCACTCCGAAAATCGCCATTGATCTGGCTTTGCATCATCCTGGGCCAGAACGGGCTCGCAAAAAGTGATGGCTGCTTGCTCTTGCTCGCCGGACTGACGATCGTTGACGGGGCGGATCCCGGATGTGGGACCGGTGTCGTCGAAAGAGCCATCACCGGTGCGATCTCGGCTGCGCTGTTGGTCCATCGTTAGACTCGAATCCAGAAACTGTTGGCCAACCGCTTTTGGCTGGGTGGCCACGCGCCGCGTTCGCAGGTTCCATGCCACGCCGCCAAATCTCGGGAATCAGTACCGCAACGGAATGACCTGGCGTCGTGGTGTGAAGCTCTCGGCACGACCTAGCGGCAAGGTGAGCAGGTTCTTGCACACGGTCTCAGCGGCTACGACGAGCCGTTGTAGCTGCGTCGATGTGCATGGCCGTGCGCGAAGTGTGCGCCTCGTTTTACAAGCCGGCGGCACCGAGCTGGTGACGAATCTGAGCGACGACTTCTGCTCCTTCAGTGATTTCAGCAGCAAGACACAGCTTGGACGACGAGACGGTCGATCCGAGGAGGAGACGGTACGAATGCTGCACTGCCTGCGCAACGGCCATGTCCCGAGGAGGTTGGAGCAAATGAAGACGGACGTACGTTTCCGAGGATTGAGCAAGCACAAGCGCCTTGACAGCTACACGCGCTGGCGACTTTCGAATGCCCTGGACCGACATGCCGATTGCATAGGGAAGCTAATCGTCACCGTCGAATCCGATGGGCAGGTGCAGCTCAAGTGTCGAATCATCGCCCAGGTCATGCCCGACCAGTACATCGTCGTAGCGGCCCGCAGCACTCACGTGCTCGAAGCGATCGATGATGCTGTCGACAAGGCTACCCGTTCGATAGAACGCATCATCGACAAGCAGCAAGAGCGGAGTCGTGAGACCTGGCCTCCTTCCGACTGGGTGGAGCCGACTATGGCCTGGAGCGACCACTTGCCGGCCGAGTGAGGCCAATTGCAGCGACCTGGCGCCCAAATGTAGCGTCGTGCGAGTTGTGCAGGCTTGCTGTGCATTTTTCTCATCGTCAGGTGATTTGGCGGGAACATTTGTGCCCTGACGCGGGTCCGCCTTTTGATGCACGTGCCCGAGCCGCTGTTGGCGCAGGACCCCGAGCTGCAGTTGCTTCGCCCTGCGGAGCCTCTCGTCTACCCGTTGACGGTGATCGGCTTCGTGGGCGGCTTCTTCGCCGACGAAGTCTGCTCAGCGCTAGCCTACGCGCTCGACAGCTGCGGCCCGGACATAGCCATCGGTGCCATGATGCCCAGAGCGCACTTGGTGCTCGACGGCAAGCTCTTCGCCGCGATCTTGGCCGCGCTTGCTCTGGCGACGGCTGGTGCAATCGCGACACGGATGCTCAATCGCAACGGCAATCTATTCGGTGTGCTCCTCGTCACCATGTCCTGCTGCATCGTGGCGGGCTTCGTCGGTGCCGGGCTCGCGCCCCTAGGGGACTTCGACAACTCGTGGTCTTTCTTGTTGTTGATGCCGGCGGTGGGGCTGACCAGCGCACCCTTCGTCGGGGTAGCCGCACTCCTCTCGCAGCAGGCCTGGCTGGCCCGCCCGAGCACGATCGCCCACCGGCTCTTTCGACGTTCCATGTGGCTCGCCACAGCCAGCTACGTGGTCGTGGTTGCCGTGCGCTTCGCCCAGCTCGCCTTGAGCGCTGATGGTCTCGGCGAGGGCGCCCCTTGGTACCTGCTGCCGAACCCAAACGATTACGCACGAAATGCTGTGGCCGTCTGGGTCGTGGCCGGCGCCAGCACGTTGGGCTTGGCCGTAGCCGTGAATTGTCTGGTCGACTTCGCTCGTTTGCGGCGGCTGCAACGCTCACTGGCAACGCCCGCCGACCGCAGCGAACGCGGCGGCGCGGTGGAGCAACACGACCTCGGTGTGGGCCAACAAGAGCACCAGCGAACCGCCCCGAGCATCGATCCCTACCGCGACACCGAACAGCTCGTGGCCAGCTGCAGGGGCGACTTCGAGCGCGTAAAACGCACGCTGGGTTGGGCCACCGCCGGCGCATCGCTGCTGCTACTGGTCTCCACCCTCGGCCTGATCTTCAACGAGGTCAGCCTCAATTGCTACTGACTGAAGGGATTGCTCGCCATCAGGGAGCGTGGTTGCATTCTTGCTGCCGCGCGGAGGCGACCTACCGTGCTGCTATCATCGGAGAGTCATGAGGATGCGACGGACGTGTTACTGGGTGTTGCTCGCTTTGGTGGTTCTGCTTCTAGCCTCGCCGGCAGCAGCAGATCGACTGGGGATGCACTTCAAGGCGACGGTATCGGGCAAGGACCAACCAGCCATCGTCATCCAGCCCACTGAAGCCATCAAGATCTTCACGGCGAAGCTCGAGCGTAGTGACGGCAAGCGGGTGACGCTCAGCGCACGCAACGTCCGCGCGGGCAAGAAGCACAGCATCATCGTGCGCCAAGCGTCGGGAAGCCAATTCACCTACCAAGCCAAGTTCGAGGTCAAGTGGGCCAGCGGGCTGACCGAGGTCGGCAAAGCGAGCTTCAAGCTCACGCGCATGGCCAAGCTGAAACTGAAGGTCAACCCGCAGGACGTCGATCTCGACGCGCGCAGCTTGAGCTTCACCATCAACAATCCCGCAAAAAAAGCCCAACTCACCATCGTTGGAGACGACGGCAAACCGCTCAAGAAAGTCGAAAAGAAGTTCGGCGCTCCCGCAGCCGGAACAGCTCTGCAGATCAGCTGGCCCAAGCTCAAAGGGGCGATCCTGTACATGGAGCTGCGCGCTTATGACGTCGCCGGATTTTGGCAGGGCGTGCGGCTGACGCCCGTGCACGCATCCATCCCGCACGACGACGTCGAGTTCGCCTCGGGCAAATGGGACATTCGCACCAGCGAAGAGCCCAAGCTCAAAGAAACACTCAAGGCGCTCAAAGCCTCGCTCGGCAAGTTCACCAAAGCGGGTGTCAATCTGCAGGTACGCCTATATGTCGCCGGCTACACCGACACAGTGGGCACGGTAAGCGCCAACCAAACACTTTCGAACAACCGGGCTCGCTCCATCTCGAGCTGGTTCCGTCGTAACGGCATCAAGATCCCGATCTACTACCAAGGGTACGGAGAGAAGGTGCTGGCCAAACAGACCCCGGACGAAACCTCAGAGGCAACCAACCGGCGTGCCATCTACATCTTGGCGAGCCAAACGCCCCCCAAGAGCCGCGATCTGCCTAAACAGAACTGGTCGCGGCTCTAACCAGCTCCCACGCGGCAATCTGCTAGCGCTCACGCGCACCAAGATCGACGCGGCGTGGCTTGACAAGTACGAACTTCGTCGTATGATACGCGTCGTAGACCAATGACGAGCAGGCCACCAACCAACGCCGAGCTGTCCATCTTGCAAGTGCTGTGGGCAAAAGGGCCGAGCACCGTCCGCACGGTTCACGAGCAGCTTCACCAAGAACAGTCCACACCGACTGCCTACACGACGACGCTGAAGCTGATGCAAATAATGCACGACAAGAAGCTGCTGCAGCGCGACGCCTCTCAGCGCAGCCACGTCTACGCAGCCACCATCAGTGAAGAGCAAGCACAAGACACGTTGCTTTCTGGCTTGCTCGACAAGGCCTTCGACGGCTCGGCATCGCGAATGCTCATGCGCGCCCTTTCGGTCAAGCGCAGCTCGAAAGAAGAAATCGACGAGATCCGCGCGCTACTCGACCAGTATGAGCAAGGCGGGAAGCGACCATGATCGAATGGCTGCTCGACGCAGCCCACGACCCGGCACAGGCGCGCCTCGCCGACGGCATTTGCACGACGCTGGGCCACTCGGTGTGGCTGGGCCTCGCTGCCGCCCTGCTCTATTGGGTCATCACCAAGCTCGGAGCGCTGCCTACGGCCCGCGCCCGCTACCGACTCGGCGGCCTGCTCTTGGCAGCGCTACCGCTAGCCTTGCTGGCCATCTTCGCCGGTAGCTACGAACAATCCGCCGCACTCGTCGTGGAAGGCAACCTGGCCGCACCAGCGCTCTTGCCCATCGCCAGTGAGCACGTACCGGCCGCAACCGCTGCGGCGCCGGCCGCCGCTGGAGTGTGGCCTTGGTGGGGCAATCTGTTGGTCGCCAGTTGTTGGCTGTCAGGTTTTGTCGTCTTGTCAGCGCGTTGCTTGGGCAGCTGGGCACTGCTGCGGCTCTGGGTCGAGCGGTCGACGAGTCCGATGAGCGAGCAGTGGCAGCGGCGGGCGGCGCGGTTGGTATCACGGATCGGGTTGAGCGCTTCGGTTCGTTTCGTCGTGAGCGCGGTTGGCGATGTGCCCTTCACGCTCGGTTGGCTCAGGCCGGTGGTGGTCTTGCCGGCGGCGGTTCTCGCGGGGCTTGCGCCAGCCCAGATCGAGCTCCTTTTGTTGCACGAGCTAGCACATCTGCGGCGGGCCGACTTCGTCATCAACATGTTGCAGAGCCTGATCGAGGCACTGCTCTTCTTTCACCCGGCGGTGTGGTGGCTCAGCACTCAGATCCGGCGTGAGCGCGAGCAAGCGTGTGATGAGCTGGTCCTGAGCGGGCACGCCAAGCGGCTCGACTACGCCAAAGCGCTCACCCAGCTGGAGATTTGTCGCAGCACTGCACCGCACCCCGCCTTAGGCAGCAACAGCGGGCATCTGAAGCAGCGCATCGCCGCAATTCTGGCGGTCGCTGATCAGCGGCAAGGCTCCAAGGCCTGGCTCCTGGTTGTCTTGGCTGCCGCAGCGATGATGACTGCGGTCGCGGCGGTGGCTTGCTCAGCGGACGGCGATGCCCCGCAGGACCAAACCGTACGAACCCAGCCAGCACAACTGAGCACAGCACCCGCCGAGCTGAGCATTGCTTGGCTCCCCCCCGCGGTACGTCGCTGGTCGGCGCAGATCCTGGAGGCGAGCGAGCAACAGCAGGTCGATCCGCGCTTGATCGCGCTGATGGTTTTGGTCGAATCCGGCGGCGACACCAGCGCCAAGAGCAGCAGCGGCGCGCGCGGGCTGATGCAACTGATGCCCGCGACGGCCCGAGCGGTGGCGAAGCGCTCGAATCAACAAGCTCCCAGCAAGGCCGAGCTGCACCAACCAGCACGAAATTTGCAACTCGGCACACGATTGATCGCCGAATTGCTCGAGCGGTTTCGCAGTCGTGAAACCACGCGGCAGATCGAGCTTGCGCTCGCCGCCTACAACGCCGGCAGCGCGCGGGTGCGGCGTCACCTGAAGGCAGCGCAGCCTCTGCCAGCTGAGACCAGACGCTACACCAAGCTGTTGATGGCCCTTTGGGCGGAGCGCGACGCCGGCGAGTCGGCCGCTTTTCGAGCGTGGCGAGCGCGCGCGCTAAAGCGCGCCCGAACAGCGCACACCAGCCCGCTGCCCGGCGGCAAGCTGACCAGCGCGTTCGGGCCGCGCCGACATCCGATTCGGGGACAAGCTGATGAGCATCGCGGCCTCGACATCAGCCACCGCAGCGGCACGGCGGTGCTCGCACCCCTGGCTGGCCGCGTGGTCGTGGCACGTTCTGACAACGACGCCCGCGGGCTATACATCGTGATCCGTCACTCAGTCGGCTTACAAACGCAGTTTCACCACATGGCTTCACTCAACGTGAAAGCCGGTGATCGCGTTGCCGCAGGCGACGTGATTGGAGCCGTGGGCGACAGTGGTGAAACAACTGGACCGCATTTGCACTTCGAGCTGCACGACCTCGGCCAGCCCATCGATCCGCTGCCGCTGCTGAGCAACTAGGACGGGAGGGAGTCTAGCGGGAGGTCGGCTCGCGGCGCCCGTAGCGGATTGGGGCCCGCTGACCTACGCTGAGCCGATGCGCTGGATGCTGCCTCTGCTCACGATATCGGCACTGATGCTGCCCGCCACCTTCGCCTACGCCCTCAAGCCCTGCCCGCGCTCGTGTAACGACTCGCGGCAGCCAGCGGGCAGTTGCTTGAAGCGAGCAACCTGGGTCGGCGTGGGCCGCATCGAGAACGTTCGTGAGCGCACCATGAAGGCCATGGGCGCAACCTTCACGTTTGCCGACTTCGACTTCGTCGTGCAGCGCTTCGAGAAGGGTGCGCACGCCACCCGGCGTGTGCCTTCGCACACCATCCGGCGTGTGCCTTCGCACACCATCCATTGCTACAACTCGGGCTCGATCTTGAAAGACCCCAAAGGGACGTGGCGGATGTTTGCGCGGTATCCGCTCGATCCTTCGCCCAACGTCCGCGCTAGCTACCTCCATATCGAGCGCGTCACTGCAGCCAACGCGACCCTCCCCTCTCCCACCACCGCCGCGACAACTGCGAGCCCGAGCGCCCTGCCGGATCACACCGCGCAGCCGACTGCTGATCCACCCGCCACTGCTGCGCCCACCGCGGCGCCCACGACTCCGGCCGCACCACCAGCTACCCCTCCGACTTCGACTCCCCCGGCGGCTTGCGTCTATGCATCTGACCCCATGCCCAGCCGAGACGACAGCTGGCAAGTTGCCGTAGTCCTCGCCTGTTGCTTGTCATTGGCACGCCGCGCTGCAGGTGGCAGCAGATGCGAAGGCTCGTGAAGGAGACGGGCTGGGGGCTCAGTCCAGCTTGCGCCCCTTGGGGAGGCGTGCTCGAGGCCGAGGTGCACATCCGCGACGCTGAGCACAACCAGTTCTACGGATACGCGTCGATTCCCGAGCTGCACGAGGACGACACCTACTGCCGTCGTCGGGCTCGTTTTCCACCATGAGCGCATCGACGAATACCCCGTCTCGCAGATCGAGTGAAATGCTGTCGCTGGCCTCACCCCACTCGGATAGCGCACGCACCTCGAACTCGTGCTCGCCGTTGGGCAAGGCGGCGACCGGCAGACGAAGTTGCTCGTCGCACTCACCCCACCCGCAAGACACGTCCACCTTCTTTCCCGCCGGCTGTCCGTCGACGAAACCCAATAGCTCCACATCATCGCCCTCGACGACAGTGTGGAGTGTCAGCGTGGCATAGCCGACCGTCAGGTGCTGGTCTGGTGGATCAACGATTCGCACGACAGGCCGATCACCACCAGAACAAGCAACGCTCATTGCCAACGCCGGAAGCAACAAGCCGACCAAGAAGAAGTTGCGCACACTCATAGTTGCGTTCTTTCCGCTCAATCGGGGCCACAATTGCATCTCCCGGAAATAGCCGGGCGCGAGTATTCTGTCCCTCGCAATGAGCGCGCTGCCGAGAGGCCCTCTTTTCGATTGGAGCTACCTGGCGTTGCTGATGGTTCTGGCCGGCTCAGGTTGCGGTGAGGTCTTCGGCGATCCCATCATCTCCGCCGCGGGCGGAAATGGCGGCGGCGGCAAAGGGGGGAGCGGCGGAGCCAGCCTCCTTTGCTCCTGGGCAAGTGCTGGCTCGGTCAAGACCGTGGCCGCAGCACCCGAGCTCGACGACCCGCATGGAGTTGCGGTCGACGAGAACTGCAACATCTATGTGGCCGACCGAGGCAGCAGCCGCATCTTGCGGATCGACCCCCAAGGCGCTGTCTCGGTTTTTGCCGGCTCGGGTACTAGCGGAATGGTCGACGGGCCGGCAGCGACGGCGCAATTCAACAAGCCCAGAGCCGTCGCGCTCGATCCGACCAACGGCGATCTGATCGTGGCCGACACCTTCAACCACTCCATTCGCCGCATCTCCGGTTCAGTGGTCAGCACCGTAGCGGGCACGGGCAAGTTTGGTTTCGAAGATGGGCCCGTCGAGAGCGCTATGTTCAGCAGCGTCTCAGGCATCGCCGTGGACTTCAATGGTGACATCTACGTCGCTGACCCCAAGAACGAGCGCATCCGTTTGATTTCCGGCGGCCAAGTGAGCACCCACGCAGGCTCTGGACAAGCGGGATCAGCTGACGGGCCAGCGCTGAACGCTTCATTCAACCAGCCCGAAGGCCTTGCCATCACCGATGATGGCTCTGTGTTGGTGGTAGCCGACACCAAAAACCACCTCATTCGCAAGATCTCGGGTGGACAGGTCAGCACGGCCGGCACGGGCGAGGCTGGCTACGTTGAAGGCAACCCTACCCAAGCGCAATTCGATTCACCCTGGCACATCGTGATGCGCTCCCCGTCGCTCGCTTACGTCGCCGACTCGGGCAACGCCGTGGTGCGCCGCATCACCTCCGATGGCACATCGCTGCTGGCCGGCGTACCCATGACCATCGGCGACAACGACGGTCCGCTGTCGAGCGCACGCTTTGCCTCTCCTCGAGGCCTGGCGGTGGGACCTGGTGGCGAAATCGTGATTGGAGACGCCAACAACAACGCCGTGCGCGTGCTGTTGCCCTGACCCAAGCGGCCTGACGCGCGGTCAGTCGAGCGCGAGCCGAAGACCAAAAGCTGCCAGCGCCGCGGGACGACCCCAGCTCGCGACCTCACGGCCAGCAAAACGAATCACCGGTCGCGGCAGACTGATCCCAACGCGGCTGCCCAAGAACAAACGCAACCGGCGGTTGATCCCATAACAAGCGCGCACTCGAAGAAACGGCAACGCGGCCAGGATGTCGTCGCTGCCATCCTGCAGCGGCGGCGCCGCCGAGCCCTCGAGATGGAGCCACAGCAGAGACAGGCCGAGTCCCAGCCGAGCGTTCAGCGGCGCCTCGAGCGGGGCAAGCACGAAGTCGGCCCCCAGCGCTGCTTGGCCAATCGTCACGCTGCTTGTGCCCTCCGCAGCTTCGAGGCGGGACGGCGCTGTCGGCGTAACGATGCTCAGGCCCAGATTGAGCCGCGGGAGCGGAAGAACATCAAAGTCGATTTGCACATGTGGACTGACGCTCAGCCCCCCTGGACTCAGCCCAATGGCTGGCGCAAGCCCAAGCCAAAAGCGAGGCGGCTGCGCGGGGGGCGCGGGAGCCGCTTCGAGGCGAGGGCGAACGACCGGGGCCAACATCTTCCTGACCGCTGGACTGGGCAAGACCTCCCCGCGGGAGGGCAACTCGGACTCGATCTCCAGCAAGCTGGCGCGAAGCAACTCCACCGCACCGAGCGCGATTTCCGTGTCCCGGTCAACCGGTGGCGACCCATCAGGCCGTGGGCCTGTCGCGGCTGTCCCCAAGACCACCTCGCGCAAGACGGTCTTGCCCGTAATACGATCGCCAACCCAGACTTCCACTCCACGAGGAGAGGCCTTCAAACGCAGCGCCGCCACCGCGCCAGCTTGTCGCGCCTCGTTCTCCAATGCTGCCGGCGAAGGCGGCGACGAGCCCACGAGCTGTTCTTTGACCTCGAAGCCGAGCGCCTTGAGCTCAGCGCGCAGACGCGACACCGAACCCTCATTGTCGCCGTCGGTGAGCAACAGTATGCGCGCCGCCCCGGGGTCTTGTGCGGAGCTCTGGCCAACCACGAGGAGCAAGGCAAGCAAGCTCAGCAGTTGGCAGATGTTCCTTGTCACGGCCCGATGATCTTAGTGGCAAGCTGCGCGTGCGGCCCCTTTGGATAACGCGCCAGGTACCGCTTCGCAGTGACTTTGGCAGCACTGCTACCTTGAGCGTGCTGTGCCTCCATGATGCGACCAAGCGCTGCGGATGCCAAAGAACCTGAGGGCGCCTCCTGCAGGTAGCGCTGGAACCAGGTGATGGCGCCTCCGGTGCTGCCACCGTGAAAAGTCATCCTACCGATAGCAAACGCCGCCATCGCAGCTTGTCCGCTGCCTGCAAAGCGCTTGCGCAACGCCAAGTACGCTTCGCGAGCGCGCGCCGGCTTACCGGCAAAACGCGCCACGTCGGCAAGCATGAGCACTTGTGAAGCGGAGCCGCTGCCGCAAATGGCCGAAAAACCGACTGCTTCCGCATCGGCGAAGGCCTCTTTGTACTTCCCCTTGCCGGCAAGCACTGTCCAAGAGGGCGGCGCGGCGGCGGCAGCATCAACAAGCGGAGCGGCGTCGACTCGCGGAGCCGACAGCCCTGCGTCAGAAAGCTGCGCTTCTGGCGACTCGACCAATGGATCGGCCGTGGGGGCGTGCGCGGTTGGTGGTCCTGACGAGCCGCGCGGGGTGGCCCTCGACGCGGCTTGTTTGCGTGCCACCTCGACCCGCAACGTCTCGCCCGCTACCACCGGCCGAGAACCATCGATGCGCGGCCCGGCCACCAGCACGCTACCGTCGTGCAACTCGATCGAGAACACCTCGGCCTTGGCATCCCAAGCCACGTCGAAACGGGTCCCCGTGACCGTCACGTCAAACGGACCGACCTGAAGCAACCAGTTTCCATTGGCCTTGGGATTGACGGAAACAGCAC
>CAZRGL010000182.1:11361-17635 GCA_964599485.1 uncultured Polyangiaceae bacterium
GACCCCGTTCGATAGCCACCCGCGCCCCTGAGGTCGTTACCGCCACGACCCGGGCGCGCGCGTCGGCACGCAACAACACAGTGCTGCCATCCGAAAAGCGCAGCCCCAGATCTTGCGAAGGCGACGCGCGAAGCCATTCGCTCACGACGCCAGCACGCTGCGAAGGCCCAACCTCGAAGCTCAGGGGAGGGGCGTCTGGCTGACCCACGAATCGAAACGACAACCACAACAGCGCGCTCGCCGCCAGCGCCGCTACCGCCAGCATCACCCATCGACGACCAGCACCCCGACCAGACCCGCGCGCTGACTCCGACAGCAGTCGTGCCCTGGCCTGCTCGAGCGCATCGTCACTCGAGGCGCCGTGCTCTTCGTCTTGCTTGACCGCGATGCTGCGACCGAGCTGCTCGAGCTGGCTCATCCTTCGCCCCACCGGGTTCCCTCCTCCAGCCATGATCGCAGCACTGGGTGCTGACCCGCAATGTCGACGAATCGTGTTTCGGCACGTCGCAGCCGCCGCTTGATGGTGGCCAGCGACACGTCGCAGGCAGCTGCTACCTGCTTCAGCTCCATGCCCTCGATGAAGCGCAACGAAAAAGCAACCCGCTCATCGGCCGACAGTTGCGTCAGCACAGCATAGGTCGCGCGCAACGCTTCACCGACATCATCGCCGCGCGCTGGTGCCTCCATCTCCGGCAATTGCTCCGGCGGAAGCAGACGCAACCATCGGCGCCGACTCGCTTTTCGGATTCGACCACGGGCCGTGAAGACAGCGATGCGCGTGAGCCAGGCCTTCAGCGCACGGGGCTCTCTGAGCTTGCCAATATCGCGCAGCGCCTGGACGAAGACGTCGTGCAAAACGTCAGCAAGCTCGTCCTGGTGGCCGAGCAACCGTATGAGGATGCGCCTGACATGAGGAGCGTGGCGATCGAATAGCCGCGCCCGCGCTTCGCGGCTGCCCGTACGCAGCGATTCGACCAGCTGCGTGTCGTCGCCTTGGAACACGTCCGGGCGCACTACTTCGGCGGTGCCGCATGGCTCATGCACCGTTCGTTTCCTCGCCCTGACCATATGGATCTCAGCTGCAATGCCGCAACTAGAGTGTCAACCACCGGTCCAGACGGCTCATCGCTGAAGCATTATCGCGCAGCGGCGGCGCCAGTACCAACGGGCGCCACTGCGCACCGAGTGGACAAACGTGGTCTTGACACCTACATGCCCGTGGTTAATATACCACCATCTAGTGCAACAATTACTGTTGCGCCATCTTATTGGTTCACCAAACCCAACATCGAGATCCCGGTTCAGTCCGGAGGACGACAAAAATGAAGAAAGTACTGATTTCACTGTTTTTCTTGGCCTTTGCCGGCGGCTGTACGGTTGCCACCATCGATAGCGAGCCTGAGCAAGATCCGGCCTTTGGCAGCAGCGAGGATGATCTGCGCGTCAATTGCCGAGCCGCATGCAAGGGGAAGAAGAACAAGCTGGTCTGCCTGCTCAAGTGCCGCGCAGGCAAGATGCCCTGTGGCGACAACTTCTGCGGTCAGTCTGAGTATTGCTGCAACGATAGCTGCGGCACCTGCGTGGGCTTCGATGAAGTCTGCACCCAGCAGATTTGCGAGTGCAACAGCGACGATGACTGCCGCACCTTGTCGAACTACTGCGGCGGCTGCAGCTGTGAAGGCTTGCCCGACGAGCAGGCCAACCCCGTGTGCGATGAGCCCCTGGTCACTTGCTTCGTCAATCCCTGCATGGGCAAGCAAGCTGCCTGCGTCGCCGGTAGCTGCGTCGCTCAATAGGACCGCTCATCAGTAGGACACAGCCCGGGCGTTCGCGGCCAAGCCAAGGTCATTCGCAGCCTTGGTTTGGCCGCGTTCCTTTAGAAACTGGTTGATAGCATCACACCGCCAGGATGGAGTTTCGCCTCGACGGCGACATCGCGCTTGGGCGTCTCGTAGCGAACCAGCGTGGTCTTCGGCATGGCGAGACCGAAGACGAGCATCGTGAGACCGGCGCCCTGCGCAAGACCGGCAAGCATCAAGCCAGCACGGGCTCCACCACTTTCGCCGAGTGTGCCCATCGAGATGAATGGACCGATCACCGGAATGGCCATCGGCGCGCCGCGACCATCGTCGATGGCAACGCCAACCACAGAGCTGTTTAGGTAAGCAAGCCCGCCCACGACTGCGCCTGCGATCACCAGTCCAAGCCGAGGCTGCTCACGCACGACGAAGCCATCCGGCGGCTCGAGCTCCTTGATGTGCTCGAGTTGGATCACATGAGGATTGTGGCGAACGGGCTGGGTGGTCGTCGGGTAGGAACTCGAGTAGGGCGGCCACGCGGGGGCGGGCGGCGGCTCTAGTGAAGGGCACGCTCCAGCACAAGGTGGCGCCTCGATATTGACCTCGAGCTTGTTGTGCTGAACCGGCGCCCCAGGGGCCGCCTGTTGGTCCACGACAACTGGTGGCGGAGCGGGAGGTCGGTCGGGTCGGTCGGGAGTCACGACCGGCTGGCTAGGTTGCGCCGGGGCGCCTTGGGCGAACGTGGTGGGTGCCAAGGCGAGCGCCGACAATACGACACCTGCCCGCAACAGCGCACGCGCTGCGGTGGATAAGCAAAGCATATTCCCTCCTGGGTCCGGTAGTGACCTAGCAGAGGTCGTGCCAGCGGCGGCTCGCTCGCGGTTTCAGCACGTTGTCGACGCAGCGGAGTGATTTGTTGGCATCCGCTAGGACACGGCTGTCATGCCCGTGCGGGAGATTCACTACCGTCGGCCAAGCCAGAGCCGTCGCGGGCGCGGGCCATGGCCTGGCTTGGCCTGGGGGCAGGGGGTTTCGCTCAGCCCGGCTCGTCGCCGCGCATGATTTGCTCGATGCGCTCGGCGGCCTCGCGGATGACGGTCTCAATGGCCTTGCGCTTTTCGTCGGTGAGGTGACCGCGACGAAGACTGCGACCAAAAGAGCGCATCAGTCGCTTCATCCAGCGGGCCAGCTCGTGGGGATCGGCCGGCCCCCAGGGCGGTGAGCCGCCACCAAATCGCTCGTATGCGTCCTCAACCTCCCCGCGGTGAGCCTCGAGTTCTTCCTTGCCTTTGTCGGTGAGGGCGTAGACCTTGCGCCCGCGTTTCTCCTCGGTCGAGGTGACCAGCTCCATTTCCTCGAGCATCTGTAGCGTCGGGTAGACGGTTCCTGGGCTGGGGCTATAGCCCCCACCTGAACGCGACTTGATGGTCTGGATGACCTCGTAGCCGTGCCGCGGTTGCTCAGACAATGCGTCCAAGATGAGCCAGCGCACCTCGCCCCGTTCGGCACGACGTGGAGGCTCACCGAAAAAATGGGCAAACCATGGGGGCGGCGGCGGGCCCCAGGGGCCACCGCGTCCTCGCCGCTTTTTTTTCCAACCGGAAGCCATCCAGGAAGCCGGTCCATGATGCCACGGGCCACAGGGGTTGTTCGAATGCGAATGCATAATTGTTCTCTCCAAGTCTCCACACCCAACTTGTGGGTGAAAATATTGATCTAATCATCGAAGTGGTCCTTCGATAGCTCGCCAGATATGTCTGCCGATAGGTTTTACGATATATCGGCATAGGGACTCGCGCAAGTGTCTTTGCGACTTCTGCAGCCAACGCGTCTCCCTTGCTTCATGCACCTTTCACCTTCTCTTGTGACACTGTGGCGGCACTCGTTGGCTGCTCTGGCACTGCTGGCCATGATCGCCTGCGGCGGCTCCAACCCTTCATCGGGGCACCAGCTCGCTGCTGGCGGCGACTCTGGCGGCTTCGGTGGCTCAGTCGCCGGCGGCGGCGCTGGTGGCGGCGGCGGTCTGCTTGTCAGCTGCCCATCCGAGCTGACTATTTCGGTGGACACCGCGGTGCTGCACACCGGAATCGAGGCCCCTTTGAAGGCCAGCGGCGACCTCGAGCACATCGACGAGATCAATTGGGAGGTCCCCTCAGGCAACCTGATGCCAACGGTGGGTCCTGCAGTTGCTTGGACCGTGGGTGATCATGAGCCCCATGTCCCGTCCACACACACGCTCAAGGCCATCGCTAGGACCGACGGTTGCCCTGATGTGGTCGCAGAGATCTCCGTCACCCTCGATTGGCCTGAACGCAGGCGCGTGCTGGTGCTCTACAATCCCGCCGCCGACGGCTCGCAACAGGTCGCCCAACATTACGCCACCCAGCGCGGCATCCCGAGCGAGCAACTTTGCGCCTCAGCCACCACCCAAACGCTGACCCTGCAGTCCGACGAGCTCGCGCCTTGGCTGAAACCAGTGACGGACTGCTTGGACACCCTCGGCGCGCGAATCCACTACATCGTACCCGTCTTCGGTGTCCCGTACATGGTCAACGAACGCATCTTCAACCTCCCGAAGAACAGCAACTACAAGGTCCAGACGAGCCTCGACGCATTGCTCGTCTATGGCAAAGCAGCGCTGACGATCTCGTACATCACCAACAATCCCCTCTACCGAACGGGCTTCAGCATGAACGCGCAGTACGAGCCCTACGTTCCGTTCGGACAGCTGCGTAAAGAGCTCAACGCCAGCTACTACCTCGTCACGCGAATCGATGGGGTGAGCGCGAGCGCTGCCATGGCTCTGATCGACCGCACGATGGTCGCCCAGGGCTTGGCCAACGAGGGTAAACTGGCGGGCATGGTCTATGTCGACGCGCGCTGGAACCCAGCCCCTAGCAGCGACAAGTTCGGCTCTTACGAGTCGGGCGACTGGAACATGTATCAGACGAAGAGCATTTTCGAGACCTTTGGCAAGCACCCCGTGGTCTTCGACAATCATGAAGCGGAGTTTGGACAGTCGCCGGCGCCACTGAGCTGCCCCGACGCGCTCTACTATGCGGGTTGGTACTCGGTGCACGACTACCAGAATGTGTTCAACTGGCAGCCTGGCGCCATCGGCGCCCATTTGGACTCCTTTTCCGCCGACGACATTCGCGGTGGAAGCTCGTGGTCAGCCCGCGCCTTGTCGGAAGGGATCACAGCGACTTTCGGCGCAGTCAACGAGCCCTACGTGGCGGGCATGCCCGAGTACGACCAGTTCTTCCTCTATCTCACCCAAGGAGCCAGCTACGGCGAGGCCGCCTACGAGTCGACCCGTCTGGGAGCCTGGATGGTGCTATGGGTCGGTGACCCGCTCTATCGCCCTTATGGACAGCAGTCTGGCCCGTAGCCACGTAGGCCTCACTACTTCTGCAGATTGTCCCAGAAGTCACATTTTGCTTTGAGAAGCCCGCTGGCGGCAGCGACCCCGTCGGTCTCGAGCGTCATGTGTTGGTCGCCGCTGTCGTCGTACTTGGGCCAGCTCGGCGCCCCTTGCCCGTTGGGATCGCCGGACGCAGCGAAGCGCGCCCAGTAGCCCATCATCGCATCGGATAGAGGGAGCTCTTCGGCTTTGAGCGGAATGATCCCCAGCGTGCTGGTGCCGAACACGAAGCCAATCTCTGCAGCATGAAAAGCGCCTAGATCATCACCGAGATAAGGAAACGCCACGGGCTGGGCAAAGTGATACAAAAAGGTGTCGGTATTGGCGGCCAAGATCCGCGCCAATCGGCGCGTGGGACAATTGAAACCACCGTGGCCGACCACAGCTGCTAGCGCCAATGCCGGCGTTGCATAAGCGCTGGCGGGATACTCGGCGAGCATGGTTGGGCCATCGGTACCAAACGTCGGCGCGGATTGGGTGACGAGCGTCTGGTACTGCGCTTCATCGATGCCCTTGAGCCCGGCGAGGGCGATGAACATGGTGCCCTCATCGCGATTGCTACCGAGCATCACCTCGACCTTGGCGAAGCTGTTCTGCCCAAAGCTGGTCAGCGGCTGTTGATCAATCACAACACCATCGACATTGGGTCCCCAGCGCACACCACCGCCAAAGAAGAACGACGCGTTGGTGGGCAAGGCCGAGTGAATTTCGTCTGCCGACTTTCCACGAAGGCAATCAACGACTTCGCTGGTGCAGCCCAGCGCATCGGCAAGCTTGACGCCTTGTGCCTCGTCATCCGCGAGTGTCCGGATCGGAGCGTTGCAGGGCCCGCTTTGGATGATGGCGCGGTGAAACAGCCCAGCGCTGGCCGGCGCGAGCAAGTGCAAACAGGTGCTCATGCCGCCCGCCGACTCGCCGAAAACCGTCACCTGTTGCGGATCCCCACCAAATGCGGCCGCGTTTCGTTTTACCCAGTCGAGCGCCAGTGTTTGATCCTGAAAACCGTAGTTGCGACTCGTCGCGCTGGCCGCCACCTCTGCGGGCACGTCGG
>CAZRGL010000183.1:0-17592 GCA_964599485.1 uncultured Polyangiaceae bacterium
CTGGCAGCAGTGCGTGAAGACGAGACGTTGGTCCGCGGCTATCTGAGCCATTTCTCAAGTTTCGCACACTGTCCGACCCAGCCACAGCTGATCACTACCGGGGGCTATTCGAGCGCTTTGGGGTTAGCGCCTCTCGCCTCGACATGCGCGGTGGACAGTACGATCACGCCAGCCATTTGGCCGTTCACGCAGAGGTGGACATGGTGCTCGACACCTTTCCGTACAACGGCACGACAACCAGCTGCGAAGCGTTGTGGATGGGGGTCGCCGTGCTCACGCGCAGCGGCGACAATCACGTCGCGCGGGTGGGCTGCAGCATTCTCAGTCAGCTCGGACTCGAGCGCTTTGTCGTCCGCGATGACGAGGCGCTCGTCCGCAAGGCCAGCGCGCTAGCCACGGAGCTCGGCGTCGCTGAGCTCGTCGCGTTGCGCAAACAGCTGCGTGGGCAGATGGCCCAAAGCACGCTCTGCGATGCAACCCTCAAGACCAAACAGATCGAGCAGCATTACCGCGCCGCCTGCGGCCGCTCGTAGCCGCGCACTCATCGTTACGGCTCTAGTCTCCCTAGCGCAACCAAGGCCCAGTGCGGCTGCTCGGTCTGTACGACATCGAGGCCGCTCTCGTACATCTCGACATAGGCCTCGAGCCTGCCTGACCCCAGCGCTTGGACATCGGCGACGAGGAACGCGTTGGCGTAGGCTTTCGCCCCCACCGATCGGATGCTGTCGAGCACTTCGCTGGTCAAGAAGTCGTCGTACGGATCGATGTGTACCAGCTCGGGTGGTGGGTCATAACCCAAGACGCTCGCCACCTCGGCGGGACTTTTGGCGCGCGGCATGATGGGGACGTCCGCGACCGCATCTCGAAGCGCGTCGCATTCCTGCGGGGAGCAAAGCAGAAAAGCGCTGTCATACAAGTCGTGGTCGCGCAGGTACTGAGCCGCCTTCACTCCTGCCGCTGTGTCTTTCACCTCGAGCTCGATGACGATACGTCCGCTTCCCAAAGCAAAAACCTCGCTCAGGGTGGGAACCTGGTCGCAGGAGAAGTCGCCTTGTGGTGGACCGCCCTTCATCGAGAATGCTCGCAGCTCCTCGAGGCTGAGCTCGTCGACGCTGCCTGTTCCGTCGAGGGTGCGGTCCACGGTGCTGTCGTGGATGAGCACGACTTGTCCGTCAGCTGTCAGTCGGACATCCGTCTCGACGATGTCTACGCCAAGAAGGATCGCTGCCCGTAGCGCCGAGAGGCTGTTTTCCGGAGCGAACGCGGTGGCCATTCGGTGGCCAGCGACCAGCCAACCGCTGCACTCCGAATCGGCAAAGCAGTTGTTGTCGTGCGGTCTGGCGGGAGGCTCGAACGGCCCTACAGCGCGACAATCATAGGAGCTTTCTGGGAGAAGCTGGGCTGGCGTCGGAGGGAAGAGCTCCGGCTCGGTTTGCGCCACTTCGGCTGGCGCGCTGCAGCCGACGGCCGCGAGCATCAATGCGATTTGCCCCGCCTTTCGCGACCACGCAGAGCGGCCCGCGCACAATTCGCCATCCAAGGGCACATCGGCTATTGTCATGGTATCCAACCCCTAACCCGTGTAAGGGCATTACTTACACTCGCCCATGCCTTCGTACCGACCATATTTGCTGGTCCCTTGTGCTGCGGCCTGCGGATTCGTGCTTGCTGCCAGTTGTAGCATCGATGACAGCGGCACCTCACCCCGTGTCGTGTCGAGCACAACCACCAGCAGCACCACCACCACGTCGAAAGGTGGCTCTGGAGGTGTTGCCGGCAAGGGCGGCACAGGTGGCACTGGCGCCAAAGGTGGAGGTGGTAGCGGCGGCACTGCAGGCTCTGGCGGGATGGGCAGTGGGGGCATCCCCACCAACGTAGGGGGTGGTTGCGCTAGCGACTGCGGCATGTGCGGCGCAGGCGAATGTTGTGAGCAGGAGTGCCAAACCTTCTGTGGTTGCACGACGCCCGGCTGCGACTGCGAGTTCACCTGCCCCAATGATCCTTGTTACGTTTCCTGCTCCGGCGGGAGTGGTTGCATTGGCGAGTGCTCGAAGGGCAGCTGCACCTGCAATGACGCCTTCTGCCGCTTCACCTGCAAGACCACGCCGTGCACCGTGTCATGCACCAACGGGAGCAAGTGCGCCGCCGAATGCTCTGGGGAGCTCTGCAGTTGCAGTGGTGGTAGCAAGTGCCAGTTCTTGTGCACGACCTTGCCGTGTGACGTGGCGTGCACGGAAGGCTCGGGATGTCTGCTCGATTGCAACGGCCTAGACATGCCAGGATCAGCCAATTGTAATATTTCGATTTGCGCCGGGGACACCGCAAAGACCTGTCCCGACGGCAAGACCGTTGCCTGTAACAGGCCCTGCCCCTAATACGCTGACCTTTTGTGGGAAATCCAAAACCCAAGGATAGTGTTCGACCTGCTAGCGACCCGGACTCGGGTGGCGAGGTCGAGCGAAAGTTCTTCAACCGCGAGCTGAGCTGGTTGCAGTTCAACGAACGGGTGCTCGAAGAGGCGCTCGACGAACGAGTGCCCCTGCTCGAGCGGGTCAAGTTCCTTTCAATATTCGGGAGCAACCTGGACGAGTTCTTCATGATTCGCGTTTCAGGTCTGCGTCGGCAGCTCGGCGCTGGGATCATCAAGACGCCGCCCGATGGCATGACGCCCGCAGAGCAACTCGACGCGATTCGCAACCAGCTGCGCCCCATCATCAAGCAGTGCTACAGCTGTTGGCGCAAAGACCTGCGCGTCAAGTTGCACGAAGCTGGCATCAACGTGATCGGCTACGAGCAACTCAAGGGCAAGCAGCGCCGGCTCCTGCGCAAATACTTCAAGAGTGAGATCTTCCCCGTTCTCACGCCGCTGGCCTTCGATCCGGGTCATCCTTTCCCGCACATCTCGAACCTCAGCATCAATCTCGCTCTGGTCGTGAAAGACCCTCAGCAGGGCGAGCGCTTCGCGCGCCTGAAAGTGCCGCAGACGTTCCCACGCTTGTTGCGCATTCCCGACGAGGAGCGCGCCGAGCGTTTCGAACGACTTGGTCTGGTGGAAATTGTGGCAGCCAACTTCGTGTGGCTCGAAGAAGTCATCGCGGCCAATCTCGATTTGCTGTTTCCGGGGGTCGAAGTAGAGGCCGTCTATCCCTTCCGCATCACACGCGACGCTGACATGGATATCGAGGAGGACGAGGCCTCAGATCTGCTTTCGGCGATGCGCGACTATGTCGCCGAGCGTCGTTTCGGCACCGCAGTTCGGCTCGAAGTGGACGAAGCGATGCCTAAAGCGATCGAGGACGTGCTGCTGCAGAACCTCCGCCTCAAGCCGTACCAAGTCTATCGCATGCCCAGCCCGCTCGCTCTTGCGGACATCATGCAGCTCATGCAAGTCGAGCAGCCGGAGCACAAGTTTCCCGCCTTCTTGCCCGAAGTGCCGCCGGCCCTGGCCACCGAAGAGAGCGTCTTTTCGGTCATACGGCGACGCAACCTGGTTCTGTACCAGCCCTACGATAGCTTTGCGCCCGTCGTGCGGTTCCTCCGCGAGGCCGCCGAAGATCCCAAAGTACTCGCCATCAAGCAGACATTGTATCGAGTTGGTCCCAACTCGCCAGTCGTTCAGGCGCTGATGCAAGCGCGGGAGAACGGCAAACAAGTTGCGGTGCTCGTCGAGCTCAAGGCTCGTTTCGACGAAGAAAACAACATCGGCTGGGCGCGCGCCCTCGAGCGGGCCGGCGTGCACGTGGTCTATGGTGTGGTCGGGCTGAAGACACATTGCAAGGTGTGCCTCGTCGTGCGCCGGGAACGTCACGGGATCCGCCGCTACGTGCATCTGGGGACCGGCAACTACAATCCCACCACCGCCCGCATCTATACCGATCTCGGCTACTTCACTTGTGACCCCGATTTGGCTGATGACGTTTCAGATCTGTTCAACAAGCTGACCGGGATCTCGCGAAAGACCGAGTACCGAAAGTTGTTGGTGGCGCCAGTGGGCATGCGCCAAGGTTTGCTGGATCGGATCGATCGCGAGATTGCTGTCCATCAACAACATGGTGGGGGCCGGGTCATCTTCAAGATGAACTCGCTGACCGACAAAGGGCTGGTGCGTGCGCTGTACCGCGCCTCCCAAGCTGGCGTACGCGTCGATCTCCAAATACGGGGAATCTGCTGCTTGCGACCCGGCGCGCCCAAGTTGAGCGAGAACATCGAGGTTACATCGATCGTGGGGCGCTTCCTCGAGCATCCGCGCATGTATTGGTTCCGCAACAATGGCGACGACGAGATGCTCCTCGGCAGCGCCGATATGATGGGGCGAAACCTCGATCGTCGGGTAGAAACGTTGTTTCCCGTCGATGACGAGCATTTGCGCGTGGCCTTGCTCGAAGACGTTCTGATGCTTCACTTGCGCGACACCGCCAAGCTACGAAGGCTGGGTCCCGACGGAAAATGGACCCGAGTGCACCCCAAAGAAGGCGAAGAGCAGCTCAACTCCCAAGAAACCCTGCTTGCCGCAGGAGGACGTTGGCGCACGAGAAGCGGCGAGGAGTAGGGCGAGCTTCGCGACCCGAATGTGCGTACAATAGCGTGGTGCTTACTCGCTTTCGTGCGCTGGCGCTTCTGGCGACCATTGGCTTGGTAGTTGCCTGTGCCCACGGCTTGACCGAGGACGACGGCAGCGGCTGGGAGCAAGTCGAAGGCAGCGGGGGGCAAGGCACTACCAGCGACGTGCCCACTTCGACTACGAGCAGCGGCGAGACCACAAGCTCCGGACAAGGCGGCGAGGGTGCTGGCGGCAACGGAGCGGGCGCCAATGGCTCAGGCGCCAATGGCTCAGGCGCCAACGGATCAGGCGCCAACGGATCAGGCGCTAGCGGCGCTGGTGGGTCGGGAGCTGGCGGCATGGGAGCCGGCGGGCAAGGGGGAAGCTGCAACTTCACAGCACCCAACACCTGCAGCGCACCCAAGACGCTCTCGCAGATCAAGGGCGACAAAGGGAGTGATACGCGCACGGACACGGGCGTCGGTTCGATGTGGTTCAAGATCTATGTCGAAGAGGCGGTCAGCTCGATCATCGAGTTCCCACCACTGAGCTACACAGCCGTGCTGCAATCACCGCCGGGCATGGACTACGACATGTACATCTACACCGGTGACGACAAAGGCATCGATTGCCAGGATTCGCCGAGCAAGGGCAGCGGCTCGCCTGAGAAGATCAAGAAACAGTGGGGTGACACCATCGCTGTCGAAGACGGCACCTGGATATCCATCGAAGTGCGCTACGTTTCTGGCTCGGCTTGCGGTCCTGCCGACAACTGGACCTTCACCATCACGGGCAACACCTAGTCGCGTCTGCATCCGTGCCCGAGGTCTGGCTCCGCCTCCGAGTCTGCGGAGCCTATGGCCCGATCAGCGATGAGGTGGCCTCGAAACCGGCCGAATGAGCGTCGATCCGAAAGTCGTGCGCGAAGCCGCACGACAGACGGTGCTTGGATGTTAGACTAACGGCTACCCAGCCAGCCAATGGAGAGAGACGTGTCCGAGTATCCCAAGAGCCTCAACGTAGACGGTGGACAAGAGCTGATCATGCGGCCCGTCGAGGAGACCGATGAGCAAGCGCTCATTCGTTTCTTTCGGGAACTTTCGGAAAAGGACCGGCGATTCCTCAAGGATGATGTCACCGATGAAGCGGTGATCAAACGCTGGATGGTTGGGCTCGACTTCGATCGCGTCTTTCCGCTGTTGGCCCTGCACAATGGCGAGGTCGTTGGTGACGCCACTTTGCATCGCAACCGCTACGGTTGGTCGCGCCATGTGGGCGAAGTACGAGCTGTGGTCTCCAAAGAGTGGCGGCGAAGGGGTGTCGCCCAAGCGCTGATCCGCGAGCTTGTGTCGCACGCTGTTGATGCTGGCCTCGAGCTGCTCGAAGCCCATGTGCTCGAGGGCCAGCACTCGGCCCAAAAAGCGCTCGAGGCTATCGGTTTCCGCGCCACCACCGTGCTCAGCAATCGCGCAAAGGATCAGACTGGAAGATTGCGCAACGTCGTAATCATGACCAACGACGTATCTGAGCTGTGGCGTCGCATGGAGGATCTCATCGACGACGGCGGTCGGCGGTCCGGTCACTACTAGCGGTGGGTTCTCCGTGGAAACGCAAGCGCGCGCCGCCTGACGAACAAAGCACGGTGCGCGCCAGAACGACGTTCCTGGCGCCCACAATCTGGGCCTACGCGTTCGGCACTTTGCTCCTGGTACTTGGGCTGGTCGGTACCTTTGCCAAGTTCGGCTCGCCGCTCGCCCTTCTGTTGCTGCTGCCCGGTGTTGCGCTCACTTGGTACGGGTTTCGTGGCCGGTCGATCAAGGTCGGCTCCGACGGGATAAAGGTGCGAGGCCTGCTGAAACGTCGCTTCATCGCCTACGACCAAATCAGCTACGTCAAGTCGTGGTCTCGAGGGACGGGGCAATACCGGCAGTCAGGTGTCGCGTTGTCATTGCTGTCTGGCGAGGTGCTCGAAGTCGAAGTTGAAGATGTCGAGGCGGTGGTCAAACGAGTGCGCGAGGAACAGGGCGACTTCATCGATGCTCAGGACGAGCTGGTAGCCGACGCCGTACCGGAGCACCGCTTGGCCCAAGCAGGCCGTGAGCCTTGGCTCTGGCTGCACGAGCTTCGAGAGCTGTGTCGACCAGCGGCCTACCGCGAACAGCGCGTGACCACCAAGGGCTTGTGGATGTTGGTCGAGACCGCCAGGGGGGCTGCATAACCGGGGGGGGCGGCGGCGATGGCGTTGACGCCTCTCTACGACAGACGCGACCGGGAGCGGCTGCGCATCGTTGCCGAAAGTACCAGCCACAAACCCCTGCGAATCGTTCTCGAGACAGCGGCCGACGATGACGCGACCGACGAGCAACGAGCCGAAGCGTTGGTCCAGGTAGCGAAGACCCAGAGCCAATCGTCGCCCCTTTGGGGGCGCGCGAGTCCGTAGCGCCCCCCAAACACCGGGAACTAGCTCAGTAGCTTGGTGCCGAAGGCGAACCCTTTGTCGAAAGCCGACAGGTTCAACCGCTCCGTTCCTCGCGGCACGGAATTCGTTACCGCTTGCCGCATGGCATCGGCGTCGATCAGCTTGGTCACCGAGGTGAAGAAGCCCACCATGACGATGTTCAGCACGAGCTTGCGTCCAAGCTCTTCGGCAAGGCGGGTAGCAGGAATGCCGTAGACCTTGGCCCCGTTGGGCGGCTCGCCCACGTTGACGAGCTCTTCTTCGACCAGCAGGGTGCCACCGTCGGCTAGCTGCGGGCTGAACTTGTTGTAGGCATCCTGCGAGAGCGTCACCATCACCTCGGGACGCGACACGTACGGATACAGAATCGGCGAGTCCGAGATGATGAGCTGCGCCGAGCACGCGCTTCCGCGCGCTTCAGGCCCGAACGCCTGCGTCATCGTGGCGTCCATGTTGTCGTAGAGCGCTGCGGCTTTGCCGATGATCATGCCCGAGAGGATCACACCCTGTCCGCCGAGCCCGCCGATTTTGATTTCTGTGGATGCCATCTATGCGTCCTCCACCCCATAGGGCTTGAACTTGTCGCCGAGTGCTTTGCTGTGCTGGCGGTTGTAGCCCTCCAGCCATGACTCGCGCTCACGATCGACGAAGCGTCCGCAGATGATCTCACCCTGGAAGCCGATGCCGACCTCGCGGGTGTCAGCGTTGTTCTTGATGACGCTGGCGTCCTTGTAATACTTCATCGCCTCGAGACCGCCGCCGAGCCGGTTGCGCCGTCCGTAGAGCGTGGGGCAGGGCGAGATGATCTCGATGAAGCTGAAGCCGCGCTTGTTGAACGCTTCACGCATGGCCTTGGCAATGTGCCTCACATGGAACGTGGTCCAGCGCGCCACGTACACGGCGCCGCAGGAGTCAGCCAAGAAGGGTAGGCTGAAGGCGTTCTCGAAAGCGCCATAGGGCGTCGTCGAGGCGATGGCCGGGCCTGGCGTGGTCGGCGTCACCTGGCCACCTGTCATGCCGTAGGTGTGGTTGTTCACGCAGACGACCACCATGTCGATGTTGCGGCGGGCGGCGTGGATGAAGTGGTTACCACCGATGGCGGTCAGGTCGCCGTCGCCGGAGTACACCACCACCTTGAGCTCGGGGTTGCCGAGCTTGAGGCCGGTTGCGAAAGGAATCGCTCGGCCATGGGTGGTGTGAAAGGAATCGAGATTGAGGTAGCCCGCGACGCGTCCGGTGCAGCCGATGCCCGAGACGATCGCGACCTTGTCCAAGTCGAGCCCACACTCCGTCAGCGCCCGGGTGAAGCAGTTCACCGTCGTGCCGATGCCGCAGCCTGGGCACCAAATGCTTGGCATGCGTTCGGTACGCAGGAACGGGTCGACCGGGTTGTCTGCCGTGTCCGGCTTGCTCGTCAACACCTCGCTCATCGGACTACCTCCAGGATGGCGTCACAAATGACCTGGGGATCGTGGACCATTCCCCCAGCGTGTCCGACCAGCTTCGTGGCGCAACGGCCCGCAACCACACGCTCGGTCTCCAAGTACATTTGGCCGAGGTTGAGCTCAGCCACGACGATGGCCTTGACCTTGGTAGAGAGCTCACGGATGCGCTCGATGGGGAACGGCCAGGCAACGATCAAGCGGTGCATGCCGACTTTGGCGCCTTTGGCGCGCGCCATATCCACGCCGCGCTGGGCAACGCGCGAGGTGATGCCGTAGGAGATGACCACGACGTCAGCGCAAACAGCGCCATCGTCGTCTTCGATGCCCTGCTCTTCGTAGCGCACGATCTGGTCGGCCTGCTTGTTGATCTTGTCCATCAAGCGGGTCAGCAGCTTCTCTTGCGTCTGCACGTTCATCGCCGGATAGCCACGCTCGTCGTGGGTCAGGCCGGTCGTATGAATACGGTAGCCGTCACCGGCTTTGCAGGCGTCGGGGACCATGGTGTCGTCGGTCACCTCATAGGGCATGTACTCGCCCGGCGCTTTGGAGGTCCACTTGCGTTCGACGACTTCGAGCTCCTCGGCCGGCGGGATGACCACGCGTTCGATCATGTGGCCGACACATTCGTCGAGCATGACCAACACGGGAACGCGGAATCGCTCCGCCAAGTTGAAGGCGTCGAACGTGAGGTCGAACGCTTCTTGAGGCGAGTTGGGACACAGGGCGATGACTTCGTAGTCACCGTGCGAGCCCCAGCGTGCCTGCATCATGTCGCCTTGTCCCGGCAGCGTGGGCAGGCCCGTCGAAGGCCCTCCCCGCTGCACGTCGATGAAGACGCACGGCACTTCGGTCATGGCGGCCAGGCCGATGTGCTCCATCATCAAAGACAAGCCTGGTCCCGAGGTCACGGTCATGACCTTCTTGCCAGCCCACATTGCGCCTTGGATGGCAATGGAGGAGGCGATCTCGTCTTCCATCTGGATGAAGATGCCGTCGCCAACGCGCGGGAAACGCCCGGCGATGCGTTCGACGACCTCGGTCGAGGGTGTGATGGGGTAACCGGCTACGAATCGGCAGCCAGCGGCGAGCGCACCTTCGGTACAAGCGTGATCGCCATCGATGTAATGCGCTCCGGTGAGCACACCAGCAGGATCTGCACCCATGGCTACTTCTCCTTCTTCGCCTTCTGCGCTTTGAACGCGGCGTATTCCGGATTGTCGTAGCGCACCCCGAAAATGGAGAAATCAGGGCAATACAAGCCGCATAGGTCGCAGCCGTTGCATTGCTCCTCGTGCGCTAGAACAGGGTAGTGATAACCCTTGCGGTTGAACTCGCTCGAGAACTCGAGTGCCGCCGGTGGACAGAACTCAATGCAGAAGGCGCAGCCTTTGCAGAGCTCCACGTTGATGAACGTCGTTCCAAGAAACTTCGGCGGTTTCTTCTTCTTGGCCGACTTCCCGTCTGCCGCCATGATCAATTCCTCCAGCCCCCCACAAGAACCATCGTCTTGGCTGCTGGCTGCATGATTGAATACCGCATCGGCAGTGTTGCACGACGCACTGCGTACTATGTCCTAACCTGACCAGGGGTCCAGCAAAAAGCAGCCTCAGGCTTGGTTTTCCTGCGGCTTGCCCCGGGGCGGACAGCTCG
This sequence comes from uncultured Polyangiaceae bacterium, assembly GCA_964599485.1. Classification (GTDB taxonomy): domain Bacteria; phylum Myxococcota_A; class Polyangia; order Polyangiales; family Polyangiaceae; genus JAPYTK01. The sequence continues at coordinate 10,094 of CAZRGL010000183.1, forward strand.
GCTCGACGGACGGCTCGCCCATCAGGGCTCCGGCGCAGTAAGATGCGCCGATGAACCGAGCCGAGTTGGACGTTCGCGAGCAGTATGTGGAGACGTCCGACGGCTGGTCACTTCATCTGCGTAGGACTGTCTCGGTGCTGCATTTTGATGCCACCACCAAGCCCTTGTTGATCATTCCCGGTTACGGGATGAACTCCTTCATCTTCAGCTTCCACCCGCGCGGTACCAGCATGGAGCGCTGCTTGGCCGAAGGTGGTTACGAAGTCTGGTCAGTTGATCTACGCGCGCAGGGGCGATCCAAACCCAAGCGCGGCGAGCCGGGAGAGGTGTCGCTCCGCAACTACGCGGCCATCGATGTGCGAGCGGCCATCGAACAGGTGCTGTCGAGCACCCGCACCGAAGCGCAACAGGTTGCGTTGATTGGTTGCAGCTTGGGCGGCACCATTCTGTTTGGCCACCTAGCGTTGGAGCCTAGCCCGCTGGTTGCGGACGTCATTGTCATGGGGGCGCCGCTGCGTTGGACGGAGGTTCACCCACTGTTGCGCTTCGCTTTTCGGTCGCCCAGGCTCGTGGGGGCCATCAAGCTCAGCGGGACGCGGCGTTTGGTGCGGCGTGCCTTGCCGCTGTTGGTGCGCGCTCCAGCGCTGCTGAGCATCTACATGAACACACGCAACATCGACATGTCGCGCATGGGCGAGATGACCAAGACAGTGGAAGATCCGAGTCCAGACATCAATCGTGACATCGCAGTGTGGATTCGCGATCGCGATCTGTTGCTCGACGGTGTGAATGTCACCGAGGCGATGCGAAACGTCGATCTACCCCTGCTGGTGGTCTTGTCTAACAAGGACGGTATCGTGCCCGAGCCTACCGCCATGTCGGCCGCTGAGGTTTGGGGCGGTCGTGACGTGGAAGTGCTGCGTGTTGGGGATGATCAGAACTGGTACGCACATGCCAACCTCTTCGTGGCTGACGATGCGCCGGACCGTGTTTTTACGCCGATTATTCGCTGGCTGCGCCGCCTCAAGGCGACGCATTCCACGCCGCCAGTGAGGCTACCGAGCCAACCTGGATAATCTCGGCTAACCGTCCGTCGAGTCCTTCGAGCTACGGAAAGACTTCGGGTCGATGTCGAGTTGCTCGAGCCAGCGGTAGACCTGTGTTCTGGACCGGCCGGTTTCGCGCGCGACGATGGAGATGTTGCCGCCGTGCTCGGCCAGGAGTCGTCGGAGGTCATCCTCGGTGGGCGTGAGCAGCAGGGGGCGCGACGACGATATTTCGCCTGCTTCGTAGTCTGGGACACCGGGCAAGCGGTGGCGGATCATGTCGAGCGTGAGCGCTTTGGCTCGTCGCGCCCGCAGACTGATTTCGACAGCCACCTTGCGTAGCTCGCGAACGTTGAAGGGCCAGTGGTAGAGCAACAGTGCCTCGGCGAGCGCAGGCGACAGTTGGTGGGTGGCTTGCTCGTCGAGAAAGCGTGAGAACAGCTCCAGGATATCTTCACGCCGCTCGCTGAGCGGGGGCAGCTCGATGGTCACTTCGGCAAGCCGGGCGTAGAGCGCGCCCCGGAACGCTTCGCGCTCACTGGCCCGACGAAGCTGGGACTCGGTAGCGCAGATGACGCGCACATCAAAAGGGAGCTCCTCGGTGCTACCCAAGGGAGAAACGGTTCGTTCTTCGAGCGCCCGCAGCAGCTTGGGCTGAATGCTGGCGGGCAAATCACCAAGCTCGTCGAGAAAGAGCGTTCCCCCGCCGCTTGCGCGAAAAAACCCAGCTTCGTTGGTTTTGGCGCCGGTGAAGGAGCCCGCCATGTGTCCGAAGAACTGGCTCTCAGCCAATGTCTCTGGAATGGCGCTGCAGTTGATGGCGACGAAGGGGCCATCGCGTCCGCTGATCTCATGGAGTGCTCGTGCAACGACCTCTTTGCCGGTACCGGTCTTGCCGAGCAACATGATGGTCGCAGAAGATGGTCCGAAGAGGGCGACCTCGCTGCGGATACGTCTTGCTTCCGGAGAGCCGCCGACGATGGATGGCAAGGACTCGTCCAAGGCGGTGTCGTCTGCTCGGTAGATGAGCAAGGTGTCACCCAACCGAAGTGCGTCGCCATCGCTGAGCTCTTGCCCGCCAATCAAGCGCTTGCCGTTGATGAAGGTTCCGTTGGAGCTGCTCGCGTCCTCGAGCACTGCCGTGCCATCGGCTTTCATTCGTATCGCTGCGTGCACGCGCGAGACGCGACGGTCGCTCAAACGGATTCCTCGCGGACGTTCTGGATCACGGCCCAGCGTGGCGCGGCCTATTTCCAAGTGGTGCGCGAGAAAGTTGCAGCGCTGCGTGTCGCCTGAATAGACCACGCGAAGCACCGGCAGCTTGGTAGCTTTCGGATCATCGCTTCGCCGAAGCGGCTCGGTCTCCTCACTTGCTCGCTTGCTGGTTTCGTCACTCATGGCTGCCCGATCCCTGGTGCAACCTACTCACTGCTCACAGCCGACCTTGTTTCCGGCGGACTTGCAGGTTTGCTTGCCAGGACATTTCTCGTCCACGACGGCTTTGCCGCTGGTGCACTTGAGCAAGCTCTTGCGGTCTACGCTGCAGGCATAGCCGGTGCCCTCACACTTGTCACCGGCCTTTCCGAGACTCGTGTCGCAGGTGGCCGTATCACCCTTCTGCTCGCAGCCCTTGGGGCCGCGGCAGGGGGAGAATGCGTACTTACCTTTTTCACATGCGACGATGCTCTTCTTGTCAGCTCGACACTGCGCTGAGCCCTCGTCATCGGTGGAGCACAGGTCGCCCTCCGCGTTGCCGGATATGTCGCAGTGCAGCTTCCCCGCTTCTACATGGCAACCTTTCGGTCCTTTGCAAGGGGCAGCGACGAACTTCCCCTTCTGGCAGACGAGCTCGGTCTTACCGTCCTTGCATGCCGCTTTGCCCGCCTCGCAAGGATCGCCGACCTTGGCGTCGCACCCCAGTGTTGCAATAGCCAGCACCAGTCCACCCACAAGAGCAGGCCAGCTTCTCGTCTCAATCCCCGGCATAGCAAAACCTCTCGACGCTCCGAGGCAGTGTTTTTCGCCCCTCCCCCGGCGCCACATGCACTCGGGCGCCAACATCAGACCTGAGCCCGCCACGCTGGTCAACCCAAGAACGCAAGGCGCAGAAATCGCGCGCAGACGCCGATTCCTGCTGTCGACAGGCCCGAGCGGGTAGGAAGTTGCTCACGAAGAGATTAGAGTATTGGCGATGAGGATCAGTTTGGGCTTCGTCTTGATCTTGGCGGTCCTGTTCTGTTGTGGCTGTGAGGCAGTCAAGCCATGGCAGCGTGGACGACTGGCGAGCCCCTGCATGCAGCTGACTCCACGGCTTGGCGACCAGTATCAAGCCCATGTGCTGTCGATTCGTGAGGGCGCGGTTGGGGGCGAGGGAGAGATCGGCGGAGGATGTGGGTGCAACTGAGTTCTGAGCCGCGACCGAGCTCAGCGCAATCCACGCCAACTGGGTGCTGGATGACTGGGGGCTGGATGACTGGGCGCTGGACTGGGCGTTGGGCGAGCACACTGGTGTTGCTCTTGGCGTCGACTCTGGTGAGCGCTTGCGCCGTTTTGGACAACCCATACGAGCCGTTTCCTGAGCCAGACTTCAACGTTTTTCTCAGTAAAATCCAGCCCATGAGCGACAGCCAATGCGCATTCGTCGGTTGTCATGGGGCTCATGAGCTCGCGCTGACCCTCTACGCCCCTGGCTACCTGCGCGCAGAGCCATCTACACCAGGCACCCCACTCGACGACACGCGGCTCACCGACGGTGAGTTGGCTTGGAACTACGACAGCCTCCGCATGCGAATCATCGATGAGACATCGGCCGACGAAAGCCGGCTGCTTCGCAAGTGTCTCGACCCGGAACAAGGGGGCATCTTGCACGCGGGTGGTTTTGTTGTTTTTGCCCAGCCCACCGAGCCTGACTACCTGGCCTTTCGTGATTGGATCGCTGGAGGCATCGACAAGACCCCATGAGCCCGCTGCGCATGACGAGCGCCCTGCTTTTCGCGGCGGTATTGCTCACGGTGGCCGACGCAGCCGCGCAGAAGACCGGATTGCGTGCCGAAGCTGGCTTGGTGCACTACGCCAACTCTGACGACTTGCTGGTGACGAGTCCTTGGGCCAAAGCGCAACAGGAGATAGGCGAGCGCTGGGTAGTCAACGGTGGCTGGGAAGCGGACGTCATCAGCGCTGCCAGCGTGGACATCGTCACCGCAGCGACCGAGGGATTCACCGAGACGCGACAGGAAGCGACCATCGGCGGGCAGCTGACGGTCGACACCGTTACGGCCGGGGTTGGCTACATCGCCAGCATCGAGAGTGATACCCATGCCCACACTATCAGCGCTTCCGGGCAGATCGAGCTCCTCAGCCGCAACTTGACGCTGGGCCTGAGCTACGGACTGTCGCTCATGGAGATCGGTACCGTCATGGAGCCGTCGGAGCTGTGGCGCAATCGCACCGTGCACCAGGTCGATGTGTCGGCCAGTCAGGTGCTGGGTCGCAACACGATCGGCTCGTTGAGCTACACCCTGCAAGCGCGTACAGGCCTGCTTTCCAGTGCCTACCAGCGCGTGCCGCTGTTTCCGCGAGATCAACAGCTTTGGACACGAGACAATGCTCACTGGGTAGCGGAGCGCCATCCAGACGAGCACTTTCGTCACGCACTGGCGCTGAGCGCCCGGCACTCCTTCAGCCCCAACGTGTTCGTCAACAGCAGCTATCGCGGCTACTTGGACAGCTGGGCGATGCGGGCCAACTCTGCCGAGCTCGGCTTCGATTTTCGCCTGGGTGAAGGCATGGTGCTGGAAGCCTCCAACCGCTTTCACTGGCAGTCTTCGGTGAGCTTCTACCGGCCCGTGTACACCGTCAACCGGGCCTTCATCACCCGCGATCGCAAGCTCGGCAAGATGATGTCGAACATTGCCAAGCTGGCGTTTCGTCCCAGCCGCAAGCAGTTCGAGTCGCTGATCAGCTTCGAAATGCACTGGACTCGGTACGACGAGCACTATGGGCTGATCGGCAGTACACTAGCCCAGACTCCCGATGTCTTCGCAGGCGTCTTTCGGGCCGCCTTCGCCTACGAGCCGTGAAATCTAGAGGACTGACCGTGCTGCCTTGTCGTCGATCTGTCGCCCTGTTGATCCTGCTGTCCTGCCTCGGCTGCGGGCCCGAGGACAAGCGCGAGTCTGCCAACACCGCCGACGGGACCTGTGCTTTGTCGGAGTGCCACGGAAAGGTCGAACGGATCCACTACGGGGGACCCAACTTGACCTGTGTCGCTTGCCACTTGGGCAACGCTGATGACCGAACCAAGGAAGGTGCCCACGTCACGGTCGATGTGTCCTTCAACCCTTCGACTCCTGGCACGACCTACCTCGACAAGCCGTCGATGGCGGAGCTCGATGCGATTGACCCGGACATCATCCAGTTTCTCAATCCAGCTGACTATCGGGTAGCGCGCAGGGCTTGTGGGAGCGCTGGTTTGGGCGGCGCCCAGTGCCACATCGACATCGTCGAGAGCAGCTTGTTGCTCAATCGAGCCACCTTGGTCGGCACGATGGCGGGCGGCGGCTTCATCGCCGGGGCACAAGACAAATCGGCGCTTTATGGTGTCGTGGCAGCCAATGACGTTCACATTCCTACGCAGCTTCCCGAGGGCTTCGTTGCTTCGGTCGAGCAACTGCCTGCCGCGACACCAGCTGGCATCGACGACGAGCATGCCAAGGCATTCTTCCCTGCCTTCGAGCAGCTCTGCGTCGAATGCCATTTGTACCGAGACGGCCCGCGCATTCCAGGTCGCTACTACTCGTCGGGCTGCAACGGCTGCCATATGCTGACGGATGACGAAGCGCGTGCCAAGACCAACGATCCCACCCAGGATCGGGAGGAGCTCGGTCATGTGAGCACCCACCGCTTCACAAACATGATCCCCGACACCCAGTGTGCGCATTGTCACATCTCACATCTGGGTCGCTCGCTGTTGGCCATCGGCGTGCGCGAGCGTTCCGAGCCCCACGGTGATGCTGCCATCGACGGACCCAACCGCGGCGTCGATGACCCCAAGAATGCCGTGCCGTGGGCCGAGAAGAACTACGTCAAGTACGAGGGCAAGCGGCAGATCTACGGCAAGCCCTATCCCTATTTCATCGAAGACGAGGATGGCACCAAGGAAGGCGACGAGACGCCACAAGACATCCACACCGAGAAGTTGATGGGCTGCATCGATTGCCACAACATTCGTGAGGCGCACGGCGACAGCCGCCTGGCAGTGCGGATGGACAGCGAGATCGACGTGCGCTGTCAGAGCTGTCATGGCCTGCCGGGTCAGCTCGGTCCGCTCACCTCCGACGCGGGCTTACCGTTCAACATTGCCAACACCACGGTGGGCAACCTCGGTACCAACAAGGGCGTCTTCGAAGTCAACGACGACGGCACGGTGATGCAGTTGGTTCGCTTTACGGGGGCGCTGCACCCCGTCACGCAGATCACCCATGTGACTGACCCGATGTCAGGTCGACACAATCCGCGTACGCGGATGGGCTGTGAGCTGCATGCGGGTAGTGCAGCGGTGCGCAAAGCGCTCAAAGAGGAGGTCAATGAGCGATCGAAGAACGCGCCCGACTCCGTCGCCATTCTCTATCCAGGACTTCCGCCAGGATTCACCTTCGAGCCCGTCGAAAACGAGGTCGAAGGTCGCACCGAGTGCTTCACCTGCCACAACACTTGGACGCTCAACTGTTACGGCTGCCACATGGTTCGGGATGACTCGGAGAGCTATCGCAGCCTGCTCACTGGCGAGACGAAGCAGGGTAAGGTCAGTTCCTTCGGCTTGAGCGTGGTGGCTGACGCCCTGGCCATGGGCTTCAACACGCGCGGCAAGATCTCCCCCATGGTGGGCACGTCAATCTTCTTCAGCCACAAGGACGGGGACGGCAAGACGCTCATCGACGCCCAGCCCTTCAAGACTGGCGATGGCTTGGTCGGTGAAGGCAATGTGCACAACCCGGTGCACCACCACACCACTCGCAAAGAGCCCCGCGACTGCGATGGCTGTCACCCCTCAGCGCTCGACAGCCACGATTCGAAGGCGTTGCTCACGGCGGTTGGTTTGGGCTCGGGGCGCTTCAACTTCATCGATGGCAACAAGAAGGTGCATCTGCTCGACCGTTTGGTGACGGCTGACTACGACGGTGACGGCAAGGTGGATGACCCTGTAACGCTGGGACTTCCAACCAGCCCCTTGTTCAGTGCAGAAGCGGTCGTGGGCACGACCCACAAGACCATACTGCCGAGTGCAAGCAAGCCGGTTTCTCCGGGGCCGCTGGATCTGGCGACCATCAACCGCATCCTGAAGAACGTGGTTCTGCCACAGCGCTAGTAGAGGCGGGCTTTGGAAGACACAGTAGGGGAGGGGTTTATCCGGGTTTATCCGGGTTTATCCGGGTTTATCCGGTTTATCCCCTC
>CAZRGL010000184.1:0-11194 GCA_964599485.1 uncultured Polyangiaceae bacterium
AACTCCGATAAACCGCCCGAGATGCCCCTACCGTTCCCCCACGCCCATTCGGACACGGACTCGGACTCGGACACGGACTCGGACTCGGACTCGGACGCGGATTCGGACGCCGCTAACCCCGCTCAGCCTCGATGAGCCGCGACACGGTCGTTGCCAGAAGCGCCAAGGTGGCGTCTGGGAACTGTTGCAGAAAAGAACGGAAGCGTTCGTACGGTAGCGATAGCAGCGTGCTCGCCTCCTCGGCGCGGACCGATGCGGTGCGCATCTGGCTGGCAAACATCCCGTACTCACCGAGCAGCTCGCCAGGCCCCGACGAACGCACCGCTTCGTCACGCCCAGGCACCAGAACCGACAGCCGGCCGCTGGCCACGATGTACACCCGCTCGGAGGGCTCGCCGTGTGCGAACAGTAGCTCGCCGGCGCCGAGTGATTCGCTATCCATCATTTCTGCCAGCACGCCGAGGGTGTCGCTGCCCACGCCGGAAAATACCCGGCAGCGGCTGAGCGCTTGGATCTTGGTGGCGGCAGACAGTCGAGGCGTGGTCATGATGGGCTGGTGGCTGAGGATGACTTGGTCATGGGCTGCTTCATGATGGCGCAGAAGGGCTCGGAGCTCTCCTGAAGCTCCTCGAAGCTACCGCTTGCTACCAGCCGGCCGCCGTCCATGACGCGTATTTGATCGGCATGGCGCACGAGGTCGGGATCGTGGCTCACCGTGATGACGATGCGGCCGCTGCGGTATTGCTCGAGCAATTCGGCGACGCGGGTGCGGCTCGCGGGATCCAGGGCCGATGTCGGCTCATCGAGCACCACGATGGCCGTGCGTCGCAACAGCGCGCGGCACAGCCCGACGAGCTGGCCTTGTCCGCCGGAGAGGTTGCCACCTTGTCGCCCGATGCCGAAACCGAGGCCGATGCGCGTGAAACTGTCCGATAGCCGCGGCTCTTCTAGTAGCTCGAGCAAGGTCTGATCGACCAGTCTGCCGGTGCGGCTGTTGGGCAGATCGATTGATCCGAATATCAGGTTCTCCCGCCAACTCAGCTGAGGATGAACCCGACCGATGGCGAAGGGGTGGTAGTGCTTGCCCAGAATCTGCTCGAGCCTGCCCCGTGCTGGATCACGCTGTAGCTGCTCGAGCGCGTCCTGTAGCTCGTCGCTTGCTTCTGGGCCGCACTCGGCCGGCGTGCACGTCAACGCGATCGCGAACAGGGCGGCGGCCGCGGCGGCCGTCTGAGGCTCGTCTTCACGCAGGTGCAAATGGCTGGAGCGCAGCTTCCAAATCCGCTCGTCGAGGGGCAAAGGAGCAAGCTGGCTGTACAGGTGGTAGCTCGACAGGCGCAGCAAGTGTTGCGATTCGTTCAGGACCTGCTGTCCGTAGTGACCCAAGCTGCGTCTCAGCGCCCCGTCGGCCAATGCTGCCAGCGGTCTGCCGTCTCGCTTTGGTCCAAGCAGCTCGCCGACCGCTTTGGACCTATTGCAGCGTCCTCCGAGCAAACACTCCAGCAGCCAGTGCTTGGCATCGAAGCAGCTGTCTTCATAACCAGCGACCGTCACTTCGCAACGCTCCACCAAAGCCGAGCGGACCTCACGGCGAATGGACTCAATCTCCGCTGCGAGCGTGTCGTTGTCGTTGGAGGGGGCAGGTGGCATCTCCAAGGCTTTGAGCCGACAGATTCGGCCCAAGCCACTCGCTTCGATGAGCTCGAAGTCCGCCCCGTCGAGGCTGGTCGCATGGGCCGACGCGGCGCGGCCGAAGAGAATGTTGTCTTGGATGCTTGCGTTGAGCAGCGCCAGCGACTGCGGCATCAGCGACAGCTTGCTGGCGAGCGTGGTGGGCTCGAGCTCGCCCAGTGGTGTGTCGCCATAGCGAACATCTCCCTGTTGGGGTCGATAGCGTCCCAAGAGGAGCTTGAGCAGGGTGGACTTGCCCGATCCAGCGCCGCCTACCACCGCCGTCCACCGCCCTGGCGACAGTACCGTGCTGACCGCCGAAACGCCGCCCTGTTTGCTCCCGTCCGGTGACGTGTATTGGTAGCTCACCTCGTCGAGCACGAGCTCTTCAGCCACATCGGTGAGCGTGTTGTCGTCCGCAGCGGCTGGTGTTTCGGGCTCGACCAAGTCGGCAACTCGGGCCGACTCGTATTCGAGCAGCCGCTGCATGCTGGTGCGCGCGAGCTGAAAATCCAAGTGCAGGAAGATGAGCTCCGAGGCGTTCTTGAACAAGCTCGGCAGGGCCCAAATCACTGCCGGCACCAGCACCAGCGCTGCGGCGCGGCCGCTGGGGTTGCGGCTCATCCACAGCAGGATGCCAATCATGGCCGCAAAAGCGAGCAGCGCCGACACGATGTTGGCCACCTGCAAAAGGGCGCGAAGTCCCACGTAACGGGCGAACAAACGGCTGCGGCCAGCTTGCCGCTCTTCGAACTGTCCACGCACCTGCAGGGCGAGCTGGCAAACCTGAATCTCAGGGGCGGCCCGCAACAGATCCTCGAACTTCGACTTGACCCGGTCGTCCTGAGTGAGGAACTCGCGATCGTAGCTCGAGACATTGCGGGTGATGCGGTAGGTCCACCAGGCTCCCGCCGCGCAGGAGGCGAGCCCCACGAGCGCCAGGCGCCAGTCTCGCTGCAAGAAGAAGACGAGATTGCCGGCGATGAGCAAGCTCGACCACCACACCGTCATCACGTTGGGCCGCCGCTGGCTTACTCGAAAGATGTCGACCGTGAGGCGGTTGACCGTCTCCGCTGGTGAGTGGCTGCTGAAGAAAGCGTCGTCCTTGTGCAGCAGATGCACCAAAATCTCGCTCTCCAGATCGTTGCGTGACTTGATTTGCAGCGCACCCGCTGCCTTCGCGCGCCAAAAAGCGATGGCCGCCGTGACCAGCCGCGCCAGAACGAACAACATCAACACCGTCAGCGGTAGGGAAATACTGAGGGCCGCGGCGAGTCGAAGAAAGGGCGCGACAAGATCGCCGCCTGCCTGGCTGGTCGCGGCGTTCTGTCCAAAGCTCAACGTCAGCGCTCGCGTCAGGGCGCTCAGCAAGTAGTTGTCGAAGTAGGCGAGGGCAGAGCCCAAGGTGCCCGCCCCGAGCAGCTGCAACAGCAGCAACCGGTAGCGCCGATGGTTGATGGCGAACCAGTCTGCCAAGCCCCGCTTGTTGCTCATGGTGTTCGTCCGCGTTCAGCTGCTCGCTGCCCTGAGCAAGCTCTTGATGTCGAAGGGACGCAGATCCTCATGAGCACCGACGAGCAGCGCGCACAGTCCGCTCACGGCGGGTGCTGCGAAGCTCGTTCCCGTCATGGTGGTGTAGCCACCCTTGGCTGCGGCGACCTTGACGTCCTCGCCGTGGCCAGCGAACTCGATCGGGTGGTTGTCGCGAAATGTAACCTGCAAGTTCGAGGCGGTACCGATGTCGACACTGATGCAGGATGACAGCTCCGCGGGAAAGCCATTGTCGACTAGGGGCATGTTGCGCTTTGCGCTGATGACCAACTGGTTGTTGCGGTAGGCTTTTTCACAGAGCTCATTGAGCGCCGGGGCGAACTTGGCCGTTGCCGCCAAGCTCAGGTTGATGACCCGAAAGCCTTCGTCCACGGCGTACTGAAAGCCGCGAAGCAAGGCTTTGCCAGCGCCCACGTTGCCCACGTTGAGCACGCGGATGTCCGTGATGCGGGCGTTGGGCGCCACTTGCGTGACCATGCTTGCTACCGCCGTGCCGTGCCCGTACGCATCGTTGTTCGAGTCCGTTGGCTTCTCTACGAGCTCAGGCTCGTCGTCGACCATCTGGACGCAGTATGCGCGCACGATCTTTCCCTGCAAATCAGGGTGGGATGCATCGACGCCGCTGTCGACCACAGCCACATCGACCGGGCTCAATGTCTTTTCGCGCAAGCTCTCGAAGCTCTCTTGCAGCGCTGCTTTCAAGCTCATGGTGTTATCCATCCACCAGTGCTTGGACGCCTGCGAGCAGCTGGGCGACATGCGCTTTTTCCTCGGGTTTTGCGCCGAGTAGCCGCTGGACCGATTGCATGATCTGGCGGTCGAGCTTCTCTTCGCTGCCAAGAGCTTCGGGCAGCTCTTTTTGCTGTTGTAGTGCTTCGACCGCAGCGAGCTGGCGCCGTTGTTCTACCACCACACCGGCCACTGTAGCGATTCGGCCGTAAAGCATGGCGTCGCCGCTTCGGAAGCGTTTTTCTGGGTCGAAGCTCACAGCCGTGACCACACCGATCAACCGATCGCCGATGAGCATCGGGGCGGCGAGCACCGCCGTGGGTTTGCCGCCGTCTTGCTTGGCGTCACGCACGTCGAAGCGGGGCGCGCCGATTTGCACTTCGTGGGTTTGGGCAGACAGGCCGACCAGCCCCTCGCCGAGCGGTACACGCTGCCCGATGAGCGACTTTTCCGAGTCAGCGCTGCCGACGGTCATGGCGAAGACCAGCTCTGAGCGCTCTTCGTCGAGGACCAAGAGCGAGCCTTCTTGGGCTCCGGCAAACTGAGCGCCGAGCTCTATCAACAGCCGCAGGACTTTCTCCTCCGAGCTGTCCGAACAAATGCCGAGGTACGTGTTGAGCACAGACATGAGCGTTTGCGGGCCTCGCTGGTAGATGCTGGTGTCGGGTCGAAAGTGACGCCGCGGCCGAGCAGTTTTGGTCGTTCGCCGGGTGAAGTCAAACCTGGCGATGCTGGCTCAAGGGCTGTACAGCCACAGCTCGATTCGCACGAGAAAGCCTGCGCCCCATTGGCGGCGGCTCACGCCGAGGCGCGATCCGCCAGCGAGTCGCAAGGAGTGGTGGCTGCCGAGCTGTTCGACGTACGTCCAGCCCTTTTCCTTTGCTTCCGCGCGAAGCCAGCTCGCCAGGTCACGGTCGCCGATGAGCAAGTACGACGCGGAGCTGTCGTCGCTGCCGAGCGGAATCGAGAAATGCGGCAGTTTGACTTGGTGGGTGCGGCCCATGTAGTGCAAGTCGGCGCGTTGAGGCATGAAGCCCAAAACGAGGATGGCGATCGTGAGCGCCGCGATGAGCCCGAGCACGACCATCTTCGACTTGGTCATGGCGTGTAGCGTAGCGCTGGGCTCAGTGAGACGACAGAGAGAGCTGCGCAGGCGTCGACAATACTGTTGAGGAGGTTTTCAGGTGGAGGCCAGGTCGCATCCTCAGGAACATCTGGTCGGTATAGACAAACAGCTTGGCGGTACCTGGGACTTTGATGTTGCTCGTATAGCTTCGAAGTCGCGCGTCGCCGAGGACGTCGGTCAGCCAGCCGAGACGTGTGAGCGCGCCTCGCGCTTGGCCAAGCGGTACATGCCAAGCGCGCGCCCAAACGATGGCTTCGACATAAGCGGCCACCATTGCTTTGTCGACGTCGGCCAACAACAGCTCGCGCTGCTGGTTCCACTTGATCCGCCGATTGGTGCTGAACATGTCGTAGGTAGCCGAGCAGTTGTTGAGGCGCTGGCACTTGCTCTTGAGCTGGTTGAGCAGCCTCTGCTCCTTGGCGGTGAACAGCTTCAGGGCCGGCGGACGAGCGAAGTACAAGCCGGTGCGCAATGCGTCGTAGACCGAGCCCTGCCGAGCGCGGGCGGCCACGGCCCAGCGCCGTGAACCGTACTTCTCGATGACGGTTTGCAGCTGGGCAAAGCGAGCCTTGGCCTCGATGCTGACGTCGCGTCGGAAGGCTTTTATGACCTCGGTAATGACTCCTGCGTAGCGGTGATGCCCGGCGGCATAGTCGAAACCCGTCCGCAGCGCTTGGTCGATGCTGCGGTACGCGCACTCGGCCGCCATGTCGGCTTGACTGGTCGAGGTGGCCTTGGCCGCGCCCACCTTGCTGAGCCACGCATCGAAGGCTTTGACTGCCTTGTTGCACCAGCGACGGGCGGCGGCGGGCTTGTTGCCAGCGCGGCGGACGCGGGCGAGGTGATACGCAGCTTCGACCAGTTGCCGACCAGCCGCGGGCTTGCCTTGGTAGCGCCGATAGAAGCGCTTCAAAGCGCGCAGGGCTGCGAGACGTGCCGCGGCGTGGCGACCTCGATCGGGTGACCTGGCCCCCGGCCAGGCGGCCAGCGTGGCGCTGACGACGCGCCATTGGGTCTGCACGACTTCCTCGATGGGGGGCGTCAGCGAAAGCAGTAGCTTGCTGCTCGCCTTCGCTGCGGCCGGTTGCTCCAAGGCGGCAAACAAGCGGACGGCATTTTGGGCAGCGGCGCGGCGTGCAGCGACATCGAAGTGAGCGTGCTCGCTGATTTTCTTGTAGCTCTGCGCAGCACGTGCGTAGTCGAAGCTGAGCGCATAGCTGGAAGCGAGCTGACCATAGGCGAGCTGGAGCTGCTGGACGCGCTGTGCGAGGCGCGCAGGCTTGGCCTGACTTTGGTCCAAGAGGCCCATCTCGTCGAATCGCTCAATCATCTTTCGATAGAGCACAATCGCAGCCGCGTAGCGGCCGGCTTGCTGATAAGCATGCGCACCGCTCAAAGCGGCCTCAGCTCCGTCGTCCGTCGCGTTGTCAAAAGCGCGGGCGTACAGTGCAGCCGCCTCGCGCCAAGCCGATTTGCGGGCAGATGGGCTCACACGCTGCTTCGCTTTGGTCAGCCAGACGCGTGCATGCTCGAGCAGGCTCGCCTCGATGGTACCGCTGATCAGTCGTCTCTGAACCACCTTGTCGGCGGCGGTCATGGCGCAGCTTTGTGTCCGCGCGGCCTTCACCAACCGCTGGCTGTGGGATGACGCGCCCTGAAGATTGGCGATGGTCAACAGCTTCACCCAAGCGGCGAAACCCTGCGTGGTCTTGCCGCATTGCAGCTGGAGTATGCGCCGTAAGCGTTTGCGTGCCTCGTTCAGGTGCCCGTACAGAAACAAGACCTCTGCCGCTTGGTATGCAAATACCGGGTGGTTGCCATGGACGTCTTGGGCCGCGGGCACCTGAGTCACGTACTCGTCGAACGCGGCGATCATGGCTCTGACAGGCGCTGGTAGCTCGTCGCGCACGACCTGCACGCCTTGTTTGACACGTTTGGTCGACACACGCGTGCGGGGCGCCAACCCCCGGCTTGATCCGCTCTGCTGAAACACCCGCTGGTGCGCTTTGACCACATGCTGGGCGACGCGCACCACCAGCAGCGCCGCCGGTTGTAAGAGCGTTGTCGACTCGGTCGAGTCGCGCAGCTCTCTCGCAAGTCGTTGGGCGCGCTCGACTTGCTCGGCCTTGGGTAACTGACCGAGGCGCGCTTGCATGGCGACCACCTTGGCGTGGGCATCTGCTAGCCAGTAGCGGTCCTTGTAGCGTTGCGACCTTGCCTCGTACTGCCACAGGTAGCTGCCCCAAGCGCGAGCCGCCTGGCGGTATTGCTGGAGGGCTTGCTGGAGGTTCGTTTTTTGGCGCGAGGCGTCGACCTGGTCGGCCCGGGAGACCAATCGCCGGGCTTCGTTGGTGTGGGCGACGGCCGCGTTGCGCAAGGCCTCGCGCAGCAGCCGGCGGGCCCAGTCGAGAATTTCGGGATCGTCTTGGTGGGCTGCGACCCAAGCTGGCCTGCTCCCCGGCTGATCAACGTAATTGGATAAGGCGTCCTGCGCTTCGCGGGCGAGGCGAACGTAGCGCCGGTGCTCAGCGCCGGTGGCCGTCCGCGCCAGTGCGCGATACGACTCGGCAATCTCGAGCTGCACTTGCGGCGCCTGCGCAGCGACAGGAAAACGGGCTAGCGCCACCTTGTCCAGCTCGACGACATTGTTGAGCTGCCCATACTCCTTGAATTCGGCTGCCAGCGCCCGATAGATGTCGAGGGTCCAAGGCTTGTCCTGAGGAATGATTTGGGGGTCCTGCACCCGCTTGATGGCCACACGCATCTGTTGCTCGACGAGGCCGGGGCGGCTCTCAGTGTCGAGGATGTCTTGCCGCGGGCTGTAGGGTTCGGTGGCTGAAGGGCCTGCGAAGTCGCGGTAGGTCAGGCCGCCGGCGATGTAGGTCACTGCCTCGGAACGAAAGTCGGTTCCTGGATCGCCAGACTGCTGCTGTCGCAGATCGGCCAGATGGAGCAACTCGACAAATCTCTTCACCGAAGCTCGATATCGCTGCTGCCGGTAGTAGGTCCAAGCGAGCTTGTAGGTGGCCACATCGTAGACAGGTGGTCTAGGCACGCTGCGGGCGTGGCGATACGCGCTGGCGGCGCGGTTGAGCAGGTACGGCCCGCCTCGACTATCGGACGCCTCGAAGTGATGGTCTCCGATGCGCCACCAAGCTTCAGCGATGTAGTTGCTCGCCCCAGAGATCAGGCGCGGCTGCAGTGGTCGACAGTCATGAGGGTATGGATCGACGAAGACCGCTTCGCTCGATGCGGGTGCGGCACCCGTCGAGCCGGAGCCTCCTGGGTGGGTTGCGGCTCGCCGTCGCTCTCGCCAGTTCTTCCACCAGCGGGGATCATGGTCTTGGGGCAAGGCTTGGATCGTGGTGCCGAACCGATAGTAGTTGCTGCATACGAGCGCGCGCCACGCTTGCTGCGCGCGCTCGAGCTGGGCGGTGTCGAAGTAGGCGTGGCCAAGGTGATAGAGCGTGGTAGCCCGCTGTGAGTAGCTCGGATGGTCACGGACGATCTGCTCATAGAGCGCGATGGCGGGTTTGAGATCGATCGCGCTTGCTCTTACAGCGTTGCCACTAGTGATGGCGGCCTCTCGAGCACGTTCTGCGTACAGCGCGGCGAGCCGGAGCATCGCGTCAGGCGTATGCTCGCCCTTCTGCGGACCGCGGCCGTGCTTGTCGATGAACGCTTCGAGTTGAGCGATGGCGTGACGCCGCGCGCGGTGCAGCTTGCGACTTTCCACGGCGATGTTTCGGTCGAGCTGTCTGAGCAACAGTTGACGTCGGCGCTGGTAATGATGCTTGACGATGCGGCCGAGCAGTTGTTGGTAGTCGCGGGCATCCGCTTCGAACTGGTGCGCTTCTTGCGCGAGCTCGGCGAGGAATCGTGCATTGGCAGGCCCAGATCCAGGCTCTGCTCCAGCCGGCTTGGCCCTACTGCCAGCGCCCATCAACAGCGCGGCGGTCCCGAGGGTCGCCGCCACCAGTCGAACAAACCGATTTCGTACCGCTGCGCTGCGATTCCCCAGCATCGCTTACCCCGTTTCCGGTCGGCCCAATGCGGCAGCACCGTGCCGAACAGGAGGTAGGACGGACGAGCCAAAGCAAGGATCTGACGTTTGGGAGGCGCCGCGCGGCGCCGCAGAAATCGATGGAGGCGAACGCCTCCAAGCAATTGGTACAGCCGTCGACGTTTCAGCCGTTCGCAAGCTGCCCGCCGCAGGCCGCCACCTCGCCGATCTCCGCGGCATCGCAGTCGCCTAGGTCGTCGGTGCAGGTTTGCATGCAGGTGGGGGACTCGCCCAGACAAGCCTTGAGCTGACTGCAGGTTTGCTCACATAGCGCCCCGATCGTCGAGACGCAGATTTGGTTGACGCAGGTCTCGCCGCTGTTGCAGTCGCCACTGACCAAGCACGCGACGCACTTTTCGTTGCCGTCGCAGACGCCCGCCATGCAAGCCACTCCGGGTGGCTCAGGGGTCTTGGCGCAGGTGCACGCCTCGCATGCGAAATAGAAGCAAGCATCGTCGACCTCGGGACAATCAGCATCAGTGGTGCAATCACACGCTGGCGTGGTGGTCGGAGGATGGGTCACAGTGGTGACGCTGCTACTGGCGGTCGACGCCGTGCTCGTCGCTCCGCCGCCGATGCCGTCGTCGAGGGTGGCCTTACCGCCGCAGCTGAACAGCGTGAGCGACATGGCGAGCAACGCTGCGCCAGCTATTCGCATCGATAGCATCACAACAACACCACCGCAGAGTGTATTACAGACCGAGCCGGCAGAGACAGCCGCCAACGAGCGCCGCGTGCTAACCTCGGCGCGCAAGAGGGTAGGGAAACGTGAGAGTCGCTTTCGTCGTTCAGCGCTACGGCATGGAAGTCAACGGTGGGGCGGAGCTGCTCACACGGCTTTTTGCCGAGCGGCTGGTCGCTCGACCAGAGATTCATGAGGTGGCCGTGCTGACCAGCTGCGCCATCGACTACCGCAGCTGGAAGAACGAGTACTGCGCCGGTGTCGATCGCCTCAATGGTGTGCGGATCGAGCGTTTTTCGGTGCCTCATGAACGCATCGGTTGGATGCAGTCCTTGGCCTCGGGCTTGATCATGAAGCGACCGCATCCACGCTTGCTGGAGGACCCTTGGGTGTACAGCCAAGGCCCGGTGGTGCCAGGGCTGGTGCGCAGGCTGCGGACGGCGCCAGAGGCTTATGACGCCTACCTGTTCGTGACCTACCTCTATTACACGACCGTGCGGGGATTTTCCGAAGTCGCCGATCGGGCTGCGCTCATCCCGACTGCGCACGACGAGCCGCCAATTCACCTCCAGACCTACCAGGAGCTGTTCGACAGGGCGCGCGCCTTCGGCTTTCTCACCCCAGAAGAGCGGCAGTTCGTCGATCGGAAGTTCGTCATCGCTGACCGCTTCGATGAGACGCTCGGTTTTGGTATCGATTTGAGCGTACAGCCGCCCGACGGCGCCATCGAAGGGCCGCCGTTCTTGCTCTACATGGGCCGTATCGACCGCAACAAGGGCGTCGAGGATCTGTGCGAGGCTTTTGCCGCCTTCAAAGCACGCCACGCTAGTGCCGTCATCAGCACGGAGCGCGGTGACCACCGCGGCAGCGACCTGGTGTTGAGGTTGGCGGGGGCCGATGGCGGGGCGCGCATTCCGGAGCGAAGCGATATCATCTTCGAGGGCTTCGTCTCAGACGAGCGCAAGCTGCAGCTGATGAGTCAATGCGCGGCCTTCGTTTTGCCGAGCTACTTCGAGAGCTTGTCCATCGCCATCCTCGAGGCCTGGGCATTTCGCCGGCCGGTTGCAGTGCAGGGCGCTTGCGCTGTGACGGCGGGTCACATCGAGCGCAGCGGCGGCGGCTTCAGTTATCGCGGCCCCGATGATTTCTGCAGCCAGTTGGTCACGCTTCTCGCAACGCGCTCACAACAAGAGCGCGTCGGCGAGGCGGGTCGCAATTATGTCGAGCATGACTACACCTGGCCGCGCGTGGAAGAGCGCTTGTTGAGGCTCATCACCCACGTGGCCGGCGGGGCGGCCCCCCCGGGCGCCCCCCCCGCCCCACCCCCACGGGCCCCCGGGCCCCAAAAGCCCCCCCCCCCGGGCCGGCCCCC
>CAZRGL010000184.1:11204-17586 GCA_964599485.1 uncultured Polyangiaceae bacterium
GTGCCGGCTCATCACCCCGGGGGCGGGCGGCGGCGCCGCCGGCTGAGCCCAGCAGCCATCAGCAGCAGTGCCAGCGCTGCCAAATTCGCGCCGCGCTGCTGACGCGCGCCGACAACACGGCATCCGCAGCCGCTGTCCTCGTCATCTTTGGGCTTCGGCTTGGCCGGAACGCACGCACCATCGGTGCAGCTGCCGTCAGGGCAGGTCGTGCCATTTTCCGCCAGCGGATCGGAGCACACGCCGCTAGCCGGATCGCAGCTTCCAGCTAGATGGCAGGCGTCGGTGGCCTCACAGCTCTTGGTCGTGCCTGCACAGCTGCCCGAGGTGCAGACGTCACTGTCGGTGCACAGGTTGCCGTCGTCGCAAGGGGTGTTGTCCTCGGTCGCGGCGTCGGCAGGACAGTCGCCCGTGTTGCCGTCGCAAACCTCATCCGCATCGCAATCGTGCGCTCCGGCGCGGCAGACCGCGCCGGCAGCCAGAACGGTGCAGGTGCCGTCGACCGAAGCGCCGGCCGCTTTGCTGCAGGCTTGGCAGTCGGTGCTGTCGCTGCCACCGCAGGACTTGTCACAACACACGCCGTCTGCGCAGAAACCGGTGAAACAATCGCCGCCTTGGCTGCAGTCGTCCCCCTCGATTCCCAGGTAGCCGATGAAGCGCATCTTGACGCGGTCGCGCGTGACGGTGGGCGCCGAATCGAAACGCCGGTAGGCCACCATGCTACGCCCGTTGTTTTCGCCAACCAATGCGGGCTCGAGATCGTCGCCCTTGGTGGCGCTGATGGAAACACCCTTCGAATCGAGCACCGTGGCGCCATCGAGCCAGGTGCCGTAGATGTCCACGTCGTCGCCGCGCTCGTCTTGCCACGCGGCGGCCCAGTAGTGACCGTCGTAGCTGAGCGCGGGCTTGGTCTCGTCGCCAGCGGCGGTCGAGATCGCGATTCCGTTGGCGTCAGCAACCACGCCATCGGAGCCGACGCGCGCACCATAGATGTCGGCGTCCGCGCCTCGATAATCCGTCCACGCCACCATATAGTCGACGCCATTGGAGCTGACCGCAGGGGAGCTTTGTCCCTTTGCCAATGCCGCAACAGCCACTCCCGCCGCAT
Source organism: uncultured Polyangiaceae bacterium (assembly GCA_964599485.1). GTDB lineage: Bacteria > Myxococcota_A > Polyangia > Polyangiales > Polyangiaceae > JAPYTK01. The sequence goes on from CAZRGL010000184.1 coordinate 12,310, forward strand.
CGCTAACGGTGCCGGCTGCGCTGATCCGAGCAGCGTAGATGTCGCCAGCGATGTCGTCGCGGTAGTCGGTCCAGGCAACCAAGTAGCCCGTGCCGTTCGAGGCCACATCGGGATCGGTTTGCGTGTTCGTGGCCGAGCTGATGTCGATGGGTGTTTGATCGAGCGCTACGCCGTCCTGGCCGATGCGTATGCCGAGGATGTTGCCGCTATCGGCGTAGGTGAGCAATGTGGTGGCGCCGTTCGAAGCCAAGCTCGGGGGAAGCTGCACCGAGGCTGCATAGGACACGCCGCTGGTGCTGGTCGGTTTGCCCTCGAGGCTGACTTGGGTGCCCCACAAGGCATCGTTGTTGAAGCCCGCGCGCTGGTCGATCCACACCACCAAGTACTTGCTTCCGTCGAACGCGACGTCAGGCATGAGCTGGTCTTCGGCGGCATCGCAGATAGCAAATGCCTTGGACTCGAAAACGGTGCCGTCTTGGGCTACGAGCGCGCCGTAGATGTCCGTCTCGTCGTCTGTGCGTTGATCGGACCAAACCGCCAGGTAGTTGGTGCCGTCGAAGGCGAGCGCGGGCGTGACTTGCTCGTTGGCAGCCTTCGAGACGGCGAAGGGCGGATCGATCGTCCAGGTGGCTGCCGTCCGGCGCCAAACGAACTGCGGTCACCTTGCTGTACCTGTTGATGGCGACCAGCGTGTTGACCCCATCCGTCTCGATTCGCGGCTTGCCCAAGCCCAGGGTGATGCCGCCGACCGGATCGAGCAGTGTGCCATCGGTCGCGATGCGCCCATGCCAGGCCACGACGATGCCGAAATCGGCCCAGCTCAGCACGTAGTTGGTTCCGTCGAAGGCGATGTCCGAGGCGCTCTCCGGTTGGTTGCCGTCGGAGGTGACGATGATCGGGCTGGAGTCAATCACCGTTCCTGCAGACGAGACGCGCCTGGCGTGAATGTCGGAGTTGGGCCCGCTGGTCTCGGTGTAGCTGACCAAAAAGTCGGTGCCGTCGGATCCCACTGCGGGCGCGTACTCAGCGACGCCCACCTTGTTGGAGATGTAGTTGGAATCCACGATGGCGCCTTCGGATGACACCAGCACCGCCCTGACATCCAGCGTGTCTTGGGCTCCGCGCGTGTAGGCGACGAGGAAGCTGTTCTTGCTGGCCGCTACCCGCGGCGGTCCCTTGTAGTCTTGGTTGCTGTCGAGGTTGAACCCGCCGCTCGTAGACAGGGACGAAGTGATGAAATTGCCTTTGATGTCATCGTTCCAGTCTCCGTAGACGTAGGTGAGAAACCACTTGTTGGTGCCGCCCGCCAGCGCTGGGTGGGTCACGTCTTCGTCCGTATCGACGATGACCTTGCCAGAGCCATCGAGGACGCTGCCTGAGCTGTTGACCCGGCCACCGTACAAGTCGGTGGACTTGCCTTTGCGGCCGTCTTCCCAAACCACCAAGAAGCTAGACCCCAGCGCTGCGACTGTGGGCTCATCTTGGGCCGCGTCGTCGGTGCAGATGGCAATCCCGGTTTCGTCGAGCACCTTGCCGTCTTTGCCAACGCGTGCGCCGTAGATGTCGGGCCCGCCGCTTCGCTTGTCGACCCAAACGACCAGGTAGTCGGTGCCGTTGAAGGCCAAGTCGATGTCGTCGGTGCTCCAGTCCGAGGCTACATAAACGGGCGCATCGGTGTCGTATTCTGCTGAGATGATCGGATCGAGCACCGCGGGGTAGACCGCTTTGCTCATCACCTCAGCGGGAACGGTGATGCTGATGTGCCCGCGCTCGAAGCGCGGCGCGATGGTCGTGCGGCGTCCATCGGCATCGATCCAGGTTGCCAGTGAGTAGCGAAGACCTAGCTCGCTACCAGGATTGGCGAAGTGCAAACCCTGGGGGCTCTGCTCGACGTAGGCGAGCCCGGATGTCTTCACCCGTATCTCGAGCGCGCCCTGGCCCTTGGGAGCGCTTGCGAAAGACCAGCTCTGGGCGGCGCCGTCCTCTTGGTTTTCGATCCGCTCGATCGCGGCGCCGCGCGTGATTGCCACCGCGCCTCGCTTCTCGAGCTGCACGGTCGCGCGGCCGTGTGCGATGGGCTGCTCGCCTCGCACGATTGCTACCGTCTCTAGCCCAAGAGCAGCACCTTTGCGGCGCTCCAGGGGCTCGTCCGAGGAGTCGCGTTGCTGCGCGATGGGCACGACCCGTACGACGCCGGTCTCGCTGATCTGGGTCTGGTAGCTCAGGTGTCCGCCAGCAAGCTGACCTGTGCTGGCGTCACGCCGGAATGCGAAGTGGACCTGCCGCATCAACGTGCCCAGATCCAGCTCCGAGCCAAGCTGCGTAGCAGGCGCCGTGGTCTGGCCTTGCGGCGCTGGCGACGGCTCTGAGGCAGGCGGATCGGCTGGAGCGTGGCATGCGACGGCTAGTGCCAGCCCTAGTCCAGTCATCGTCAAGAAGGCGATGCGACCAACGTTTACAAACTGAGCAGCCATTCGTACCCCCTGGAGCGGCCCCTCACATCGAGCGAACCAACTGTTTGGCGTCGACGTTGCGGGCCTCTGTTCAACTAAGCAATCGCGAGACTTGTAGCGCAAAGTTCCTCTAGCCGCAGTCAAGAAGCAGGTCTGGAACGGCGGCCCACGCGACGCGATCAGTCGCCAGGCGTTCCGAACGCATCACGAAATCGCGCTGGCAAGGTGACCGGCTTGCGGTCCTCCCCCACAGTGACCATGGCTGTGAAACCCTCTGCTAGTAGCTCGAGGTTGCCGTCCTCACCCACGCGATGAACGCGTCCCCCGATTCGGAAACCTTTGCTGCGCAGCTCAGCGACGAAGGAGTGAATCTCCAACAGGTCGTCGAAGCGCGCCGGGGCGATGTAGCGGCAGCCCGCTTCGGCAATGGGTAGCCGCCGATCGTAGGGCAAGGCTAGCTCGCGAAACATCTCGATACGACCCAGCTCGAGATAGAGGAAGTAGCTGTTGTAGTAGACGATGGTCGAGGCGTCCGTCTCTGCGTAACGTACGCGGGTGCGGGTCTTGAACAGCTTCACGAAGGCGACCCTATCACGCAGTCGAGTGGCGTTAGCATGCGCTTGGCGGAAAACAAGAGTCAGACGGGTCGCTGAATATATTCTAATGAATATAATACACTGAGAGGCCCACAGTAGGAAGATGATACTGAGAGTATTATACTTAAGAGAGTCTAGTTCTTGACTAGACAGTCTACTGTTGGTAGACATGTCTATAAGATGACGGCGACACCTGTGGTTCCAGCCGACGCTAGCCTCAGCACATCACTCGAGGACTATCTCGAAGCGATCTACTTGTTGCTACGCGATCAGTCCTACACACGGGTGCGTGACATCGCCAAGGCCCGCGGTGTCCGCACCGGATCGGTGGTACCGGCGCTGAAGCGGTTGCGCGATTCGGGGCTCATCGAGTACCGCCAGCGCGAGTACGTCAACTTGACCGCCGAAGGCATGCAGGCGGCGCGTCGTGTCTACGCTCGGCACAAGGTCCTGTCGAAGTTCTTTGGTGATGTGCTCGGCATGTCTGCTGAGGTTGCCGACAAGGACGCCTGCGCGATGGAGCACGGGCTGAGCAACGAAGGCCTCGATCGGTTGGTGCGCTTCCTGGAGTTCTTGCAGGTGTGCCCGCAAGGGCAGTCCGACTTCTTGTCAGTGTTTCATCGCTGCTCGCTCTCGCAGGACGGCGCTCCGGGCTGTCCGGCGCACTGCACGGCGGCCGATCCCAATAGCGATGACTGTGCCGCCGTCGAGGCGCCGCGGGCGAGCGTGCGAGAGCTGCCGACCATGAGCGTGAACGATTTGAAGGCGGGTCAATCGGCCGTGGTCAGTCATGTCAATGCGCGCGGCAGTATTCGGCAACGGCTCCTCGATATGGGCATTCTGCCGTCGGCTTCCCTCGAGGTGATCCGAATGGCGCCGGGTGGCGATCCCGTCTGGGTTCGCCTCGATGGGACGCAGTTGGCGTTGCGACAAGCCGAGGCCAAAGCGGTTCTCGTCAACCTGGACTAACGTGCCGCGTGGGGGGGAGAACCTAAAGCAGAGTTTCTTCCTCAAGATAGACGCGCCTGACGTTCATGGTTTCTCAACAACAAGCTTCGAAATTGCTCGAACGGGATGACTCTGAACAGATCCGCGTTGCCTTCGGCGGCAATCCAAACGCTGGCAAGACATCGCTGTTCAACGCCCTGACCGGCGCGCACCAGCACGTAGGCAACTACCCGGGCGTTACCGTCGAGAAGCGCACCGGCACTTTTTCGATCGACGAAGAAGACATCGAGCTGGTCGATCTGCCCGGCACGTACAGCCTCAGGTCCTTTTCGCCTGAAGAACGCATCGCCCAAGACGAGCTGCTCAGCGGCCGCCACGACGTAGTCGTCGTGGTCGTCGATGCTACGGCGCTCAAACGCAGCCTGGTGCTGCTTGCTCAGGTCATGCAGATCGGAGTCAGAGCCGTGCTTTGTCTCAACATGAGTGATGAGGCCGAGCGCGCCGGACAGCAGCTCGATCTCGACCAGATGCGCGCCTTGTTGGGCATTCCTGTGGTCGAAACCGTGGGGCACAAAGGCACAGGTGTCGACGAGCTCAAAGCGGCCATCGTCGAGGCCCTAGGTCGGCCTGGCGCTACCCACCGCGTCGTGCTCGGCGAGCGGCTCGATCGTGCGATCGCATCGATCGTCGAGCATCTCGAGCCGGGCGAGCGGCTCGACGCGCGGGCGTGGACAGCAACACAGCTGTTGACCGGTCACGAGCTCGTCATCGCGCAGCTCGAGCAACAAGAAGGTAGCGGTGCGGCCCTGGAAGAAGCGGCCAGGCAGCGCGCGCTCTTAGAGGCCGAGACCGGTCTCGACGTCGACCTGTTCGTCACCGAGCGGTTCTTTGGCTTCGTCGATGGTTTGCTCAAGGAGGTCATGCTGCGCAAGGCGAGGGCGGACTCGCGCGCCGCATCCGATCGGGTGGACGCGTTGCTCGCCAATCGGCTCATCGGTTTGCCGATATTTGCGTTCGTCATGTACGCGGTCTTCTGGCTCACCTTCACCGTGGGGGAGCTACCCATGGGATGGATCGAAGCTGGCTTCGGGTGGCTTGGAGCTTGGGTCAACAGCCTCTGGCCAGCGGGCGCTGAGTCGCCACTTCGCTCGCTGATCATCGACGGTTTGATCGGTGGCGTCGGCGGCGTGATCGTTTTCGTGCCCAACATTCTGCTGCTGTTCTTCGGTTTGGCGTTGCTCGAGGACACCGGCTACATGGCCCGGGCCGCTTTTCTGATG
>CAZRGL010000185.1:0-17540 GCA_964599485.1 uncultured Polyangiaceae bacterium
CGCTGCCTGCGAGGCACGGCGGCTATTGTTGGTGGCAGCTCCTGTTTGCTCAGTTCCAGAATTGCTCCTCGCTGCCCCCACTGTTGGTGGGTGGGCCCGGGCAGCCAGCGCGTCGGAGCGCGGCCCAGTCAGCTCGCCGGGGCGAGCAAGTCGAGCCGCGCCAAACTGCTGCAGGTATCACTGATGGAGCGCATCAGGCGAAGCCGATTGGCCCGCACCGCCTCGTCCTCAGCCATGACCAGCACCTCGTCGAAGAAGGTGGCGAGACTCGGTGCCAGAGCAGCAACCTGCTCGAATGCCGCGCCATAATCGCCGCTCCCGCAAGCTTGCTCGAGCTTGTCTTTGACCGCAAAGAAGGCCTCGAAAAGAGCGCGCTCGGCCGTCTCGCTGCCCAGCTCAGGCTCGCCCTCAGGCGCTGTTTTGGCAATGTTGCTGGCGCGCTTGAAAACTTCTCCCACTCCAGCGCGTACCGTTGGTGCGAGCTGGACGATGGCGCGCGCACGTGCACGTGCGTCCACCGGCCGGTCAGCTGCAACACCCAGCGCCGCGTCGACGACGTCGCCCGGAAGACCATCGCTGAGCAACCCGCGCAAGCGATCCCGAAAGAAGCTGCTCAGACGCTCGAGCAAGCCCGCGTGATCCAGATCGAGGCTCACACCTGCTGTCTCGTATCCATTGCGCGCTGCGGTCAGCGCTTCCGACAAGCTCAGATCGAAATCATGGGCGAGCATGGTTCTGAGGCTGCCGATACATGCACGACGCAGCCCGTAGGGATCGGCGGCACCAGTGGGCGCTTGGCCGATACCGAAACAACCGACCAAGCTGTCCAGCCGATCAGCCAAAGCCACGACCGCACCCGCAACCGTTGGAGCCGGAGCATCGGCAGCCCCTTTGGGCCGCACGTGCTCACGCACCACCTGGGCGACCTGTTCCGACTCGCCTTGAGCCAAAGCATAAGCGCTGCCCACTGCGCCTTGCAGCTCGGGAAACTCGCCAACCATCAAGGAAACCAGATCGCATTTGCACAGATGCGCGCCACGAAGAGCGGCCGCGACAGTCTCGTCAGGCTGCTCTAGGCTCTTGGCGAGCGCCCCGCTGAGCTGTTCGATGCGTGACGCCTTGGCCAGCACGCTGCCGAGCCGTTTCTGGAAGACCACCGCATCGAGCTGTTGACGTCGTTCCAACAGCGGGCGCTTGAGATCTTCAGCATAGAAGAAACGCGCATCGGCAAGGCGTGCACGCATGACCCGGTCGTTACCTGCAGCGATGGTATCGGGCGCTTCCGCCGTGTTCACCACCGCCAAGTACTTGGCCAACAACGCTCCGTCCTGGCCACGCAGGCCGAAATAGCGCTGGTGACCGCGCGCCACCTCTAGGATGACCTCTTCGGGTAGCTCGAGGAACATCGCGTCGAAGCTGCCGACGATGACCTGCGGATCCTCGACCAACGAAGCATTCTCAGCGACGAGAAATGCGTCTTCGATGAGCGTTCCACCAGCTTTTTCAGCTGCCTGCACCAAGCGTTGATTCATCAGCGCGGCGCGCTCAGTTGGATTGACCAGCACCCGTGCTCCGCGAAGGGCGTCCACATAGGACGACGGCGCTTCAATCCTCACTTCGCCGGGGTGCAGGAATCGATGACCAAAGGAAACTGCCCCGCTCTTGATGGCGCCGAGGTCGAGCTCGAGCACTTGCTGACCGAACAGCGCGAGCAGCCAGCGCACCGGCCGACCAAAACTGAGATCGCCCGAGCCCCAACGCATCGATTTACGAAATGGAATCGCCCGAGCGATGGCTTCGAGCGCCTCGGGCAGCAGCTCAGCAGTCGGTCGCCCACGCTCGCGGCGCATCCCGCTGAGGTATTCACCTTTCGGCAACATCACCCGCTCGAGCGCGGACAGCTCGCAGCCTAGCTTGGCGGCGAAGGCTTGCGCTGCTCGGGTCGGTTGCCCATCCCTGAACGCCGCTTTGACCGGCGGGCCCGTCACCTGCTCCTCGAGATCGGGCTGCGCCGTAGCCAGTCCGCTGATGACCACCGCCAAACGCCTGGGTGTGCCCAGGGCTTGCACACCATCGTGATCGAGTCGCAGTGATGCCAGCTGCTTCTCACAAAGACCGGGCAACGCTGTCAAAGCGGCTTCGACGAAGGACGCCGGCAACTCTTCACAACCAATCTCGAACAATAGATCGCGCTTGTCGCTCACTGCTTCCTCACGTTCCTTCGAGCACATCGGCCATGCTGTAACGTCCCGGTGCCCTGCCTGCGATCCAGCGCGCCGCGCGCAATGCTCCTTGAGCAAACAGCTCGCGACTCATGGCGCGATGGCCAATCTCCAATCGGTCGAAAGCACCCATCAAGTGAACGCAGTGGTCACCAACGATGCCCCCACCACGCATGGCGTGCACGCCGATCTCCTCGGGTTTGCGCGCGCCGACCTCGCCCTCCCGTCCATGGGTCGGCGTTAGCTCGCCGCGAGCTTGCTGGGCCGCCTGCACCAAGAAGGTCGCCGTGCCGCTCGGCGCGTCGGCCTTGCGGTTGTGGTGCGCCTCGACCACCTCGACGTCGTAGCCGTCGCCGAGGGCTTTGATGGCTTCTCGCGCCAAGCGAGCGAGCACGTGCACCGCAACGCTCATGTTCGGCGCCCAGAGCAGCGGGATCTTGCCGGCTGCCTTGTCCATCAGCGCTTCGCTCTCAGTGCTCAGCCGGGTCGTTCCGCTGACCACGGCCACCTTTTGATGCATGGCCGCGCGCAACATGCCATCGAAAGCCGAAGCGATTGAGAAGTCGACGAGAACGTCGGCACCGAGCAGCCCCGAAGAAAGATCGGCACTGATCGCGACCCCCATGGTGCCCACCCCGGACAGCTCGCCCAGATCGCGACCGAGCACGGGACTGTCGTTCGAGTCGATCGCACCGATGACCCGCATGTCCGTCGTCTAGCTTCATGGCTCAACCAGGCTTGCGCCCGTGCTCCTCGAGGGCTGCAGCGATTCGCTGACGGGTGCTGTCACTGGCTGGCAAAAGCGGGGGACGCGTATCGGCCCTCATCTTGCCGAGCTGGCTCAAGGCGGTCTTGGCTGGCACCGGATTGGGCTCGACGAACATCAGCTCGTGAAACGGCAGCAGGGCGAAGTGGGCCGCCCGCGCAGCAACGAGATCGCCAGCCAGCATGCGCGTCGTCACATCGCTCACCTTTTCGGGCAGCACGTTGGAGCTGACGCTGATCACCCCGCGAGCGCCCAGCGCCATCATCGCCAAAGTGAGCCCGTCGTCGCCACTCATGACCGTGAGCCTATCGCCGAGCCGGCGTTTGAGCTCCTGGCAGCGCAGCACATTGCCAGTTGCGTCCTTGATTGCGACGACGTTGTCGGCTGCGGCGCAGATCTGCTCGGTGGCCTCGGCGCTGAGATCGACGACGCTGCGACCCGGCACGTTGTAGAGCAGAATCGGTGCCTCGACAGCGCTGGCGATGGTCACCGCATGGGCACACATGCCCTGCTGCGAAGGCTTGTTGTAGTAGGGCATCACAATCATGACGCCAGCAGCCCCGACCTCGAGTGCTGTCCGCGATGTCTCGATGCTCCTGCGAGTATCGTTGCTGCCTGTGCCAGCCACCACAGGGGCGCGCCCGGCGGCGCAGCGCACGACGCGCTCAATCACGGCGCGTTGCTCAGCGGCGCTCAGCGTAGGCGTTTCCCCCGTCGTTCCACAGGCCACCAAACCGGTTACTCCGCCCGCCAGTTGATCCTCTACCAGCTGTTCGAGCGCCTCGAAATCCACACGCTCGCCGCCAGCCGTCATGGGCGTGACCAGCGCGGTGAACGTCCCTTCGAAGCTGAGCTGCCCCGCGGCCCCACTGTCGTCATTTCGGTTTGCATTCACATCAGCCATGGCGAGCCGAAGATGCGCACCCATCAACCGAGACGTCAAGCGACCATGCTGGCCGTGTCGGTGGGGTGCCGACGCCTCAAATCTTTGCTATCGTTCTTGTAACCTCACGTTGGGGAAGGTTTGTTTGGCCTTTCCCGAGATCGGAGGCACCCGATGGACATCGCCCAGTATTTCAAGAGCATCTCGACCTCGGCCAACACCATTTTGGAAGGGATGGCGGTGACCTTCTCGCATTTGATGCGGGAGCCCATCACGGTGCAGTACCCCGATCGAATCGAAAGACCGATCACCGAGACCCTGCCCCCACGCTTTCGGGGTTTTTTGGAAGTGCAGATGGATATCTGCACCGGATGCCGACGCTGTGAGCGAGTCTGCCCCATCGAGTGCATCGCGATCGATTTGAAGAAGAATCCCGAAACGCGCAAGCAGGAGATGACGCGTTTCGACATCGACATGGGCAAGTGCATGTACTGCGGCTTGTGTGTCGATGCGTGCAAGGCTGAGTCGACCGGATCGATTCGACACACCTGCGAATTCGAAGGCTCCACGGACAGCTTCGCGACGTTGACCTTCCGCTTCATTCCACCTGGGCAAACCCAGCCGCTCTACCGGGCACCCAAGGACCCTGAAGAGATCCCGTTGGGCGTCTACGGTCCCCATGCCCGCGAGGCGCGAGAGCGTGCCATGCGCGACAACACAGCCGATCTCGAGCGGCACCGTGAGGCCTTCCTCGCCCAACAAGCGCAAGAAGACGAGGCCCAAGAACAAGCCAAATAGCACCCGCCATAGTTGGCCCCGCAAGGCTGGCTGACTCATATCATTACCTATCGAAGTATCTGCACACAGCAGCAGCGGTGAGGCCGCCCGATTGGTCGACAGCTTCTTGACGCAACTGCGGGACCAACGTCGCGCTTCGCCTCACACGGTGGCCGCTTACCGGCGCGACCTGACCCAGCTGTTGCGCTTTGCATGTGGTCGACTCGAGCGCGAGATCGAGCTGAGCGATCTGAATCTGCCCATGCTGCGCCGCTGGTTGGGGCAGCTCGCCGAGCGGCAAAAGCCCGCTACGCTCAGCCGGAAGATCGCGTCGATTCGTGCTTTCTTTCGACACTTGCAGCGCCGCCGACTGCTCACCCGCAATCCCGCCGCCGAGCTGCGCATGCCCAAGCTCAGTCGTCCGATGCCGGTGTTTCTCGACGCCGAAGCCATGAGCGAAGTGATCGAAACCCCCAACGAGACGCTCATCGGCCTGCGTGACCGGGCCATCATGGAGCTTCTCTACGGCGGCGGATTACGCGTTTCGGAGCTGGTTGGCCTAAATGTCGAGCAGATCGAGCTCGAAGGCGAGCGACCCATGGGCACCGCCCGGGTGATAGGCAAAGGCAACAAGCAGCGCCTCGTGCCCCTCGGCAGCCACGCCCTGACCGCCCTCGGCCGCTATGTGCCGCGGCGCCCTGAGCTGCTCACCAAGACGAGCGACGACGACGCCCACAAAGCGCTCTTCTTGTCGAGCCGCGGGCGACGGCTCGGACCGCGACGCGTGCAGGAGCTGGTCAAGCGTTATGGTGTTCTAGGAGCAGGACGGGCAGACTTGCACCCGCATGCGCTGCGCCACAGCTGCGCCACCCATTTGCTCGATGGCGGGGCTGACTTGCGATCCATTCAAGAGCTGCTCGGCCACGGCTCCTTGTCCGTCACCCAACGCTATACCCACACGTCCATCGAAGGGCTCATCTCGGTGTACGACGCTGCTCACCCGTTGGCGTCAGCGCGCGGAGATCGTAAGCCTTCTGAGTCGAAGTGAGCGAGCCGGAGAACATGGACAGCGAAGGTGGCAACGACAGGCCGACTGGCGGTGGCGATCGAGCGGCTTCAGAGCCGCCGCTGCCAAGTCCCGGCGCGACTTCCGATCCTCCGCCACAGGAGTCCGAGCTCGCCTCGGCCCCGAGCGCTGCGTCGAGCCTCAGGCGCCCCGCTTCCAGCAGCGCGCCTCCTTCCCGCCACGGCAGCCAATGGGGTCGTCGCTGGCGGCGAAGCGAGCCGCTGAGACGACGTCTCGCACTCGGCGCTTTGGTAGGTAGCTTCGGCGGCGTGGTGCTCTCGCTGTTGGACGGCACCTGGGCCCGACGCGGCATCGATCCGGCGCCAGCCCTGTCGACGACCCTGCTGGTCGATGCAGGCCTGTTGGTTCCACTGACCTTGGTGGTGGGCCTGCTGATCGGCGCGGCAAGCTGGGTGGTGCATCCACGAGCCGAGCCCTCCATCGGGGGGCTACTGGAGCGATTACGGGATGGAGGCGCGGGCCGACCCGCCGATCACGCCGCCTTCGTACCGTTGGCAGCTTTGGGGCTGTTTGCTTGGGCCACATTCAGCGCACAGCTGGCCCGGGTTCTGCTCGCCCTCGAAGCATCGCCTCTCGTAGTGGGCGCAGCCATCGCCTGCGGATCAGCAGCGCTGGCGTTGCTCACCATCATGATCGTGTTGGCGCTCACGCCACCACTTCGACAGCGACTCGCGATCTGGCGCAACGCTTGGTCGGGCTGGGTCGATCCCGCAGTTACGCTGTCACTAGCCGTGCTGCTCGTGGCGCTGTTGATCGGCTACGGGATACTGCGCGGAACGGTCTCCGGTGAGGGCGGTCTGTTCGGCATTTACGGCATCTTCAAGCGGCAGGAGCTCGACTTGCGCGCGCCGAGCGCCTTGTTGTCTTTGGCCGTGGCGGTGTACTTGGCGCCGCCGCTGCTCGGCTGGCTCAGGCCCTACCATGCGGCTCTGGTGGCATTGTTGCCGTTGGCACTCACCCTCAGCGCGTCGGCAACGTTGAACAGCAATTCTGATCTCGGTCGGGTGATCGAGCGCGGCGCTCCGGTGGCAGCACGATCGCTGGCGTTGCTTCGCAAGCTCGGAGACCGGGACGGAGATGGGGCCAGTCGCTGGTTCGGCGGCGGCGATTGCGACGACAGCAACGCAGCGATCGGCCCTGCCGTCGATGATGTGCCAGACAATGGGATCGACGAAGATTGCTCGGGCACCGATCTGTCTTTCAGCGGCTTGAAGCCGACTGCCAGCGCCACCAGCAGCTCCAGCTCGAGCGCCAAGCCCAGCCGCCTGAAGGGCCTGCCCGCCAAGGGCAACTTGGTGCTCATCACCATCGACACGCTGCGCTACGACATGGGTTTCATGGGCTACAAGCGGGCAATCAGTCCGCACCTCGACGCGCTCGCGAAGCGCTCGGCGGTCTTCGAGAAGACCTATGCCTTAGCCTCCTACACCGGCAAGAGCGTGGGCCCGATGCTGATTGGCAAGTACGGCGTCGAGACCCATCGCAACTGGGGACACTTCAACACGTTCTCCAAAGAGGACACCTTCGTCGCAGAGCGCATTCAGCGCGCCGGCATCCGCACGATAAGCGTCCAAGGTCACCGCTATTTCGGAAAATTCGGCGGCTTGGAGCGCGGCTTTGATGAGCTCGATCTGAGCGCCGCCCCTCCCGAAGGTGCCAAGTGGGCAACGGACACCACGGTGACCAGCGCGACGATCACCGATGCGGCCATCAGGCTGCTCGACAAGCAGCCTGCCGACGGACGATTCTTCCTTTGGGTCCACTATCTCGATCCCCACGCTGACTACAAAGCGCACCCCGAGGTGCCTGCTTTTGGCAGTGCAGCGCGCGACCTCTACGACAGTGAGGTTGCGTTCACCGATCTGCATGTCGGCCGCTTGCTCAACCACATTGGCAAAGCCAGCTGGGCCAAACGCACGAGCATCATCGTCACCAGCGATCACGGCGAGGCGTTCAATGAGCACAAGATGTGGCGACACGGCGTCGAGCTGTGGGAGGTGCTGATCCGCGTACCTTTGATCATCCACGTGCCGGGCGCTGCCGCCTTGCGCGTCAAACCGCGGCGCAGCTTGATCGATTTGGTGCCCACCATGCTCGAGCTGCTTCGGCTGCCGCTACCGCCGAGCAGAGAGGCAGCGGACGCCAAGTCCAGCGACTTCATCTCAGGCCAATCGCTCGTCGGTGAGGTGCTCGCCATACCAGGCCAGCGCCCGCCCAAGCGCGACATCTTGGTCGACATGCCGGCCGGTCCTTACAACGAAGCCCGCCGGGCTTTCATCAAGGATGATCTGAAGCTGATCATTTCTCGGGGCGCACAAAAAGAGCTGTTTGACTTGGCGACCGATCCCGGCGAGCGCAAGAACATCTGGCGAAAGCGGCGCAAGGACATCGAGGCGCATTACGCGCTGGCCAAGAGCAAGCTGCGGGCGATCGAGGTTACGGGCAAGCGTAAGTAGCCGCGTCCGAGTCCGAGTCCGCGTCCGCGTCCGGGTCCGAGTCCGCGTCCGAGTCCGAGTCCGGGTCCGAGTCCGAGTCCGCGGCCGCGTCCGCCTCTGCTGCTCAGTTGGTGTGGCAGGGGTGCTTGGGTGGCGGCGTCAGCACGACCCGGCCGTCGCGCCATACCACCGGGACGCGTTTCCATATGGCGCGCAGGAGCGCGCAGCGGTCCATCTCCAGGGGCGCCAGGTCCCAACGCAAGTGCTGGCCGAGCTCGCTTGCTGCGTGCAAGACCTTGCCGTCGAGCACCAAGTGCACCACCGGTCCATGCAGCCGCGCGCTGGCCAAGAGCCGTCCGCTTGTTGCATCCCACACGCCCAACGCTCGATTGCCGTGCCCGACAATCAGCGTGTTGGCGGGTCCCGCAGCGATTCGTTCGACCGAGCTCGACGGTGTCTTGTCGAGCACGATGTTGGAGCCGTCGTTACCGTGCAGCTCGACGCTGCCATCCGAAAAGCCCACCGCGAGCTGCTCGCCGCTGTGACCGATGGCGGTGGCGCCGAGGTCGATTTTTCGCTTTAGCGTTGCCACGCCGCTGTTGTCGATTTTCCAGGCGTAATCCCCAGCGGCGACGAGCACGCCCTGGGCGCCTCGTCCCAGTGCTTGAGCGCTACCTTCTATTTTGACGGGCCGGGCGCCGGACTTGTCGAGCCAACCAACAGTGTTGGAGCTTCGCAGCACACAGGCGCCTCCGAGCGCGATGATCTGACGGGCGGGGCGCTGCTGCTCGTCGACCTTCCACGCTCCTGGGAGCTGGCTGCTGTTGCGCTGGTAGCGCCGCACCGAACCGTCACGTCGCAGTACACACAGGGTCTCTCGATCGGCAGACTGCGACACGTAAACGCTATCGCTGACCGCCAGCATCAGCGCTTCGGACGGTTCGAAGCTCTCGCCGGATGGAAGGCGGCGCCAGCCGAGGTGAGACCGCATCACGACGCCGTCATCCATCAAGAGCACGGCTGCCGCATGCCACAGCGCCAGGCCGGTCTTGGCGCTCCAAACACGGACCGTACCGTCATCACTGGCGGTGACCAGTCTGGTGCTGTCGCGACTGAAGCGCACCGAGTTGACCTCGTCACGGTGACCCAACAATGCGAGCGAATCGCCGCCCTCGAGGTTCCAGACTCGCGCTACGCCGTCGGAGCTGGCGGTGGCCACGCGCTTGCCGCTAGGGTCGAACACCACGCCATACACGCGACCCGAATGCTTGGCGATGGTCTTTCCTTCACCGCTGGCGATGTCCCACAACCGGACGCTGCGATCATAACTGGCACTGACCAGCTGTTGGCCGTCGGGCGTGAAGGCTACGGCGTACACCCGATGCTCGTGGCCAAGCAGCCGCTTGACGAGCTGTCGCGAGCGAAGATCCCAGATGGCGATGGCCTTGTCGTAGCTTGCACTCGCGAGCTGGGTTGCGTCTGCCGAGAACGCTACGCCCCGAACGCGGTCCTGGTGGCCGCGCAAGGTGGCGGTGAGCGTCTGTTGCTGCACGTTCCACAGCTTGATCGTGCGGTCGTAGCTGGCGCTCGCGAGCCATTGTCCGTCCGGGCTGAAGGCGAGCCAAAAGATGTCCGAGCGATGACTGGACAGAGCGCCGCGCTCTGTGAAGGAGTGGGCGTCCCAAAGGCGAATCGACTTGTCGACGCTGGCTGTGGCCAGCAACTTGCCATCTGGAGAAAACAGCGCATCGCCGACGTAGGCTTGGTGGCCGCGGAGGCTGCGCACTGCGCGGCCGCTGGACACGTCCCACACGAGCGCCACGCCATCGGCACCACCACTGGCCACGAGCTTGCCGTCGACGCTGAAGGAGGCTCCTCCCACTTGTGAGCGATGTCCCTCTTGGCCCTGCACCGCTGAGGGCACGGCGAGGTCCCACAGCGCGACCTGTCCCCGGTTGGAGGTGCTTGCGATCCTCCCTGAGGCGGGTCCAAAAGCGACACCAAAGCTCTGCCCGTCTGTCGAAAGCTGGCGCTCGAGCTTGCCGCTGGACACGTTCCACACGAGCACGGCGCCGTCGGCTGAAGAGGCGGCCACGCGCCGGCCACTGGTGTCGAAGGCGACGCCCGCGAGCGGCACATTATGGCCCCGCAAGCTGCCTGCCGCTTTGCCATCGTGTTGCCATAGTCTCAAGGTGCCGTCATAGCTGGCGCTGGCCAGCAGCGCGGTCGAGAACGCTACTGCATAAACCTCACGCTCGTGTCCCTTCAGCACGCTCTTCTTTGCTCCGGTGGCTGCATCCCAGAGGCGCACGTGGCGGTCAGCACCCGCTGAAGCAACCAGTGTTCCGTCCAGGCTGAAGGCCACGCCGCGTACGGCTCCTTTGTGGCCACGCAGGACGAGTCGTTGCTTGCGGCTGGCAACGTCGTAGATGCGCGCGGTACCATCGTAGCCTCCAACCACCAAGCGGGCGCCGCTCGGATCGAAAGCTACGGTGTGGGCTCCGCTGTCGTGTCCGCCGAGCACGCCGACCGACTTGCCGGTCTCGACATTCCAGAGCCGGACGGTCTTGTCGAGGCTCGCCGAAGCGAGGAGCTTGCCGCGTGGGGAAAAGGCGACACCGATGGCTTGATCGGTGTGGCCCCGCAACACCCGCCGAGCTCGCGTGCGTGCGTCGAACAACAAGATGGCTCCACTCTGCGCTGCAGCGGCGATTGTGTGGCCATCGATTGAAAAAGCTACGCCATAGACGGCGGTGCCGGTATCGACGCTCCAGGCCATGGGTTGCTGGCCGAGCAGCCACCAGAGCGCTCGTGATGAAGTCGAGTCACCACCCTCGAGCGCCTCGCGAAGCTTGGCCCGCGCTTCCAGGAAATCGCCACGCGCCCACGCTGCTCGCGCCGACTCGCGCAAAGCGTCTGTGCGCTGAGCACGTGCTACGTCTCGTTGCTCGGCGACGAACAAGCTGATGGCAACAGCGCCGACCGCCACGATGACTGCAGCAGCGAGGGCCGAGCCATAGATCCAACGCCGCCGTCGCCGCACCTTGCGTGCCAAGTTGCGGCTCGCGTCGATGAAGGTGCGTGTCAACTCGGGGATTGGCGTCGTGCAGCGCGCCAGTCTGCGTTCACCATCGGTCAGCGCCGCCTCGCGCCACAACTCAGTCTCGTGACGTCCGCGGCGATCCCACAACTGCGCTGCTTGCCCGAGCTCCTCGAGGAAGCGCAGATCCTTGCGGGCATCGTCGATCCAATCGGCCAAGGTCGTCCACGTCGTGAGCAGCGACTCGTGCGCGAGCTCGATATGCGCTGTCCCGTCTGCTTGTTGCACGGTCACCAGGCGGGCGTCGCGGAGCCTCGCAAGCACCGCTTCGCCGTGATCCAGATTGGCTAGGGCTTGGTCGCGCGGGACGATGCGTCGGGTGGAGTCGGCCGCAACGAGGCGCAGCAGTAACTGGCGAGCGGTTGGGCGGTCTTGTTCGGACAGCCCGCTGAGCACCGAATCGGCGTGGCGGGCGAGGGCCCCCTCGACGCCTCCGATCGAGGCGTAAGCTTGTCGCGTGAGCAGGCGTTGTTCGCTGTCGCGTCGTTCCCACAACAGTGCCCCGGCAAACTGGAGCAGGGGCAGGCAAGCGGAATTGCCGCTGACCGCAGTCGCCATCTCTGTGGCCATTGCGTCGTCCTCGAATTGGTAGCCGAGGACGCGCAAGGGATTGGTGAGGACCTCCACCAGCGCAGTTTCGTCCGGTGGCAACAGCACGGTCACCCGACTCAATACCGCGCGCATGCTAGGTCGCGCGCTCGCTCTACCAAGAAAGTCGTCACGCAATGTGAAGATCACCCGCACCGGATCGGCGCTGTCGTCACAAGCGCGGGCGATCGCATCCAAGAACTGGTCGGCCTCCTGGCGATCTTCGTTGACCGTGAAGAGCTCTTCGAGCTGATCGATGAACAGCAGCACCCGCGCCGAGAGCTGGTCGGCAAGGCCGCGCAATTGGGAGCCGAGGCGCATCGGCTGGGAGCTGAGCGCTGCGACCAAAGCTGCCTTGGCCTCATCGCTGTCCGCTCGAGCATCTTCGGTATCGTCCAGTGGCTCTGGCTGCTGTTGCAGAAGTCGGGCTGCAAGCGTGCGCAGCGGCCTGTTACCAGGTCGCATTCTGAGCACAATCCAGTCGTCTTGCTCCTCGAGTCGGGGGATCACGCCCGCTTGTACGAAGGAGCTCTTGCCTGCGCCGCATGGGCCGAGCAGCGGCAACACCGGTTGTAGGCGCACCCGCTCGACGAACTCGGCAATCTCACGGTCGCGCCCGAAGAAGAGCCCAGCGTGCTCCTGACTGAACGGTAGCAAGCCACGAAAGGGGTTGTCGCACTGGGCTTGTCGTTGCTTCGGGGCTTGGCCCAGCTGGGCATTGATGACCTCGATGGCGGCGGGGGCGCTAGGACGATCGCTGCCCTGTTGTGCCAGGCAAGCGTGTACCAGCTCGGCCACGCTCGGCGGCACATCCACCCAATCGGTGATCGGCGGCGGAGCTTGCATGCATACGGCGGCAGCTTGGTCGGCCATCGTAGTCTCGTTGAAGGGCAGTCGGTGGGCGAGCATGCCGTAGAGCACCACGCCGAAAGCCCACATGTCGGTGGCGGCGGTGCACTCCTCATCGCGCCATTGCTCCGGGGCCATGTACCGGGGTGTACCCACGCCCCAGCTCTGGCTTGCTTCGGCAAGGGGCTCATGCCCGGAGAACGTCTGCGTGCTCAAGGGCATTTCGTGATCCATGACCTTGGCCAGCCCGAAGTCGACGACGCGCACGCGGCCATCGACGCCAATGAGCACATTGGATGGTTTGAGATCACGGTGCAGGACGCCATGCTCATGCGCTTCGGCCAGTGCGCGGGCAATGGGCAGAGCGATCCGCAATGCCCCATTGACACTCATGTGGCGCTCGATCAGGCGCCGCGACAGATCGTCGCCATCGACGTACTCGAGGGCGAGATAGGGCCGGCCATCGTACTGCCCTACTGCATGAATGGTGACGATGTTGGGATGGTTGAACCGCGCGATTGTGCGCGCCTCGATCTCGAAGCGCCCGACTGCAGCCGGATCGGACAGCTGCTCGGGTAGGATGATCTTGAGCGCAATCTTGCGGCCCAGCGTGGTGTCACGCGCCAGATAGACCTCGCCCATTCCGCCCATGCCGAGGCGCCGTAGAATCCGAAAATGGTCGATCATCCCCGTTTGGGTCGTGACCGGGCCTTCGCTTCGGGGCGCGTTTCGACCCCTGACCCAAGTCTTTTCGTCGGCACTCGGGCTCACGCGTTTCCCATCATCCGCTTGGCCATTGCCAGATACCGCTGGGTGGTGCTCTGCTGCTCGCTGGGCAGTCCAAGCTCGAGCGCTTGCTGCAAGTTCTTCTCGGCTTGCTCGGGCCTGTGTGTCAGCAACTGACACAGTCCCAGCTTCATTCGCAAGGTGGCCGGGTCGGGCGAAACGTCGGCGTGCAAAGCGCTGGCCGTCACCCCCAAACAAGCCTCCAAAGTGGTGACTGCTTCGGCGTGACGTTGCTGGGTCAGGTGGATGTCTGCCAGCAGGGCCCAGCCATGTATTTGCTGCGGGCACAGCTGTGTCGATTCGCGCAAATGACTTGCGGCAGCGTCGAGCTGTTTCTGATCGAAGTGAGCTTGGGCAAGTGCATTGAGGACGACCGCCTGGGAGGTTCCGGGCTCGGTGAAGCGCAGCGCCCGTTGTAGCCAGCGCACCGCTTGCTCGGGCTCACCCAAGGTCAAGTAGCCGAAGCCAGCGTGGTAGAGGTAGTAGCCGTTGTTGGGCTCGTCGCGCAGGATGAGCAGCGCGGTATCGAGGTTGCGCTGCTGCTTCTTCTTCAGCTCGGCCGCTGCCACGTTGTAGCCGTGGTGCAAGATGCGAAAAGCGCTGTCGAGAACGAGCGGCTGGTGAGGCTGCAAGGAGGGCCAGATCTGCTCGTGTATCCGGTAGCGAAACTGAACACCAGGGTAGTTGCGAAACACCCGAATGTAGCGTTCGACAGCGGTCTTGTCGCTTTTTCCGAGCGCGCTGATGATGCGCATGTTGATGACGTCGTACTGGCCTGACAGCAAGATCTCACGCAGGGGCGCGCGGTCCTCAGCCACGATCTCTTCGTCCGCGTCGATGTACAGGATGAAGCTGCCATTCGCGCGGCGCAGGCCCACGTTGCGGGCGGCGGCATAGTCATCGTCCCAGGGGTGCTCGAGGATGATGGCACCATGGTCTCGAGCAATTTCCACCGTCCGGTCGCTGCTGCCAGTGTCGACGATCACCAACTCGTCGCTGAGGCCGACGAGGGAGTCGAGGCAGCGCGGCAAGCAGCGCTCCTCGTTCTTGACGATCATGCAGGTCGAAAGCAGCGGACGAGAAGTCGAATTGGCCAAGCGCTCACTCCCAGCCGATTGTGGCCTTGCTGCTCGGCGGGGGCAACTTGAGCCAGGTGCGTTGCTCGTTTGCGTCGTAGTACCAGCCGCTCGCGGCCTTCTCGAGGCTCGCTAGGTCGGACGCCGTCGATACGGGTTTTCCGTCAACCTCGACGGTGTTCGGCGCCCGCTGACCGAGCAATTCGAACATGGCGCCCTCGCTGAGCTCGTCACCGGCCTGATAGTCGATCTCGCTCTTGCCAGCGCTCGTGGCTTGCCGGATCTCACCGCCGTCGAAGAGCACGAAGCTGCTGTCTTGTTCAGCCACAGCCCGCACGTAGAGCAAACCGGGGCTGGTAGCGTAGGACTCGACGCTGTCTGGTTGCTCGGTCGCGACCAAGGTGTCGATGTTCGGTCGCAGTAGGGGCACCATCGCGTCGGCCTTCAGAAACAAAGGCAAGCGGCCGATGGGGGCCTCGACGAGGTGCGTGGCTGGTCCATCGAAGCGCTCCGAGGTGAGCCAGTGCACCCACGTGCCTTCGGGGAAGATCACCTCGCGCGTGGTCGCACCGCGGCTCACAACTGGCGCGACCAGCAGCTCGTCGCCCAGCAAGTAGATGTCGTTGGGGTGAGCGCTCAGCTCCGGGTGGGCGAGGCCCAAAGGCCGCATGATGGCCCGCCCATCGGTCAGCATGCGTTTGGCGTAACTCCACAAGAAGGGAAAGAGCCGCAAGTGCAGTCGTGCGTATTGGCGATAGCGATCGAGCAGCGCTTGGTCGAAGCCGTTTTCGGCCGTCGCCTCCCAGGGCACATCATTGCAGCTCGTTCCCACCTGCATGACCGTGGACAGCGCCGTGTGCTCGAACCAGCGCGAAAACGTCTCGTTGTCGGGTGGGCAGTGCCGGTAGCCCCCAGTGTCTGAACCGAAGAACGCAAAGCCGCTCGGCCCTAGGCTCATGGCTGCTACAACGGCTGCCGGCAAGCCCCCGACGGCGACGTAGGGCTTCTCGTCGTCGTCACGCTCTTGTCCGTGCGTGGCAAAGTTGGCGTCCAGATCGCCAGGCCAAATGATGAGCCCCTTGGCTTGGTCGCCAAATGTGCTGGCGCGACACAACAAGAAACCGCCGTCGCTCGGCAGCAGCGCTTCGTAAGTCTTGTGGTAGTGGATGGGAAATGAGCTGTGCTGGGTGCGCTCGTCGCTGCCATCGTCGAACGCCCAACGGATGCGCTTGGTGGTGGGGCCGACGATGACGTCCTCGCCGTAGTCGAGCTTGAACCCTTCGACGCCTAGCGTCTTGTAGGCTTGTAGCTGCTCGCGCCACCAGCCGACCGCGTCCGGGTTGGTCAGGTCGATCGGCTTGCCCCATCCGTTGAGGGAGATGCCACTTTCACTGGGGTAGTAGCCCTTGTCTTCGGCTTCGGTGCGCAGTGCGGCCGTGGCCGACGACGCTTCGTCTAGATAGGGGGTGTGCCAGAGGGCGGTCCGAAATCCGAGCGCATGCATCTTGGCGATCATCGCTTGCGGATCGGGAAACTGGCTCGGCTTGAAGTCGAAGGTGTTGACCGCCGTGGCGTAGGGCCGGTCGATCCAGTATCCAGTCGTTGCCAGATCTTCAGCTCTGATGATGTCCAGATCGCTTTCGACTTGTGCTTGGTCATCGTTTTCGTCGCGCCAGATCCATGGGCCCAGAGCCCAACGTGCGGGCAGCTTCGGCCAGCCGCTCAGCTCGTAGTAGTGCCGCGTCAAATCGAGGGGATGCTCAGCGGCGAGCAGGTGCAAGCGCAGGCCCTCGCTCGAGGCCGTACCTGTGCCGTAAGCCACCTCGATGAGGTCAGCGGCGGCGGTCGCGACCGCGAATGACCCCGGCCGGCGAGAGGGAACGAACAGGCCCCACCCGCGTGTGCCGAGCAGCAAGGGCACGGGCACGTGGGCCTCGTTGTATTGGCTCTCGAGCTTGGGTCCGCTGCCAATCAGCTCGATCTGCATGGCCCGCACCTTGCCGCGATGGTTGACCTGATCGAAATACTCGCCCAGCCCGTAGAAGGCTTCGCTGGCCGAGGCGCGGGGACGCAGCCGGATGTACGCTACCTGCTCGGCGGTCAGCGGCACCAGCCGCAGCGCAAAGCGTCCTGTAGCGTCGCTCTCGGCATGTAACTCTGCGCGCAACCCTCCGGGGTAGCTCAGCTCCAAGGCGAGGGCATCCTCGGGCGCCTCGATGAAACGCGCCGACGCTACCGAAGCCCAGCTCAGGTCATCGGAGACCGTGTAGAGCGGATGAGGGTCGTAGATGCGGTAAGGATCGTAGTTGAGCTCGTCGGTGACTTCGGGCAGCAGCCCGAGCTGCCAACCATCCGCCTCGAAGCGCAGCAGCAGCTCGCCACGCCGGTAAAGCCGCACCGCCGCGCTGTCGTCGAGCACCAGTCGGTAGTCACCGCTCTGAATCGTACGCGCTAGCGGCACCTCCTCTTCGGAGCCGCCACAGCCGGCCAACAATAGGCCCAAACCCAGCACCAAGCAGCCGCTACGCATCTTGCCAACAGTACCACTGGGCGTGGCGCCGCTCGATGGATCACTCAATCCACGGATTGGCCCGTCCTTGAACGAGCTCGATGTAGGCATTTCGTGTGCGCTCCCATTCGTCCGGCGGATCAGCTCGATGCCAGCGCAACAGCAAAGGGCGCACGGTAGGATCGACGACACCGAAACGAGGATAGGTGGCGTCCATGTAGAGGTAGGCGCGCGCCACATCGCCTCGCACGGCTGGTCTGGGCTCGAAGTGCTCGGCGTCCATCTCGATGTCGCAGCTGCCGAAGCTGCCTTGCTCGGGGGCGCGCGCTTCGCCGTCGACCAAGCCAAGCGGCAGGTGGCCGCGCGCGGCGTTGATGGCGCCGATGGTCGGAAAGAGATTGTGCATGTCGCCCTCCATGCGTCTGAACTCAGCCGAGACCTTCCGCGCACAGCGGCGGCCCC
>CAZRGL010000186.1:0-17532 GCA_964599485.1 uncultured Polyangiaceae bacterium
GCCGCGGACATGGCCATGGCGCTCTTGCCCGAGCTGGTGGCGAGCCATCTGACTCAAGCCGATCACACCCTCGTCGCGGATATCGAGAACGTTGGCGCCAACGTCTTCTCTCCGCTCGAGAAGCACCAGAAGATCACAGACGTCTACTGCGATCGCCTCGACTCTCTCGAGTCGAGCCAGCGTGACGAGCTGCGGCGGCGAGCGAAAGTGGGCGTCTCGGAGCAGCTCACCAAGATGGGCGCTTTCCACGCGACCGCCATCCACCGCATCGACATCGATGGCATGGATCTGTCGCTCGGCCCCAGCGGTCAGGTGCCGGGAACCCCACTCAACCAGTTCTCTTTCGACGAGCACAAAGGTCATTTGCGCGTGGCCACGACGCGCACGAGAGACAATGCCGTCTATGCGATGAACGCCAGTCTCGACGTGGTGGGCAAGCTCGAAGGTTTGGGCAAGGGCGAGCGCATCTACGCGGTGCGCTACATGGGCGAACGCGTCTATTTGGTGACCTTCCGTCGGGTCGATCCTTTCTACGTCGTCGACGCGGCCGTGCCGACCAAGCTTCGCGAGCTGGGCAAGCTCAAGATTCCAGGTGTGTCGCGCTACCTCCATCCCTACGGGGCCAAGAAGGTTCTGGGTATCGGCTCCAAGGTCGGTGCTCGACGCGGGCTGAAGATCCAGTTGTTCGACGTCAGCGATGTGAGCTCGCCCCGCGTGTCGGCGAGCTTCGTCTCCGACGACCTGTCTCCCCAGATATCGCGCTACTACGGACATCGCGCCCTGCTGATCGATCGCCCCAAGCGGTTGCTCACCGTTCCAGTGCGATCCCGCAAAGCGCGGGGCGTAGGCGTGCTGGTACTCGACGCTGGCGCGAACGGCTTCAAGAGGCGCGGCGTCATCTTCCACGACGGCGCCCAATGGACGCGCATCCGCACGCAGAACATTCAGGGCACCGTCTACGTGGACAACGTACTGTTCACCAGATCGAACGCCATGGTGAAGGCCAGCTCCCTGGACGATCTTTCGACCGTCACGACCGTCTTTTTGAAGTAGGCCGTGGCACGGGGCAGCGCTGTCCGGGCGCCCGCACGCTGATCGGCTCAGCCTGTGTCCTTTCGTATTGGGCGCCGAGGATTCCGCTTCCGTTGACCACTTGGCAGTAAACATCGGCAAGCCGAGCAGGATGGCGCCGCGCGACCTCGACATCATGGGGGCTCGTCGTCGTCCAGCCAGCGCGCTTCGTCTCGTTGTCTCAGGTAGGAGAAGGAATTAACTATACAAGCGTATGGTAAAGGTGTATATCCCAAGTACGAGGCCCACACATGAGCGATCCGATGACGAACCGTGCCGGCAACGAGCTACAGCTGCGGAGCCTCCGCCAAAGTCTCTTTGGTGTCATCATGGTCCAGTTGGCTGCGGTGTTGCTGCTGCTCCACCTGCTCGAGGGCAACTACCGCCCGCTTGCGGTTGCCAAGTACGCCGTCATCACTTCGCTGTTCGTCGCCTCACGCTTTGTCCGTGGGGGAGCGGACCGCGATCATCGCGTGCTGTCGCATGCGTTCCTGTTCTTGTGGTTCGGCGACTTCTTTCTGATCCTGTGCGGCGCATTGCCTGGGGTGTCGACCGAAGCGCTGTGGGTCAAGATCGGCGGCATGGTTGGCTTCCTCACCGGCTACGGGTTCCTCTTGGCCACCTATTGGCGGCGCGTGTCCTTGTGTCGTCGTGACGCTCTGATGGCTTTGCCGATTGTAGCGATCGCGTTGCCTTGCACCTTCATCCTCGCCCCTCACGTGCACGGCGCGATGTTCGCATGGTCCATGTTCTTCACCGTGGGGTTGGGCGCGATGGCATGGAGCGCGCTGTGCACACTGCACCGCGGCTACTACCGCAAGACCGTGGCTCGACGTTTTGCGATCGCGGGCTTGTTGATCTTCTTGTCGGACATGGGGATCGGGTTCAGCTTCTTCTACCCGGGCATGCATCGAAACCTGCCATGGCTCGGCTTCGAGATTTGGATCACGTACATCCCCGCCTGGGCGTTGCTACTACTGAACCTCTCGGAGAAGCACCTGCGGGCAGAGTCGGCGGGGCTCGCCGTGGTCGAAGCGAACCCTCAGCGACGACACGATCTTGGCGCACAGAGCTGCGACGCAGCGCAGCTGCAGGCTGCTGAGTAGCCAATCTGCACAAATGCTCTCGATGATCTCCAATTCTGACCACGTTGCCAGATTGGCGGATGCGCTCTGAGTGTGGGTGAATTGCCGTAAGGGCGCGGGCTGTTGACGGTACTGCCGATTGAATTCACGAGGCGCAGCTGCGTCCAACTCCGCCTATGTACGCACGACTTCAGCGCTTGCTTCTCAACGTGGGCATCAAGACCTTCGTCAGGACGCTGTTGGCGTTTGCGGTACTGCTGGTTGCCATCGTGCTACCGGTTTTCAAGCCGGCATGGTGGCTCTTGACGGTTGGGGCGGTCAGCGGTCCGGCAGCTATTACGCTGTTTCGCGCTCGGCTGGTGCGCCACGCTCCCAACGCTTTTCGCTTTCTGCCCCTCTTGTTGATCCCAGTGGCAATGGGTCTTCTCGTCGCGGACCACATCAGCAGTAAGCAAGCGGCTTACCTGCTCGCTGTGCAAGCGTTCTTCTGGGGGGCGTACGTTGCTGGGTTCTTCTGGATCGCTAGTGACCCGGACGTCGAGCTCGCCTGACGGCAACCGATTTCAGCTCGGCGACGCCCCGGGCTACATGGTCCGCCGCGTCGCAAGAGGCGTACCAGGTGACGTGTCCACAATTTCGGGTGCTTCGAGAGATTGGGAAGCGATGATTTCGGATCGATCGCGCTGCGATCCGATCCGATCGCTGTTGCACCTCGCCGCGCATCAGCTGACGATCTCTTCTTCTTCTTCTTCTTCTTCTTCGGTGACCGTCCAGGCGAAGCGGCCCTCAACTTGATTGGCGCGGGCGAAGTCTTCGTCGGCCCATTGGTAGTCGGCAGGCGCGGTGGCGGCGTTTGCCCACGTGAAGCGTGTCGTCGTGCCGGTCGAGCCAACGGTCTCGTCGACCCACTCGAAGCGATCACCCGTCGCGGCGGTGGTGGTTGCCTCGAAGTCGGAGACTTCGCTGTTGTCGATGGAGTTGATGACGTCTTCGCGGCTGCTGCCACCCCAAGCGACGGGCCAATACACGCCCCGCTCGTCGCTGCTGAAGCTCGTGTACATCGATTGCCGGCTGGGTTTGTAGAGGAGGCCGTAGGCGTCTTTCTCGAGCCGGCGTACGAAAGGATAGAGCGCGTCGCTCATCCAGCTGTCGCCGCTGGCCGCGAGCACCTGCCAGTACATCTTGGTTGACTTATAGCCCGCGTAGAGGTTGTAGGCGTTCTTGTAGATGTTGTTGCCGAAGTCAGACGCGCTGTCGAACCAGCCGCCTACTGGGTACTTGCTCTCGTCCCACTTGTTGAGATTGAACCAGTTCTCCCACGAGCCGGCGTCGTCCACTTTGTTGACGAGCTCGTCGGTTTGCTTTTGCCCCTGGCCGCTCAGCTCTTTCATGAAGAGTGTCCAGCGGCTATCGCCCATCTCGTCGAGCTTGGTGGCGGCTTCATTGGCCTGGAACAAAGCCGTGTTGATCTTGTCGTCGACGCCTTTGCGCATGGTCTCGTAGGCTTCGTCACCGATCTTGCCAGCGTCGGCCAGCTCGTCGAGCTCGTTCTTCCAGGACTTCCACGCGTCGATCTCCATTTCTGCCGTATCGAGATCATCTTGGACCTCGTCAGCGTACTTGGAGATGCCTGACGCTCGGCTACCAGCGTCGTCGGCTTGGTCGACAGCGTCATCGGCTACGCCGTCGAGCTTGGCAGCGTCATCGGCCACGCCGTCGAGCTTGGCGGCGTCATCGACTACCGCGTCGAGCTTGACCGCGTCATCGAGCACGTCGTCGAGCTCCTTGCTCATTTGGTCGAGAAAAGCGTCATCGGCAACGCTCACGACCTTGTTGGCTTTGGCCGCTTTCTTGGAATACTTGGCGAACTTGTAGAGCGATTTGCAGCCGGCCATCAGACCCTTGAGGCCGAGCTCCATGGCCATTTGGATGGCGATGTCGATGAGGCCGGTGACGAAGTCGCCCAAGGTCATGCCGACCTGGGTGGTCGAGTTGGTCACGAAAGCCAGATCGAGCAAGAAGCTCACCGGCTCGTTGCAGGAAAAGTGAGGCGACACGCACCAGCCCAGTGCGCTGCCGCAGTCGGCTGTCTCACCACCGGAAAAGACGTTGTTGCTGAGCAGCTGCACGCCGCTTGCGCCCCAGATCATGTTGGAGCTGCCGAACAAAGTGGTGAACACCAGCATCCAATGCGCACGCTGGGGCCAACGCCGCATCGGTCATCGGCGACGAGGCCATGCAAGCGCTCCAGCGTTATGGTTGGCCGGGCAACATCCGCGAGCTGCGCAACGTGGTGGAGCGTGCTTGCGTGGTGGCTCGCCACGACACCATCGAGCCGGACGACTTGCCCGATCGCCTGCGGGCTGCGCCCTCGGCCGCGCCACCGAGCAGCGGGCAGAGCGAAGGGCTAGACGAGGATCAAGCCGTCGGCCTACGGGGCCGCTTGCGCCAGTACGAAACCAAGCTCATCCTCGCAGCGCTGCGCGCAACAGGTGGCAACCAGACGCACGCCGCCCGCCGCCTCGACGTGCCCTTGCGCACTTTCATCCACAAGATGAAGAACCTCGGCATCAGCAAAGCGGACTACCAACAGTAAGGGCCAGGCTGAATGATTCGGCCCGAGGGCAATCCTCGCGGGTGTGAGCGAGGTTGTGATGGCTCGTAGTCACCCAAGTCCTCCTGCGCATGCCATCCACGAGCACCTGCTCGAGCTCGAATTGGGCGCGCTCGTGGGATGGGCCAGCGCAGTCCACACGAGCTTCGGGCCGCGGTTTTGTGCTCTTCGGGGATCTTTGACTCACCCGCGCTGGGCTGCTTGGGATATGTGGCCTGCATGAGCTCGAGCCCGGTGGCTGAGGGCTTCGAGCCCGAGATTGTGGTGCTGTGCTGTGAACGCGCGGCGCAAGAAGTGCAGCTGGGCACGAGCGAGGCTGCTGCGCGGGGGCTCAGCTTGCACCCAACGGCGGTGGCGTGTGGCATCAAGGTCGAGATTGCTCACCTGCTGGAGCTGCTCGAGCGGGGTGCGGATCGGGTCGAGCTCGTCGTCTGCGGCGAGCAGGATTGCCAGTTCGTGGTAGGGCGAAACAAGGCTCGCAGTCGGATCGAGCGGGCCCGCGCTCTGCTGTCGGAGATTGGCGTGCCGGCGCAGCGACTCGGGATCAGCAGCGGTGACGCGTTGACCGGTCAGCAACTCATCGAGCACAGCTCGGAGTTGGTAGCTGAAGTGCTGGCGCTCGGGCCGAGTCCCTTCAAGCAAGAGGCCACCCAGGTGGAAGAAGGAGCCGACAGTTGATTGTCGTCGAACGCAAAAACACTGAGGAGCTGCTCGGCATGCTGGCCGACCGCGCGCGCGTGCTGATCGTGGGTTGCGGCACCTGCGCCACCGAATGTGCAGGCGGCGGCCAGCAAGAGGCCGCGGTGTTGGCTTCGCTCCTCCGTATGGGATTGCGGCTGAAAGGCCTGGAGCCCGAGGTTCGCTGCGTGACGTTGGAAAAGCAGTGCGATTGGGATCTGGTTGAAGCGATCGCGCCGCAACTCGAGCAGGTCGACGTCGTCTTGAGCATGGCATGCGGCATCGGCGTGCAAGCGTTGGCCGAGCGCTTCTGCGAAGTATCGGTGTTGCCGGCGGTCGACACCACCACGCTGGCCATGCGACAAGAGCCAGGTACTTGGGAGAGTCGCTGTGCGGCCTGTGGCGACTGCCAGCTCGGTCGGACCTTCGGATTGTGCCCGGTGGCGCGCTGCTCCAAGAGCCTCAGCAACGGACCCTGCGGCGGCACGCGCGCGGGCGGGAAATGCGAAATCGACGAAGCCACCGATTGTGTGTGGAGCCTGGTCGTTGCTCGGGCTGAGAAGCGTGGTGCGCTGGCGTCGCTGGCCGTTGTTACTGAGCCCAAGGACTGGTCCAAATCGCGGCATGGCGGCCCGCGCAAAATCGTGCGCGAGGATCAAAAGTGAGCGGTAGCAATCTGCAGCGGGTGTTGGCGGCGGGGCATTTTGCGGTGACCACCGAGGTAGGACCGCCGCGAGGGCCGAGCCCGGCGGCCATGCGCCGCAAGGCGGGCATTCTTCGGGGCGTGGCTGACGCCTACAACGTCACCGACAACCAGACCGCTGTGGTGCGTATGTCGAGCATCGCTGGGGCCAAGCTGCTCCTCGACGAAGGGCTCGAGCCAGTGATGCAGATGACTTGCCGCGATCGCAACCGCATCGCGATTCAGTCGGACCTGCTGGGCGCTTGGGCGCTGGGGATCCGCAACTGCTTGGTCATCAGCGGCGACCACCAGCAAGCGGGCGCGCACGGCAAGCTCCGCGGGCACCCAGGTGCCAAGAACGTCTACGATCTGGACTCGGTCCAGCTGCTCAGCGTCATGCGCGGCATGGGTCAGGACGGCCTGCAGCAGAGCGGCGATCCCATCAAGCCCGCCGCGCCGTTTTTCGTCGGGGCGGCCTGGACTCCGCTGGCACCGCCCGAGGCGTTTCGCCCCATGCGCTTGGGCAAAAAGGTCGCAGCCGGCGCCAGCTTCATCCAGACCCAAGCGGTCTATGACGTGGAGCGCTTCGCAACAGCGATGGCTGCTGCCCGTCAGCTCGGCCTCACCGACCGTGTCGCCATCTTGGCAGGGATCATCGTTCCGCGCTCGGCTCGGATGCTGCGTTACATGAGCGACAACGTTCCCGGCGTCGAGGTGCCCGAGCACCTGATCGAAAGGATGGCAGCCTCCTCGGATCCGAGAACGACCGGCATCGCCATCGCGGTGGAGCTGATCGCGGCGGTGCGACAAATCGACGGCGTAGCGGGAGCTCATCTGCAAGCCATCGAGGCCGAAGCGCTGGTGCCAGATGTGCTCGAAGCCGCGCAGCTGTTGCCGCGTCCGGAGATCACTTCGTCATGAGCGCCGCGGCTGGCAAGTACAGTATCGCTGTCGAGCCCGCCCCGCCTCGTTTCGTTCCTCTTCCGCTCATCAACGCCATCAGTTTTGATGGATGTTTGGGCTGCCTGCGTTGCGTCAAGCGGCACAGCTGCATCTATTCGATCGACGAGCGGCGGCAGTTCGACCCCCAGCGCTATGTCGACAGTGGCGACACAGAATGCATTGGCTGCCTGCGCTGCGTGCAGGAGTGCACGAAGAACATTCTCAGTCGCGTGCGCGAACCGCGCTTCGAGCTACTCGGAGACGAGCTGTTCACGCCCGAGGTGATCAGAGCCATCTGGCTACAAGCTCAGACGGGCTGCGTGCCGGTTTCCGGTGCTGGCTATCGAGGCCCATTCGCGGGGCCGGGCTTCGACAGCGTCTGGACGGACATGTCGGAGATCGTCCGGCCTACCCGCGATGGTATTCATGGTCGCGAGTACATCAGCACGGTGATCGAGCTGGGTCGGCGACCCGACCGGATTCGCTTCGACGCGCACGGCAAACCAAGCGATGCGCTACCTGTCTTTCGTGAGATCCCACTGCCGCTGTTGCTCGATCGGCCCCAATCGCGCTTCGTAGGTCCAAGCGCGCGGCGGGCCATGGCGCGCACGGCCCAAGAGTTGCAGATCTTCGCGTTCGCAACAGCAGAGGAAGCCGCTACGACGCTGGCTGACTACCGTGCGCATCTGGTCGTCGAGCTCGAAGGCGACGGGGACGAGCTTGCCTCGCTCGAAGGCGTCCGAATGGCGCAGCTGGCCTACGCGGACGATGTGTTGCGGCATGTCGAGGCGCTCAAATCGCTCAGCGCCGAGCGTATCTTGTCCATTCGCGTGCCGCTCGATGAGCTTGCCCCACAGCGCTGTGCACAGCTTGCTGCCGGCGGCGCTGAGATCTTGCACCTTCGAGCCAGCGAAACAGCGCGCGGCCTCGGCGAACGAAGCGAGGCATATGCAACCGAGCTGGTTCGGCAGGTGCATGGCAAGTTGGTCGACGAGGGGGTTCGCGATCAAGTCACGTTGCTGGTGACGGGCGGGATCGCGCTGCCGGAGCACTTGGCCAAAATCATCATCTGCGGCGCAGACGGCGTGGCGCTCGATCGCGCGCTGCTCGTGGCGCTCGAGTGCTGTCTGTGCTCCGACTGTGAGGAGCGTAGCAGCTGTCCCGTGGAGCTGGACCATGCCGACGAGGAGCTGGCCGTCAAGCGGCTGCGCAATCTGATTGGCTCCTGGCATTCGCAGTTGATCGAGGTGCTCGGCGCGATGGGCTTGCGCGAGGTGAGACGATTGCGTGGCGAGCTCGGCCGCGCCATGTTCTTCGAGGATCTCGAGCGGGAGCTGTTCTCACCGTTGTTCGGTCGCCGAGCAGCAGCAGCGTCGATTGTCCACGCTCAGCCCGCGCTGGACGTCGTGCCGGCCGATGTGGCCACCTGTCCGTCGCGCTTTCGCAACGCACTGAGCAAATTCCTGGTCGTCCGAAGCGCTGACTGCGTCAGTTGCGGAACCTGCGCAAACACGTGTAGCCGCGGCGTGCATCAACTCGGCGGCCCTCGCATCCTGTCGCCCAAGTCTGCTCTTTGCTGTGGTCTGGATGTGTGCCAGAGCTCCGGCCCGAGCTGCGTCGAAAGCTGCCAGCAGCAGGCGCTTCAGGTGGTGCCCAATCCGCTCTGGGATACCTTTGGCGATCCTCGCTGGACTCCGGACTTGATGGCGAGCACGTGGCAGCAAGCCGAGACCGGCACGTTGCCTGGACCCGAGCTCGAGAGCGCCGTCGGAGCCTCAGGCGGCGGCTTTGATCGCATCGAGCTGGTCGTTCCTATCGAGCAACACCAGGACCAACCGTCGGAGCTCGATCTGAGCCTCGATCTGAACCGCCGCGCCGACGGACGGCCTCAGGTCACCCTCGGTCTTCCCATCTATGGGGGGGGCATGAGCTTCGGCTCGGTCAGCACCAACGTGATGGTTGCTCGCGCTCGGGCCTATCAGCGCTTCGACTCTTTCACCTGCACCGGCGAAGGCGGCTATCCGCCCGAGCTGCTGCCGTATCAGAACAACGTCATCACCCAAGTAGCGACGGGGCTGTTCGGTGTCAGCGAGGAGACGATTCAGCAAGCTCGCATCGTCGAATTCAAATACGCCCAGGGCGCCAAGCCCGGCCTCGGTGGTCACCTGCTCGGCGATAAGGTTACCGCGACGGTGGCGGCGATTCGCGAAGCGGTGGTTGGAAGCGCGCTGTTCTCACCGTTTCCGTTTCATTCGGTCTACTCAGTTGAGGACCACAAGAAGCACGTCGATTGGATCAAAGCTGTCAACCCGAATGCCCTGGTGTCGGTGAAAGTCTCGACGCCAAGCGACGTCGACATGGTGGCGGTCGGCAGCTACCACGCCGGCGCGCACATCATCCACCTCGACGGCAGCTACGGCGGCACTGGCGCCGCGCCCGACATCGCCAAGAAGAACATCGCCATGCCCATCGAGTACGGCATCGCCAAGGTTCACGATTTTCTCGTGCACGAGGGCGTGCGGGATCAGATGACGTTGATTGCGTCAGGGGGACTGCGCACTGCTTGGGACATTGCCAAGGCCATCGCTCTCGGCGCAGACGGAGTGGTCATCGGAACAGCAGAGCTGGTGGCCCTCGAGTGTGTGCGCTGCGGTGTGTGCGAGAGCGGTCGCGGCTGTCCGCGCGGTATCGCGACGACCGATCGCGAGCTGCAGCCGCTGGTCGAGTTGGAATGGGCGACCCAGCGGCTGACGAACCTGCTCAGCGCGCTCGAGACCCAGTTGCGGTCGATTCTGGGCGCTCTCGGCATGAGTAGGGTTGGCGATTTGGTGGGCCGCACGGATTGCTTGCGTCACCTCGATTACGACAACCACCCTCAGCAGACCGGAGCGGCAGACCGATGAGCCAATCCAGGGACTTGGTTGCGCGCTTGCTGGCTTCGCGGCGCCGGCTCGTAGATGACGAAGCGCTGGCCACCCACAAGGCTGCTGAAGAAGGCGGCTGCGGGGTCGTTGGCTTCGCGTCCAGTGTGCCCGTCGGCGGTCGGCACATCTTCGAGCCCTCGATTCAGATGCACAATCGCGGCAACGGCAAGGGCGGAGGCATCGCCGCCGCGGGACTCGTGCCGGAGCAGCTCGGTGTGGACGCCGCGACCTTGCGCGACTGCTATTTGCTGCAGATTGCACTGCTCGATCCCAAAGCCGAAGCCGAGGTGGAGCGCGAATCGGTGAGCCCCGAGCTGCGCATCGAGCACAAGCAGCGCATCGAAGCCGCCATGGATCATCGCGATTTGGGTCTCGAGGCGCGTCCGCCGGACGTCGTGCGCTACTTCGTGCGCGCCAAAGACGGCGCTCTGCAGCGCTTCAGCGAAAGCAATCGGCTGGAGGATGGGGCCGCCCGTGCGATTGAAGACGAGCTCGTCTTTCAGAACAGCCGACGGCTCAACGCGCGCTTCTATGCGCCGCATGGCGCCAAGCGGGCCTTTGTACTTTCGCACGCCCGCGATCTGATGATCTTCAAGATCATCGGTTACGCCGAGCAGGTTGTTCAATACTACGGCCTCGACGACGTGCAGGCGCGGATCTGGATCGCCCACCAGCGCTTTCCGACCAAGGGAAGGGTGTGGCACCCGGGCGGCTCACACCCGTTCATCGGCATGAACGAAGCGCTGGTGCACAACGGCGATTTCGCCAACTACTACGGGATTGCCGAGACCTTGCGCCAGCACAACACCACACCGCAGTTCCTGACCGACACTGAGGTCTCGGTGTTGCTCTTCGATTTGCTGCATCGCGTCTACGGCTACCCCCTGGAGTACATCGTCGAGTCGCTGGCCCCGACTACCGAGCTCGACTTCGAGCGACTCGACGACGACAAGAAAGCTGCGTATCGGGCCATCCAAGCAGCACACATGCACGGCTCACCGGATGGCCCTTGGCTCTTCATCATCGCGCGCAGCGCGCCCGACGAGCACGAGTCTCAGCTGCTCGGGATCACCGACACCTCGATGCTGCGCCCCCAAGTCTTCGCGCTTCAAGAGGGCGACGTCTCCATCGGCCTCATTGCTTCGGAAAAACAGGCCATCGACGCCACGCTACGCTCGCTCGCCGCCTCCGACGCGCGCTTCCGCCCCATCGCCGATCGCTACTGGAGCGCCCGCGGCGGCAGCCATACCGATGGTGGGGCTTTCGCCTTCACGCTGAAGGGCAACGACGACGATGTAGCGCTCCGTTGTACCGACAAGTTCGGTGGCGAAATTGCCGCCCCTGCAGGACAGTGGAGCTACGACGCGAGCCATCCGGCTGAGCCGCCGGCAGACGCCGCAGCGCTGACAGCTGAGATCGAACGTTTCCGCGGACGAGACGATCGCAGCTCCTTCATCGAGGCTAGCGGGAGTCGCTTCAGCGTCTGGTCGATCGAGCAGATCCGCTGGCTGGCTGACGAGCTCGTACGGATCAGCGGCCCGCCACATTTCGATTGGACGCTCGCGGTACTCGCCGCTCTTGCCGACCGACGCTTCGATCTCGGCTGCGACCGCATCAAGCCTGCACTGGTGCTGCAGCTCTTCTATGAGGCCATCGATCGGCTGCTCGACTCGGTGCCGTCCTTGGCTGCCGACGCTGGCCACCGAGCGGGCCGCATCGACTGCAACACGCGCGACAGCTTGCGCTCGCCGTGCGCGGCCGAGACGACCTTGGTGGTGTGCGCGCGCGGGTTTGCGCCCGAAGGCGAAGACTGCGACGCCCGCTTGCTCGTGCACGCCTACGAGCTCGGTTGGCGGCGCTTCGTGCTCTATGGGCTGAGCGGTCAGCGATTCACGGGCTGTGGCTTCGGTGCTCAATCTGATGAAGTCCGCATCGACGTGCTCGGTAGTAGTGGCGACTACCTGGCCTCGGGCATCGACGGGCTGCACATCGAGGTGCACGGTAGCGCCCAAGATCAAGTCGGGCAGATCATGAAACGGGGCACCCTGGTGGTGCACGGCGACGTTGGCCAGACGCTGCTCTACGGCGCCAAAGGCGGCGAGGTCTACGTGTTGGGAAACGCCGCCGGCCGTCCTCTGATCAACGCCACGGGGCGTCCCCGCGTGGTCATCAACGGAACCTGTCTCGATTTTCTCGCCGAATCTTTCATGGCCGGCGATCCCCATCAGGACGGCGGCTTCGTAATCGTCAATGGCCTCGAGCGTGACGACCGCGGCCGCTTCCGCGAGCAGCCCACTCCGTACCCTGGTTCGAACCTCTTCTCGCTGGCCTCCGGGGGCGCTATCTACGTGCGCGATCCACACCGCAAGCTAGTGGACGAGCAGCTCAATGCCGGACAGCTAGCGTCTCTCGACGAAGAGGATTGGGCGCTCATCTTGCCGTATCTGCAGCAGAACGAGCAGCACTTCGGGATCGGCATCGAACGCGACCTGCTCACAGTCGACGGTGCCCCAATGGCTCCTACAGCGTGCTACCGAAAGATCACGCCGCTGCGCTGAGCATGGGAAGCCCTGAGACGGTGGGGTGGGAGCCTTGCGACCTCACCCCTCCTTCCCAGAAGAGGGGAGGTCACGACAAGACCGTCTCGCGCTCAGCTCCTAGAGTAGGCCTTCGCCGCGCAATGTTTCGATGACGGTGGCTACCGATTTGGCGCGGTTCATCGTGTAGAAATGCAGGCCGTCCACGCCATGCTCGAGCAGGCCGCGGCACTGCTTGGTCATATGCTCCACGCCGAAGTCCGTCACACCCTTCTTGTCGTCCGGCGCGAGGGAGCCCAAGGCGGTGCGGATCTCCTCGGTGATGGTCGCCCCGCATATGCGCGCCAGGTTCTCCATCAGTTTGACGCTGTAGATCGGCATGACGCCGGGAACGATGGGCACGGTGATCCCTGCGGCTCGGCAACGCTCGACGAAATCGAAGAAGTACTGATTGTCGTAGAAGTACTGGGCCACGATGTACTCGGCGCCGTTGGCGACCTTGAGCTCGAGGTATTCGAGGTCCTTTTCTTTGCTCTCCGCCTCGATGTGTCCTTCCGGATAACCGGCTGCACCGAGGCAGAAATCGTAGCGCTCGTTGATGAGCTTCAGCATGTCGCTGCCGTGAGCAAGCGCCTCAGGGTGCGGGGTATAGCTATCGTCCCAGGTGGGCGCATCGCCGCGGATCACGAACAGCGTTTCGACAGCGAGGCTCTTGAACTTGTCGCAGCATTCTCCGAGCTGCGCGGGACTGAGCCCGACTCCTGCGATGTAGGCGGCGACCGAGAGCCCATGCTCGTTCTTGAGCTTGTCGACGAGCTCGAAGGATCCCTGCCGGTTCGAGCCGCCCGCGCCGAAGGTGACCGAAACGTAGCCCGGCTCGGTCTTCTTCAAGGTTTCGAGCGCCCGGTCGAGGTTCGCAGCGGCTTTCTCGGTCTTGGGGCGAGAGAATTCGAAAGAGATGACAGGCTTGTTGCCGCTTTCGGCAAGTAGTTTGGCTACGCGCATCGGGGTTTTCCTTCTCTCTTGAAAAGCGGCACGGTTCAAGCGGAACGGGCGGCGAGTGAATCGAGCAAGGTCAAGTGGTGGCAGAGCGTATCGGTCGAAACTCGGCCGATCAACCGCCGCCAACCGTTCGTTGCCAACCGTAGGTTGTCGCGCTGCCAACCAATGGTTGGCAGTTGGCCGACTCAGGGCGGGAAAAGCTGCTTGTTGGTGAGCGGCGACGTTGGCCCGCGACTTGCTCATCGTTGGGGTATGAAGTCGCTCAGCTGTCTCGCCGCCATCATCTTCCTGTCGGGTTGCATCGTGGATTTGGAAATCGATCCAGAGGCCGAAGAAGGCCTGTCGAGCAGCTCAGGGGGCGGCACAGCAGCGCAGAGCAGCCAATCCGAAGGCGGCGATGGTGGTGGAGGCGAGGGCGGAGCTGGCAACGTCGGTGGTAGTGGCGGCGCGGAGACGCCGGAGCCACTGCCGCAATCGTATGTGCCGTGCGAGGTCGGGCAGTGTTGGGATGCGCCCTCGGTTACGGCCATGTGCGGGCAGGTGGGTATTGGCGAGGACTTCAGCTCAGGTAAGTACAACGTCCACCAGCGCGTCGTGACGGTCCCGGGCGAGGTGGCTGTCGACTTGACGCTCGCAAAGACAGCGGGATCGTGGGATCCGGCGTTGCTCGTGGCTGACGAGAATGGAGCCATTGTCCATGACGGCGAGCTGTCGTCGTCCGACAATGAGCTCGAGGTGAAGCTGCTCTCCACCGGACAGGACTCCAGCGCCGCAGCTGTTCGCATCACTTCCCAGAGCCCCGCAAAGCTCAACGTGTTCGTCACGAGCTGGAGCGTGGTCGACAGCGGCTTCGCGCAACCGATGCCCGCAGCTGCCACCTACGACCTAACCCTGGCCGCCGCGTGTGAGCCGCCGCCGCCCGGGGAGCTGCTCAGCCCGCCGAATTTCGATCCGAACAACAAGCAGGGTGGGTTCTTCCTACTGCCTTACTCGGATCCGTCCGGTCTCTACACGCGCAAAGCGGATGACTGCGCGCGTGGCAGCAAGCAGCTCATCGATGTCATCTACACGGTGGCGACCCACTTCAAGACGCTGCGGCCCGAGCTAGCGCCCATCTCCGTCATGGATCTCAACGAGGGCTCCTGCAGTACGGTCAATCATGCCACCCACGACGACGGAACGCATGCCGACATCGTGGCGGGCTGCGCCACGAAGGTGTCTTGTCAGGACAACGCTCCCGCGATCGAGCTCGCGAAGCTCTTCGTCGACACGGGGGTCGTGTGCGGCATCCTGAACAACGACACGGCGGTACAGGCCGAGGTCAACGCCTACTTCCAATCGAAGTTCTCCTACGAGCCCTGGAAGGGCAAGTTCATGCGCTCGGTCAGCGGTCACACCCATCACTTCCACGTGCGGGTGAAGAAGCCGAACGGGCAATGCAACTAGTAGGCACTGTGATCGGTCAGACAGTGCAACTGACGAGCAGATGAAATAAGCTCATCGCTTGGGGAGCTCACGGGCGCAGCGGTCGGTCGGACTCGCACTTTGGCTGGTGCCACTGGTGGCTGCGTGCGTCTCGAGCGACTTCGCCGATGGCCAGTTCTTGTGCTCGCAGCTCGCAGCCGAGCCCTGTCCCGAGGCCATGATCTGTGTCGATGGTGTCTGCAAACGTCCCCCGGTCGGTGGACAAGCAGGCAAGGGCGGGCAAGCAGGCGGTGGCGCCGGACAAGGGGGCGTTGCTGGGCAAGGCGGCGTTGCTGGGCAAGGCGGCGTCACGGGCAAGGGCGGAAGCGGTGGGCAAGTTGGTGGCGGCGGGCAAGGCGGCGGCGGTCAAGGTGGGGGAGGTAGCAAGCCCAACCCGCCGAGCTGCGAGGGGCTGGCCGCCAATTGTGGTCCGCAGAAGGCGAGTGACTGTTGCGCGAGGGTGCTCGTGCCTGCTGGCAGCTTCTTTCGCAGCTACGATGGCGTGACCTACAAGGACAAGACCAAGCCAGCTGACCTCAGCGCGTTTGAGCTCGATATCTACGAAATCACGGTGGGGCGCTTTCGCAAGCTCGTCCAGTCCGGCGGCGCTACCCAAGCCAGCCCCCCGGTCGTAGGCGCTGGCGCGCACAAGCTGATCGCGCAGAGCGGCTGGAAGGCGTCGTGGAGTGCCAAGCTGGCAGCTACTTCCGGGTCATTGCAGAGCGCCCTCAAGTTCCACGCCGAATGCACCTGGACCGACAGCGCTGGCAGCAACGAAACCAAACCAGCCAACTGCATGACCTGGTGGGAAGCCTTCGCTTTTTGCGCTTGGGATGGGGGCCGGCTCGCTACCGAGGCGGAATGGAACTACGCGGCGGCGGGCGGTGCCGAGCAGCGCCAGTATCCTTGGGGAAGCGGTCTCGATCCGAGCCGGGGCTCGTACAACTGCTTGGGAGACGGAGACGGCAGTTGCGGCTCCGCGGACATCCTGCCGGTGGGCTCGCGACCCAATGGCGATGGCAAGTGGGGTCACAGTGATCTCGGTGGCAACATGTGGGAGTGGACCCTGGATTGGTACGTCGATCCCTACCCGCTGCCCTGCAGTGACTGCGCTCACCTGACCTCAGGCGCCCAGCGGGTGTATCGAGGCGGAGGTTACCGCAGCAAGCAGCCGTCGAGCTTGCTGAGCAGTGCCCGCTTCAAGGTCGTTCCCTCCGAGCGAAGCATCGACGTAGGCATTCGCTGCGCTCGATGAAGAACCCTGGGATGCCGAAAGCAGTACGCGTGGTTTTCTGTTAGCGCTGCGCTCGTCAGCCTTTGCAATTGGGATAGTCGAAGTCCATCGGTGTGCATTTTCGCGGTGGACGCTCGTGCGTGGTATTCCTGGGCGCTCTGGTGGCTGGTTTCGTCGTGGGCTTTGGTCTTTCGGCGGGTCGTGCCGTCAGTCTGGACGTGCTGATGGTGGTGGTCGTCGAGGCCTGGTTTGCAGTAGAGGACACAGCCGGAGCCAGCGTCGTGCTTGCTGCAGCGGCTGATTGTTGGGGCTCAGCAGTGGTGGCGTGTGCAGGTGCGCTGGCGGGATTGGGCAGTGACGGACGCGATAGCAGCGCCACCAAGCCCCCGCCGACAGCAGCACCGCTGACTGTAGCCACCACGACGAACATGACCGAGCCGGTCCTGCGCCGCACCGGCAGAGGAGCTGAGGGTGTTGGGGGCTGGGCGACTGCGCTCGCCGCTGCGTAGGCCACGGCCCGCGTGCCGCTGGTCGAGGTTGGCGTGGCGCCCTGCGAGGCTGGCGCGCGGCCGTATGAAATAGGCGCTTCGCCATGCGAGGCCGGCGTAGTGGAAACCGTATGCGTTACACCAGAGGTTTCGCTTGGGCGCGGCTGTGTTGCCGAGGCCATCGTATGCTCGGGTCGGAGCACGTCGAGTGGTCCGCTCGCGCAAGCTGCTGCAGTGCGAATCGCCTCGATCCGTTCAATGTCGGCGGCGGCGTGGCCTTTGACATAGTCGCCGAGTCGTTGGGGTCGGCGCACCAGACCACCGGTTTGCTGGCCGCGGTGCTCAAGCTGCAATCGGTGAGCACCGGCCGGCCGCGGTCCACCCGCACCTCGTAGCCCTGGTGGGTGCTCACCTGGCACGAGTCCAGGGCGGCGCCGCCGGTGCCGAGGCTGACCAGCCCGTGTCCTGTGCCCTCTTCCAAGGTGCAGTTGCGCAGGATCGGTGCTTGCGTGTCTTCGGTGACCAGCGAGGCGCTCCAGCCGGCCCAGTTGTTGGCGCCGGCGTGGCGAATCTGGCACCAGTCGAGATGGGAGCGCCCGCCGAAGACGTCGGATGCGTCGCCGAAGTAGAGGCCACGCCATCCGCCGCTCAGTCCCGAGAGCGACTCCAGCACCACCGGCGCGAGCCGGGTTCCCCGCACCTCGAGCAGGCCCTGCTCGTAGAAGCCCCCCTGCCAGTAGTTGCCGATGACCAGCCCGCTGCCCGGATCGAAGACCACCCGCACTCCGGCCTGAAGCTCGAGAGTGGCGCG
>CAZRGL010000187.1:0-17403 GCA_964599485.1 uncultured Polyangiaceae bacterium
TGATCTGGCTAGCAGTTCGTATCAAACACCCCTGTGTCGCGACTACTTGCTCGGCGCTGCCCTTCCACTCGTTGACTTGCTCGTCGCCGTCCCACAGGCTGACGCTGCCGTCGTGGCCGAGCAGGCACACGCGGCTCGCCGCGGCGGACGCGAACCGAGCTGACTTGCTCAACGCTGCCGACAGTCGTTTCGGCACTGCCACGTTCTTGCTCCCGTCGAGCTGCTGCCATCCTCGCTGGGTGAGGAGCCGAGGTGGATGCGGTAGCAACGCCGGCGCGTGCCAGCTCGCTTTGGCGGAGGCCACGTTCCAGACGCGAACTGTGCCGTCCAGTCCGGCGGTGGCGAAGCGAGCTCCGGTTGAGTCGAAGTCTGCGAAGACGACTCCTCCGTCGTGTCCCCGAAGCTGGCGGATGGTCTTGCCGTCGATGCTGAGGAGCGCGGCACCGAATTCCCCAGTCACCCCGACCGTGTTGCCGTCGGGGCTCACATCCATGGCGTAGAGCCGACTGGGAAACGTGGCGATGACTTGCGAGTCGCCTGCTGGCGACCATTGGCGGACGGTCTTGTCCGTGCCGGCGCTCACGATCTGCTTGTCGCTTACACGCACCGCCGCCAATCCGACGGGGTGGCGGCCTATTTGCTCGGGCTGGTTGTTCTGCAAATCCCAAATGATGATCCGACCGTCGCTCTTTCCGGCGGCGAGCTGCGGCTTGGTCGGGTGATAGAACAGCGAGCCAACACCACCGTCACTGACGAGCGTGTCGGCGAGCTCCCCTCGAGCGATGTCCCACAACCGAACGGTGCCATCAAAGCCCGTCGACGCGAGCTGCTTTCCGCTCGGATGAAAACGTAGCGCCCAGACTGCGCGCTCGTGGGCACGTAGTACTTGTTTTGCCTTTCCCGTGCGGGCGTCCCAAAGCGTGACCGTGTGATCGTTGGCGCCCGACGCAAACCATGAGCCGTCGGGGCTGTAGGCCAGCACGTTGACACCTTCGTGCCCACCGATTGTGCGCAACACCCTGCCCGACGCGGCGTCCCATTCGCGAAGCTCGTGGTCCTTTCCGCCACTGAGCAGCCGCGTGTCGTTGGGGTGAAAGACGGCCGTCATGACCGACTGCAAATGGCCAGCCTTGGGAGCGCGGCGCGGTTTGACGCTCGTGTCCCACAAGCGAACCGAGCCGTCCAAACTCGTGCTGGCCAGCCATCGACCATCAGGGCTGAACGACATGCCTCGTATCTCTGCGGTATGGCCTCGCAATGTGTGGGTCAGTCGAAAGGTCTTACCGTTCCAAAGTCGCACAGCGCGATCGCGGCTACCCGTAGCTATCCAGCGACCGTCGTGGCTGGCTTCGACACTCATGACCGCCGATTCGTGTCCGGTCAGGGTATGGATCGGCTTGCCGCTGGAGACCGCCCACACAATCGCGGTCTTGTCTGCAGAGCCACTGATCAAGTGCCGACCATCAGCGCTGAAGACCACCTCGATGGCGGCGCGTCGATGGCCCTTCAAGCGGCGTACTTGTTTGCCGTCCGCGGGGTTCCAAAGAACGACACCTCCTTTTTGGTCGGCCGTGGCCAGCAGCTTGTCATCGCGACTCCACGCCAAGCCGATGACGCGGGTCCCGAAGCTGTTGTTGTGCCAAAGCGGCTTCTGCTGGCCTAGGCGCCACATACGCATCCCGTCGAAACCGACCGTGGCGAGCCGCTGGCCATGAGAGTCGAACAGCAGGCGGATGACTTCCTGCTTGTGCCCCTTCAGCGTCTGCTCCAATGCGCCGGTCTGCGTGTTCCAAATGAGGATGGTGCCGACTGTCGACGAAGATGCGAGTCGCATCCCGTCAGGTGTGTACACCGCGCTCTGCACCTGATCGGCGTGTCCTCGCAGCACTCGGACGGCGGAGGTCGCTGTGTCGAGCAAGTACACCGAACCGTCCATCGAGCCGGCCGCCAGCTCTTTGCCGTCTGGGGAGAACGACACGTCGTACATTCCGCTTGCACCGAGCTGTCGTACCCAGTGAACCGAGCTGCCAGAAAGACGCCACCAGAGCGCGCGGGCGGCATGAGAGTCCGCCAGCTCGACGCTCGTGCGCAGTTTGGCGCGCGCCTCGAGGTGGTTGCCTTGTGCGCGGGCCGCGAGCGCCCCCTCGATGAGTGCCTCAGCACGCTTGCTCTCCGCGCTCTGGGCGTGCTGTTTGGCCAGCTGCCCCTGGTGTACCGCCTCGCGGTTCTGCAAAGCAAGCACCACGCTGACGAGACCAAGAGCGGCGATCACTGTTGCGACCACGGTCCGCCGTCGGCGTCTTTCGCGCCCCTCGAGCGCAGCGCCAGCATCGATGAACTCGGTTACGACTGTGGGCA
Organism: uncultured Polyangiaceae bacterium; assembly: GCA_964599485.1. Lineage (GTDB taxonomy): Bacteria > Myxococcota_A > Polyangia > Polyangiales > Polyangiaceae > JAPYTK01. Next base: position 2,359 of record CAZRGL010000187.1, read on the forward strand.
CGTCGGTGGCGTGGTCGCGCATGCGTTTTGCTTCGGTGAGCGCACCTCCTTTCCAGAGCTCTGCAGGCCGTCTGCCGCGTCGGTCCCACAGCTCGGCTGCTTGCAGCGCCTCCTGCAAGAACACGACCTCAGCGCGGCCCGCCTCGAGCCAACGACTCAAGGTGCGCCATTGGGTGACGAGCGACTCATGCGCGAGCTCCACACGCGCCGTCTCGTCTCGAGTGCGTTCGATGACGACAAGGCGTGCGTCAATCAGGCGCTGGAGTACCTCTTCCGCCCCGGGGCCCAGCTGATCGATGAGCTGGTTGCGCGTCGTGCTCTTGCGTGTCGCCTCAGGCGTCACGAGACACAGCATCAGTCTGCGAGTCAGAGCGAGCGCGTCAGGCGATAGCGCGTCGAGCTGGCCGTCGGCGTGTCGTGCTAGCGCGCCGGCCACCCCCCCGATTTCTTCATACGCGCTTGCAAGTAGAAGGCGGCCGTCCTGATCGCGGCGTTCCCATAGTGATTGCGCCGCAAATTGCAGTAGCGGCAAGCAGGCAACCTCATCGACGACCTCTTCGACCATCTTCTTGGGTAGCGCTGGGTCGTCGAAGCTGTAGCCCACCGCGCGAAGCGGGGTCGTCAGCGTTTCGAGTAGCGCCTCTGCATTGGGCTTGTGCAACACCGAGACGGCTCGCAGCGCCTGCGCCGCGTGGACGTTCTGCGCCAAGCGGCCGAGGAAATCGCCGCGCAAGGTGAGCACCACGCGCACAGGCTCGGCCGCTTCATCGGCGGCTTGACAGAGTGCTGCGACAAAACCGCTGCCATCTTCGGTCTGCAAGGTCAGCGCTTCCTCGAGCTGATCGACGAACAGCAGCACGTTGCGTCGCTCGATGCGCGCCAGCTCGCGCAGCAGCCCACCAAGGCGTTTCGGCTCATCCGCTAGCTCGTCGGCAACGACACCTTTGAGTCCTCCGCGCGTCAGACAGCGCTCGAGCGCAACGAATGGCTGTGGCCCAGGACGCATGTGCAGGACGCGATAGCTCGCCCCCTCCCTCAGCCGCGGGATGACGCCCGCGTGGATGAACGAGTTCTTGCCGACCCCGGACGGGCCCACCAGTGGCACCACCGAGTTGTTTCGCAACCGCTCCATGAACGCACCGAGCTCCGCGTCGCGCCCAAAAAAGGTCTCGGCGTGCTGCTCCGTGAACGTTTCCAGTCCACGATACGGACTGTGCGCGACGCGTCGTGGCGCGAGCAATTCGGTCAAGGCCAGATCGAGCGCTTCACGTAGCCGCGCAATACTCGCGCGCTCGCCACGCTGCTTTGAGAGCCCAGCGAGGATCGCGTCGATCACCGCTTCGTCGAGGCCTTCGACTTCGAAGGGTGCAGCCTGCAGGCTGCGATCGCATACCAGCTTCTCGAGCTCGAGCAGGTTGGGCGCGCGGAACGGCCGCGTTCCGCAGAGCATCTCGTAGAGCATGACGGCCAGTGCCCAAGCATCACTAGCTGCCGTGACCCCCGAGCCGCTCCACTGCTCCGGAGACATGTATGCTGGCGTGCCCGCTTGTACGCCCGCGCGCCGCTGTACGTCCACTTCCTCGTCTGCGAGCTGGCTCCTACTCGATAGCAGTGCCAAGCCGAAGTCGACCACGCGCACCCGTCCGTCGCCGGCGATGACGACGTTTGCCGGCTTCAGATCTCTGTGCAGAATCCCGTGCTCGTGTGCTGCCTCGAGCGCCGCAGCGACGTCTGCTCCGATGCGAAGCACCTCGCGAACGCTCACCCTGCCGCCGTCCATGCGCTCGCGCAGCGAGTCCCCTTCGAGGTGCTCGAGAGCAAGGTAGAGCTGCCCGCGCCACGTTCCGACGGAGTAGATCGTGACGATGTTCGGGTGGTTGCACGCCGCCGTGGCGCGCGCCTCGTCGAGCGCCCTGTCCATTTCACGAGGCGTTCGGAACTTGCGCCGGGTCAGCAGCTTCAGCGCGACCTTGCGCGCCAACTTCGTGTCGCGTGCCAGGTACACTTCGCTCGTAGCGCCCCGTCCGAGCGGGCGAATCACCGCAAAGTGATCTATCGAGTCTCCTGCCTCTAGCACCCACTGTCCTCGGCTTCGCAAGGCGCGGGACCGGGCAACCTCGATCGACGTGAACGCGTCTCGGTTGCCTTCGGAGACGGTCGCCGACTCGTCGCCGAGCTGGGTCCGAATCTCTGCGACACGCACCTGGCACGAATCGCAGCTGACCAGATGATGGTGCAGCTCGACGTCCGTCGGGTGCGAAGGCGCATCCGTCAGCTCGAGATACCGCGCAAGCGCGCCATCGGTCGGGCAGCCCATGGGACACAAGCCTAGTACACGCCCGCGAAAGGACACGAGCCCCACTTGCCCCGGCTACCCGATGGCCGAGTCGTCGACGTCGATCGTGGCCGCGTGTACCAAACTCGCGAAGATTAGGCGGGCGACATGGTGAAGGACCCAAAGACTGTGGGCATCGAGCCCCGCGCAGCCCACCGGTCGCCCAAAAGCCCCCGCCCGGCTACAAGTCGCGTTGGCACCGCGATAAGTTCTCCGACGAGGAGTGAGGCATGATGGTGGACAGCGACAGGGTGGACGCCGTTATCGACGACATCGATCGGCGGGTTGCTTTGCAGCTCGAAGCTATTCGGAGCCGCCCGTCGTTGCGGGCGCTGGAGCGAACCTGGCGTGCGCTCTGGCATGTCGTGCAGCAGTCTGGCGACGCCGTCGTTGACATGCTCCAGGCGGGCAAGCTCGAGTCTCCACCACGTTCCCTCTCTGTTGAATATGAGCTGCTCGTGGCTCTTCACGATTTCGGCCCCGAAGACATGGCGCTCCTTTGTGAGCTCGGGCGCCTGCAGGTGCCGATCGTTACCTCGCTGCCCACGGCGGTCGAGCAGGTCGGCGACAGTGAGCAGTGCGCGACTTCCGCGCGGATGAGGCTTCCCGAAACATCGTCCTCGTTGCAGCCGACATGCTCGTCGATGGCCACCCCGTGCCTGCGTCCGTTGCCGTCGCTGCGCTCGCAAGCGCGAGCTTTACGAGCTACCGCTGGCCGGCCAACATCGTCGACGTTCCCATCCCCGGGCAGATCGGGCTGCCCTACGAGCTCGGCGGTCATGCGCAACGGCAGCTCGGCGATGCCGGCCTGGTTGCGCTGGTGCAAACCAAGACGTCGGGTATCGTCTTTCGCAGCCTCCACACCGCCCGCGCCCCGAGCTACTTCGGTGCAGACGAGGACGCTCTCATCCACGAGCTGAACGACTTCGCATCAATTCAGCTTCCGTACCGCCTCATCGCCGGTCGCTTCGTTCCCTATCTCCGCCGCATCGCCCACGAAACCACGCCGCAAGACGCTAGCGCTGCCGCCCAGCGCTGGCTCGACACCTATCTGCAGAGCGCCGACGTCACCAAGCGCGAGCCGTTCGGCACCCATATGCTACGAGCCGCCACAGTGCGTATTGACTGTGAGCTCATTCACCTCGCGATTCGCCCGGCGATGCCCCTCTATGCGCCGCATATGGCCCCCCCCCTTCTTCACCATCAAACTAAAGTCGCCGCACTAAGCGCGGCGGCTGGCTCCGGCTATGGCGCCTCGGCGAGGTAGAGCTGGGTGAGGCACTGGCGATATCGCGCCGCTCGGGCTTCGCCTCGAGGCGCTCTGTCCGCATGGCCAGACATATGTCCGCGCTGGTAGACACCTGGCTGCTGAGTCGAACACATCAGCCAGCCCATGACTGGCCGCTTCCAGTAGCGGCAACGCGTCAAGTGCCGGTTATTGGCCTCCGCTACGGGGTGCTCGCCCTTTTTCGAGATGGCCCAGAAGTTGCTGTCGATTGGTGCTCATGAGCCAAGCTACCTCTTTGCAAGACCACTCGAGCAATCGTCGCTCCCGCCTCGCGCCGGCCGTCTGGGCAGTGGCAGGAGCCTCTCTGTTGCTGTTCTGCTTCGCGTGCAGCCGTGACAAAAAAGAGGAGGACGAGAGCGCTACCAAGGACAAGGGCGGCAACGCCGCAGCCTTGTTTGTGGGACGCAGCCACAGCTGTGTGAAAACGAAGAAGGGCACGATCAAATGTTGGGGCACCAACAGGGCCGGCCAGCTCGGTACCGGAATCAAAGTGCCGTCCGATTGCGCCTACCCCGTCAAAGCGCTCGACGGCGCAGTCGCGATAATGCCCGGGCATGAACATACGTGCGCCCTGCACGCAGACGGGACGGTGAGCTACTGGGGCAAGAACAGCAACGTGATGGCGTTTCGCAGCGAAAAGCCAACGAAGATCAAGGAGCTCAGCGGCATCAAGGCGTTGGCCAGTGGGCACGTCAATGCGTGCGCCGTAGAGAGCAGTGGCAAGGTCAGCTGTTGGGGGGACAACAAGTACATGTTGCACCACGTGCCTACGAGTCCCACCAAGTCGAGACGCGTGGCGATGCCCGGGTTGCGTGGCGCCAAAGCGGTGGCCATGAGCTCGTACCACCGCTGCGTGTTGCTCGGCTCCGGGGCAGTGTACTGTTGGGGCGAAAACGCCGACGGCCAGCTGGGCGACGGAAGCAAGACGTCGAGAGCCAAACCTGCACCCGTAAAGGGCTTGCCGAAAGCCAAAGCCATCGCAGTCGGCAGCAACCACAGCTGCGCATTGCTTCAGAAAGGCAAAGTGCGTTGCTGGGGCAAGAACGACCGAGGCCAGCTCGGAAACGGTACGACAAAGTCGAGCTCGACCCCGGTGGCCGTAGTCGGTCTAAAAAAGGTCACCGCCCTAACGGCAGGCGAGGCGCACAACTGCGCGTTGCTCAAAAACGGCACAGCCAGGTGTTGGGGTGACGCAGGCAAGGGCCAACTCGGCGACGGCAACGACAGCCGCGAGTTGAGCTCCAAACCGGTGAAGGTCAAAGGGCTGAAGAAGGTAAAGACCATTGGCGCAGGCTTCGACTTCAGCTGCGCGCTGAAGAAGAACGGCGCCGTCCTTTGCTGGGGCAACAACGACTCGAAGACCCTCGCGAATCCCGACGTCTCCTTCTCAGCCGTGCCGGTCGCCGTCCATGGGCTAGATTGACCCAACCGCCGGGGCGCATCTCAGACAGTAAGAAGCAAATCAGATGCGAGCAAGACCTGCTGCCAAGGAGGCGTCCCACCTGCTCGCCGCATCGCCACCTACTCGCCCCATCACCACGTGGAGCACCATCGCGCAAGTGGGTCCTCGACCCATCGCGCGAAAAACATACCGCCGTGCTCGCTCCGGTCAACCGGCGCTGTCGCCATGCTCGCCGTGCTCACCGCCGGCGCAAGCGCCGACGTCTGCGCGCGACTGCGCGTGGCTGCGCTGCGCCACTGCTGTTGCCTATTTCGGCTACGCCGAGGGCACCTCCGCTGCGGCGCGGCGGTCCCGCAGTCGCGCGGGCGATGGGGCGAGGGTACCTCGTACTTGCGCGTGGGGGCTCCGAGGCTCGGGTATGTCATTGGTTCAACGGCGGCAGGTGGCTGACGGGGTAGGTGGAGCATTCCGTCGCAACACAACGTACTGCCGTGCTCCCTCCGATCGACCGGCGCTGTCCCCATGCTCGCCGTGCTCGCCGCCGGCGCAAGCGCCGACGTCTGCGCGCGACTGCGCGTGGCTGCGCTGCGCCACTGCTGTTGCCTATTTCGGCTACGCCGAGGGCACCTCCGCTGCGGCGCGGCGGTCCCGCAGTCGCGCGGGCGATGGGGCGAGGGTACCTCGTACTTGCGCGTGGGGGCCCCGAGGCTCGGGTAGTATTAATGCTCTCGCGTTTGGCGACGCCGCGAAGTCGTCGTGCGAGCTCACGGGTTTTGCCAGCGCCGCGAAGCGCGTTGAGTCGTTGCACTTATGGGCAAATTACGTCGTTTTGCGCATTGACAGGTTTTTCGTCCTCGTGAGGCGTGTCTGGCGGCGTTTTCCAGGGTAAGGCCGAACTTTAAGTCATTTCATTCCTCGAAATGGTGCCTTCGCCGCCTCACAGGCAATGCGGCGCGCTTCAGTGCCGAGTAGCGAGTCGAGGGAGAAAGGCGTTCAAAACAGTGATTATAATATCGCTATGGACGCGCCTGCTCAATTGACACAATCGCCAATAGAAACCAAAACTCGGGAGCAGATTGATGAGCTCGCGGACGCCATTGCGGTATGCGCGGCTCGCATTGATGCCGCCACGCATCAATTGCTCACATACATTCGTGAGTTCGATTTGGCGCGCGGCTGGGCAGCGCAGGGAGCAAAGAGCTGCGCCCATTGGCTCAGTTGGCGTATTGGGTGTGGACTCGCGGCGGCGGCTGAGAAGGTTCGGGCGGCCCGAGCGCTTGGCGAGCTGCCGCGCATCGACTCCGCTCTCGAGGCCGGGCAACTTTCTTATTGCAAGGTGAGGGCGATGACGCGCGTTGCCACGCCAGACAACGAGGAGCTGCTGCTCGAGCAGGCGCGCACAGCCACCGGGGCGCAGCTGGAGAAAGTGTGCAGCGGGTTGCGACGAGCACAACGCATCGTGGAGCACGGCGCCCTGCCGCACACGCCGCCGGACCGATATGTGCGCAAGCGCCATACCCAAGAGGGCATGGTGCGCATCGAGCTGCTGCTGCATCCCGACGAGGCCGAGCTCGTTTGGCAGGCTCTTCACGAGACCAAACGGCGGCTGCGAGCCGCCAGCGACTCCGACTCGACCACTTCGGAGACCGAAGCCGGAGATCAGGCGCCGGAACTTTCCGCGGAGAGTGGCGTGGCGGATCTTTCCGCGGAAAGCGGTGCGGTGGACGTTTCCGCGGAGAGCGGTGCGGCGGAAGTTTCCGCGGAAGGTGGGGTGGGGAGGCTTTCCGCGGAAAGGGTTGCGCCGGCTCGTCGGTCGGACGATTCGTCAACTGCACCTACGCTTGCTGATGCGGCGGTGGCGCTTGCTGAGCAGTGTCTTGCTTCGGCGGAGCTGCACAAGGCGCGGCCGGGAGGGGAGCGGCGGCTTTTGATGGTGCACTTGCGCGAGGAGCAGCTCGAGGGTGGGCTTCGTGCGGAGCTTCATGATGGCACGCCGCTGTGCGCCGAGACTTTGCTGCGCTGCGCTTGCGATAGCGGCATTGTGGCGGTCAAGACGGATGACGAAGGCAATGTGCTGGATATTGGGCGCAAGACGCGGGTGCCTTCTCCGGCATTGATGCGTGCGCTCAAGACGCGGCATCGGCAGTGCGCCTTTCCTGGTTGCACTTGCGAGGCGTACTTGGAGGCGCATCACCTCGAGCATTGGGCACAGGGCGGGGAGACTTCGCTGCAGAATACGGCGCTCTTGTGTTGGTTCCACCATCACGAGGTTCATGAGGGTGGGTTTCGAGTTGAGCGAGGCGAGGATGGGCAGCTGGTGTTCTTTGAGCCAGGTGGGCGGCGCATTGAGGCGGTGGCCTCTCCGCCGTTGCTCGAAGCGGACGCAATGGCGACGCTCGTCGAGGAGCAAAGCAGGGCGGGGGTTGAGATTGACCGCCGTACTTCACTGCCAGATTGGGACGGCAGGCCGCTGGATCTCGAAGGGGCGGTCAGTGCACTGGCGCGTCGCGCTGAGGCTGGACTCGTCGCCCAGCATTGACGCAATGGAGGGTTGTGCTTGGGCCGCGCTGCTCCAAAATGTCTCCAAAACCCGGGTCGACTGCAGTACGGCTCCAAGGTGTTCGCAGAAAACGTCATTGCGCCACCGCCCAGAGTGTCGTCATTTGCGGTCGTGGTGACCATTCGAGCTTGGCTTTGCGGTTTGCTGCTGGTCGGTGGACCCGGTATCGCCTGCCATAACCGGCCGAACACGGTGGCCAAGACCGATTCGATACCTGTCTCGACGTCGTCATCGGCAACCGCGGAGCCGACATCGGCAGCACGACCCGAGACGCCCAGCTTGGTTGGCACGCGTGATGGTTACTGCCGCGTCGTCGAGGGACGCGTGCGCTGCTGGGGGTTCGGCTTCGGCCCTACGCCCCGGGATGTCGCGGGGATTGGCGATGCGCTCAGCGTCAGCGTCGAGGACCACGATGCCTGTGCACTGAGAAAGAGCGGCCGCATCGATTGTTGGCGTCGCTTTGACGTGCGCAGAGTCCCACCACCAGGCGGGCAAATCGAGCCTAGGCTCGACCGGCTGGATGTCTCAGATGCGGTGACGTGGCATCAACGGGCCGGCCGCGGTTGTGCGACTCTCCGAAACGGCACGGTCAAGTGCTGGAAGTTCGCCCCGCCGACGCAACGCGATCCACCCGAGCCGCTGACGGTCCCAGTCATTCAGGATGCCGCGCGCGTGGTCGCCGGGTCATGCACCTGTTTGCGCGATCTGGCCGGCGGCGTTTCCTGTTTTGGTCATGGTTGCGACGCATACGTAGATGTCGACGCCAGCCGCCCGACTGACACACTGATCCCCATACCCAATGCCCGCAATGTTCTTGACCTGTGGTCGAGCCCTAGGACCCTCTGCCTCCTGCAATCCAGCGGCATCGAGTGTCGCACGCGGCTCTCTCCCGAGCAGGCCGGCGGTGGATCGTTCGTCGACACCCCCAGTATGGCACCGCGGCCGCGGCCGCCAGCTCGGGGCGTGCACGGCGTGTTGCCTGCGAGCGTATCGCCTCCGGTGGCGTTCTTGGCGAGTGATCCCGGTAAGCCGTGCATTCGCCACACGGCAGGAGAGGTGTCGTGTTGGGATGAAGGCGGCCAAGCCAAGCTCGTCGACAAGCTCCCCGGTCCGGTTGTCGCATATGCAGAATCCGACCGCTCTGCTTGTGGCGAGCTCGTGGATGGTCGTGTTCTATGCCGAGGCAGCAACGGCAGTGGGCAACTGGGGCAGCTTCACGGAGCGTTCGTTCATCATCCGGTGCGCGTTGCTGTGAATGATGCCATTGCCGTCTCGGCTGGCAGCTGGCACGCCTGTGCCATACGCCAGGACAAGAGCGTATGGTGCTGGGGGAAGGACGCTTTTTCGCCTGCTTCGCAACCACCGGCCGTGCCGCGACGCATAGCCGCTTTTTCGGGCGCTTTGATCCTGGCGGCGGGTGACCACAATACCTGTGTTCGCACGAAGGATGGCGCGGTCCGCTGCGCCGGCTTGCTTTCCGCGCTGCTCAGAGCGGTGAAGGGCGGGAGTGACGTTTCGTGGCTGGACAAGATTGCTATCACGGGTCTGCCATCGACTGTCGACCCATCGCCATTGGAGCTCCCCACTCTGCGGGGCGCAGACGAGTTGGTCGTGGGCCAGCTTCACGTTTGTGGTCGATTTGCTGGGCAGGTGCGCTGCACTGGCTTTGACGAGTCCCCCTCTCCCAGGCGGAGCCTCGTCGCAGGCTTGCTTGGTGGCACTACGCTCTACGATGGCAGTGCGCGGACCGTCCGAGTCGCTGTCAAGGATGCCGTGGCGCTCGCCGCGAGCTCCAAGCGAACCTGTGCGCTCCTCCGCACCGGCCGAGTGCTGTGTTGGGGAGGGATCTTTTCCCGACATCGTGCCCAGCCGCCTCGAGCTCACATTCCCAGCGCTCTGAAGATGCTGTACCAGGCGCCCACCCCACGACTGCTCGACGGCATCGCCGACGCCCGCGCAGTTTCCGTGAGCTCTCAGACGAGCTGTGTGCTGCGGTCGAAGGCTGTTTCATGTTTGGGCAGAGCGGGTCGGAACATCCAAGGCTTCCACGCTCCACGGCTCGACTTGCCGCTGAGCGCGACCAAGATCGTCATGGGTGGCACACTTGGTTGCGTGGGTGCGCCCGGGGGCCGCTTGCGATGCTGGGGCGATCCCTGGGGACGCGCGAGGCCCGCGCACAAACCCTTCACCGCTAGGCACGTCAAGGGAATGTCTGAGGTGTCCTTAGGGCTCCATTTTGGTTGCGGCTTGCGCGATGGCGTTTGGTGCTGGGGAAAAATCGGCAACGGCGAAGCTGGCGATGGCGTGCCCCTTCGCAGCGACGAGTGGATCGAGGTCGTGCGCTGAGTGCTGAGGAGCGTCGCCGCAGGATCGGCGCCCGGCTTCATTGAGCGGTCAATATGGTAGCTCGCCCTTGGTGATCTTGGTGACCAGGGCGTCGTTGCGTTTGATTATCTTGTCGAGTCCCGGATTGTTGTAGCGATCGGCGTCCCAAAGCTCGGCGCGATAGTGTTCCTTGCCGCCCTGGGTGACCTCGAGGACGACCGGCGTGTCGCCGGGCTCTCGAGGTGGGCCGGGGCTCCGGACCGTGGTGAAACCGGCCTCGGCGAGCTCTCGGCCGAGCGCCGCTAGCTCTTCAGTGGTGAGCTTGTAGGTGAAGCTTTTCTTCGTGCCAGCGTTGCGATTGAGCACGGTTACGCTTCCGTCCCCTCGGACCGAGAGCTTGACCAGGCCTTTGCCAAAGTGCTCGGTGCCAGTGGTCACGCTGAGGGTCACATCGCGATGCTTGTCGAGATCCCGGATTAGCTGCGCGGCCGCTGTCGCATCCCCGTTGGCTTGCCCACTGACGACCGATCCGGCTCGACCCTTCTGGGTGCTGTTGTCGCAACCGAAACAGGCTGACGTTGCTATTAGCAGGGCAAACCAGGTGAGCTTTTTCATCATGTCCTGTCTGACGATTGCGACTGGCGATCTCAAAGCTGGCCAGCTGGAGCATCGGCACGACAGACATTGTTGTCGCAGATCGCTCGGGTTGAGGCCATTGACCGACGGCGGCCGACCATGGCCATCCTACGCTTGCAGGCGTCTTCGTACCAGCGTGAGCCCGACGGGACATCATGAGCTCCATAGGTTGCGCCATGACTCCAAGAAGGCATGGTGCGCATCGCGTTGCAGGGCCAGCTGCCCTGGCGGCTGGCGGCCCCCGCGATGTGGTCCCGCAGTTGATCCCTTTCGACAGCCGGCTGACCGCCCGCCGGCTTCAAGAGGCTTCTTCGCCGACAGCGGGCGGCCTCAGGGTGGTGATGCAGGTCCTTTGGGCGACGGCGCAGGCCGCCGATAGGGCTTGCAGTAGCTGCGGAACAGGCAGCTGCGGCGCCTCAGCATGCGCGCTCGAACGGGGTCTTTAGCCTCCAGCTCGCGGGCCAACTCATCGCACTCGCCAGCCCAGCAGGCGCGCTCCAGCAGGTCCATTCTTCCCCAACCGATTGTGGCGCAGGCCTGAGGGTATCCCCCATCACAAGCCCGCTTCATGAGCTTGTCGCGCAACTCTTCGGCATGCATCTCGTGAGCCAACCGGTAGCAGGACTCCGCTGCGCCACCCTCGCACCCCTTGCGAAGGGCGACGACGATCGGATCTGGATACACCGCGTACCGAAAGCCGCCTCCCCGAGCGCCGAATCGGAAACAGCTGAAGCGATGGCCTTCTTCGCATCGCTTCTCACAATCATTACCAAAAGCGGCACAGGCTGCTCGTCCTGGGCGCGAGCCACCGATCGGTGCGTAGCCCAGCTTCGCCAAACGCTTGCAGCCCACAGGATCGCCAAGGGCGCACGCTCGACGAAGAAAGAAGACGCTGTTCGGCCGATCGGCTTTGGCCCCCATCCCCTCGAGGTGCGCAAGCCCGGCCCGTCGACAGGCGGCGATGACATCGCCATAGAAGCACGCTTTCGTCCACAACCCGAGCGCAACGGTCTCGAGCGACGGCTGTTCGAGATCAGCGGTTCTGTCTATGTGAAGCTCGACGCATGGGGGCGGGGGCCGCTCGACGCGGCAAGCGCTCAGCAGCTTCTCGCAGGCCTGCATGCGGCCATCAGCGCATCGCTCGCGCATGGCTGAAATCCGCGCGCCCTTTGGTGGCGCGGGTCCGCTCGGCGGAACGACGGCCGTGGGGCTCGACGAAATGGCGCTAGCAGGACTGGGTTTGCCTCTCGGCGACTCCCAACCGCAGCTCGAGCACAAGCTCAAACTGAGACTCCACAACGCGGCCAGCCTCAACAACTTGGGCGGCAGGAGTGACGGAACGTCGAATCGAGCCGAAAGGGAGCTCACACTCATTCGAGGCTCGGTGGCCGGGCTTGTCGCAACAATAAGTGGTTCAGCTCTTGGCGCGCTAGTCCTTGGGGCTCCATTTTGGTTGCGGCTTGCGCGATGGCGTTTGGGGAAAATAGGCAACGGCGAAGCTGGTGATGGCGTACCCCTTCGAGCGACAAGTGGCTCGAGGTCGTGCGCTGCGTGCTGAGGAGCGTCGCCGCAGGATCGGCGCCCGGCTTCATCGCGCGGTCAATACGGTAGCTCGCCCTTGGTGATCTTGGTGACCAGGGCGTCGTTGCGTTTGATTATCGTGTCGAGTCCCGGGATGTCGTGGCGATCGGCGTACCATAGCTCGGCGCGATAGCGCTGCTTGCCGCCTTGGGTGACCTCGAGGATGACGGGCGTGTCGCCGGGCTTTCGAGGTGGGCCGGGGCTCCGGACCGTGGTGAAGCCGGCCTCGGCGAGCTCCCGGCCGAGCGCCGCTAGCTCTTCAATGGTGAGCTTGTAGGTGAAGCTTTTCTTCTTGCCAGCGTTGCGATTGAGCACGGTTACGCTTCCGTCCCCTTGGACCGAGAGCTTGACCAGGCCTTTGCGAAAGTGCTCGGTGCCAGTGGTTATGCTGAGGGTCACATCGCGATGCTTGTCGAGATCCCGGATTAGCTGCGCGGCCGCTGCCGTATCCCCGTTGGCTTGCCCACTGACGGCCGACCCAGCTCGAGCCTTCTGGGTGCTGTTGTTGCAACCGAAACAGGCTGACGTTGCTACTAGCAGGGCAAACCAAGTGAGCTTCTTCATGATGTCCTATCTGACGATTGCGACTGGCAATTTTCGAAGCTGGCCAGGCGGAGGATCGGGACGACAGACATTGTTGTCGCAGATCGCTCGGGTTGGGCGATGGGTCTCGTCGTAGGGCCCGCACACACCACAGGGACCGCAGGGAACAGCCAAGCAAGCTGGGACAGGTTCCTTCGGATCGTATCGCAGCTCCTGTTCGAGGGCTTGTCGGCTGATCGCATAATACGCGAAAGGACAATAGCAGCTGGCGCAGGCGCTCTCATTGTTCGTCAGAACGCAATCCTGCGACGAGCTACAGTGCAGCTTCTCGGCCCCGGGAGAACGCCCTTTGCGACAACCGCTCAAAGAACCGGGAGGGCCGGCCACGACTCCCCGTGGTTGCACGGTCCATACGGGAGGCAGGACCTCGGGCAGGTGCGGGGGGCGAATGGTGTTCGGGCCACAGCCACTGCTCGCGCTGTACCCGCATAGGATGAGACAGGACACCAGCCAAGCCATTGACCGAGGGCGGCCCACCATGGCCCATCCTACGCTTGCAGGCGTCTTCGTACCAGCATGAGCCCGACGGGACTATCATGAGCTCCATTGGTTGCGCCATGACCCAAGAAGGCATGGTGCGCATCGCATTGCAGGGCCAGCCGCCCCTGGCGGCCGCCACCCCCCCGCCATGGCGGCCGCCACCCCAGGGTGGGTTCAAGATCCCGGAATTAGCGAGCCGAGCTCGGGCACGGTGCTTGCTCGGGGTTCTTTCATGGACCAACCATGTCTTCCCGGCGTCGCCGACTACGTTGCTACGCGTTGCACACCGGTTCAACGGATCATCGTCGAGCACCTCGAGGACTTCCTCGCTGCTGGCAGCACGCAGGGGCGCCGTTTGCCGAGGTATGTCGAGCAGGCGCTCCGAGCGCAGCTCGCGTGTGGCATTGCTGCTCGCGGGTTGGTGCAGGCGCGCTGCCGCCGCTGTGGCCAGCTGTCGATCGTCGCGCTGTCCTGTCGGCCGGGCTGTCCACGCTGCGCAGTGCGGACAACGCGCGACACTGCCGCTCATCTTGCCGACCGGGTTGTGGCCGAGCGGCCGCTTCGCCAATGGGTTCTGACCGTGCCCCCGCGCTTGCGGCTCGAGCTTGCTTGCGACGCCGAGGTCTATGGGGCGTTGACGCGCATCTTCGTCGACGAGCTGCTTCGCTGGCAAGGGCAGCAAGCGACACGAATGCGCATCGACGGCGCGCGCGGCGGCGCCCTGTCGTTCCAGCAGCGCTTCGGCGATAGCCTGAACCTGAACTGCCACGTGCATGTGGCTGCCTTCGATGGCGTCTTTACACCAGCGCCCGGCGGTGGACGGGCGACATTTCATCCACTGCCGCCGCCCCGCCAACTCGATCTCGAACAGGTCGTGCACAACACCCAATTGCGCATGGCTCGCTGGCTCGCCCGGCGCAAGCCGCCTGCCGCCACCGATGAGTCTACTGGCCGGCCCAGCGCGCTCGAGTTGTGCGCGCGAAGCGCCCTCAGCATTGGTGATCTGCGCAGCTTTCGCGAAGTCACCGGCGACGACCAAGGTGGGCCCGACAGCGCGTCGGCCAAGGCCCAGGGCCGCAGCTCGGCCAAAGGCCGTCAGGGCTACACGCTGCACGCGGGGGTCGTCGCCGCTGCAGGCAACCGAGCCGACCGGCTGCGCTTGCTGCGCTACTGTGCCCGGCCGCCGCTACAACCAGAGCGCGTATCGCTGCTGCCCGATGGCCGCGTCGTCTACCGGCTGCGCCACCGCTGGCCAAGCGACAAGACCCACTCCGTCATGGCGCCCCAGCAGTTCCTCGCCCGCCTGGCCGCCCTCGTTCCGCCGCCGCAACAGCCGCTGCTGCGTTACCACGGGGTGCTCGCCCCGCGCGCGCACCTGCGCCCAGCCGTCGTGCCCGAGCGACGGCGCGCCAAGCAGCTGGCGCTTTGTGCTGAGCAGCTGCGTCCTGGTGGCGGGAGGCCAGCGAGCGGCCCTCGCGTTGGATCTGTCCGGCGGCCCGTCGCTGCCGCCAGCTCCCCACGGCAGGCGTCCGAGCAACGACCCGCCGTCGAGCAAGGTGTGGACCGGCGGCCAACGGCTCGCCCTGCGGGGCAAGTCGAGCACCAGCAGCAGCCGGTCGTTGATCCGCCGCACGTCCAGACCGCAACCAACCCCCTCGAGGCAAATGCCCAAGCCGGGCCTGAGCCCGAGCACGAGACGGTCGCCATCGCTTGCCCCTGCGGCGGAACGCTCGAGGTGATCGATGAGACTGACGAATCCCCACGAAGACGCTGGGAGGCACGCAGCGCGAGCGCAACGATTTGACGCTATGGAGAACATTTTGGGGCTGTGGCCG
>CAZRGL010000188.1:0-16383 GCA_964599485.1 uncultured Polyangiaceae bacterium
GTCGACGTCAACGACCCGACCGTCGACACGCAGTTTCGCACCGAGAAGATCCTTGCCGTTGCCATCGAGCGGACGCGGCACAATCGTGGGTAGCTTGTCGACGAGCTGACGATGCCAGCGCATGCAATCCTGCACGACGGCGCTCGGACACACCTCGCCAGCGCAAACCATGAACTTGTCACGAGCAGCGAGCAGCTTGCCATCGTCGCGCAGCTTCTGTCCCTCGTGCGCCGCGTCGATGCAGCGGTCGACCGCAACGTCAGGATCTGTCGCCCCAGCCACAGGCGGCTCCCCAGCTGCTGCGAGCGAGCCCCAACCAAGCACGCCCCAACCAAACACCAGGGCGGCACCGGCAACAGCAGCTCGATTGCTCTTGGCCATCAATCGCACCGCTTTTTGTACTGTGTGTGCCCCTTGGCATCTATGCCGACTGCTTCCACACGGCATTTTTTCGAGTCCGTCAGGGTGGATGACGTGGGCTGCAGGGTCGGCGCGGGGGGCGACGAGCGCGTGGGATGCTCAACCGTTCGTGTGGAGCTTGGCGAAGGTGACGTCCGAGATGGCGAAGGCGCAAGCAAGCGCACCGGTGGCAGGGAAGATGACACCTGGGGCTCTGTGGTGACCGGCGGCCGGACCTCGCTTTGTGTTGGCACGCTGCGCGTCGGATGGTTGATCGGCACAGGGTCTTGTGGCGACTCGGTCGGCGCGCTTTCGCCAAGTCGCAGTGCCACCCCGAAGACGATCAGAATCGCGCCGAGGCCGGCCGCCACGAGCTGGACGCGCCCACGACGCAAGTTGCTTGCTTCGGTGCTGGGCTCAGCTCGTGGTGCTGACGGCAGGTCACGGGGGCTGTCGGGCACCGTGTCGTCGGGTGCCGGCTCGTCTTTCGCCAACAGTTGACGCGCTGTTTCCAGCATCACGGCACGCCGCTCGAGCGTGTCTTCGGCGAGATCCTGAACCCATACGCCGACCTGTTCGGGCGTGGCCAGCTCGCCCAGCTCAGTCAGCTCTGAAGCCATGGTCGTCGCATCGGGGTAGCGCGCATCGGCATCTCGCTCGAGCGCGCGCATGACGATAGCGTCGAGCTGCGGTTCGATTCCTGGCTTGGCCATCCCCGGCGCCTCGATGGGAAGCTCCAGGGCTTTGGCCAACGCAGCTGCGTCACTGCCGTGGGGGTAGAGTGGCTTGCCCACCAACAGCTCCCAGAGCACTGCACCGGCGCCATAGATGTCGGCCCGGCGGCTGAGCGGCTCGCCATAGATTTGCTCCGGCGCCATGTAAGCGGCTTTTCCTTTGACCACGCCCTTCTCGGTCACATTGCGCGAGCCGACCGCTTTGGCAATCCCGAAGTCGAGCACCCGGGCCACGCCATCGACCCCAACGAGCACGTTCTGTGGCGACACATCACGGTGCACCAAGTCGAGCGGCTCGCCATCGTCCCCTCTGGCCTCGTGGGCCGCGTGAAGGCCGCGCAACAAGTCACGCACGATTGCACACGCTATGGGGATCGGCACCGAGGGGCGAACCTGCAGCAAACGCGACAACGGCTCGCCGACGACATACTCCATCACCATGAACAGCTCGTCGTCTTTGGCCAGCACGTCGAGGGTGGCGACCACGTTGTTGTGGTGGATTCGCGACGCCATACGCGCCTCGTCGAGGAAGCTCTCGACGAAGTCCGGGTCTCGCGCCAGCTGCGGATGCATACACTTGATCGCAACCGTTTTGGAGAACCCGCCCGCCCCATGCAGGCGCCCCAGATGCACGGTGGCCATACCACCGCTACCAATGATCCCATGCAGCTCGTAGCGTCCTACGGTACGCATATCGCCTCAGGCTTGCGGTTCACGGCCTCCTCAGTCGACTTCCTCACGCTCGCGGGCACGGGCACGCAACAAGCGAAAATAGCGCCTGGCAATGCCCGATGCGGCCGCAGCGCGCGCCACGTTGCCATCGTGTTGTTCGAGCACCCGCTCGATATAGAGCGATTCGAAATGCTCGAGGCAGAGCCGACGCGCCCGGGGATAAGGCAGCTTGAGCGCCAGAATCGTCTCCATACGGTCCGCTTCCGGCACTGCATCATCGTCGTCTGCTGCGGGCGCGGTCGAGAGCCCGGCGCTGTTGCGGTCGTCCGCCAGATCACCCAAGGCCACGCGGCGCGCCACAGCATTGTGAAGCTCGCGCACGTTTCCGGGCCAATGGTAGCTCTCCAGCCGCTGCAAGAACTCATCCGGGATAGCCTCGTGCGTGTCAGCCAAACGGCGCCAGAAATGGCTGGCGAGTGTGCGTATGTCACCTTCGCGTTGGCGCAGCGGCGGCAGCTCGATGCGGGTAATCGCGAGACGGTAGAACAAGTCGTCGCGGAAACGTCCTTCCTGCACCGCCTGATCGAGATCGCGGCGCGTGGCGGCGAGGATGCGTGCGTCCACCTTGACCCATTTGTTGGATCCGATCCGCTGCACCTCGGAACGCTCGAGCACCCGCAACAACTTGGCCTGCAAGTCCATCTCGAGATCGCCAATCTCGTCCAGCAACAAGGTGCCGCCCTGCGCTTCCTCGAATACGCCTTTGCGCGCCTCGGTCGCCCCAGTGAACGAGCCGCGTTCGTGGCCGAACAAAGCACTCTCGACCAAGTTCGGCGGCACGGCCGTACAGTCGAACACCACGAAGGGCCCTTTGGCGCGTCCGCTCGCTTCGTGAAGCGCCTCGGCAAGCACTTCCTTGCCGGTGCCGGTCTCGCCCTCGATGACCACGGGCACATCAGACTGAGCAAGTCGCCGACACAGGGGGTAGAGCTTACGCATCGCCGCGCTTGCGCCAACCACACGGCCGAAGTTGGTGGCGGCTGCGAGCGGGACCTCGCTGACCGCCTCGTCTCGTTCGACCACGAGACTCGTATCGCCAACCACGATGCGCTCGCCGCCACGCAGCGTCGCTTCGCTAATCCACACCTCGTTGATGATGGTGCCGTTGGTGGAGCCGAGATCGGTAAGGCGCAGACCGTCGCCGGTGAGCTCCGCAGCCAGATGCCGCCGCGACACCTGCCGATCGGCAAGCCTGAAATCACAGGCGGGGCTCTGACCAATCAGCAGACGCGATGGCTGCCCGGGCTCGACGGCGATGGAAGCCCCCGCGTCGGGCCCGTCCACGACCCGAAGTCGAAAACCAACAGCACGCTCAGCCGGTCTCGACAAGCTCTTGCGTGGCGCAGTCGCGGGGTGCACAGGCTTTGAAGCGGACATTCCCCGCCAGGTTAGCTTCAAGGAGCACTGGTTTCAACCGCGCATCGCACGATATCAATCGAGGAGTCAGGACTCGCTGGTCGGCAGCTCGGTGAGGCCTAGTTCCTCGATGGCAATTCGTCGCATCTTGAACTTCTGGATCTTGCCTGTGACGGTCATCGGATAGTCGTCCACGACCTTCCAATAGCGTGGGATCTTGAAGGTGGCGATTGTGCCCTTACAGAAGCCGCGCAGCGTTTCGTCGCTGAGCGTCTTGCCGGCTTTGGGCTTGATCCAAGCAGCAACCTCTTCGCCGTAGGCTTCGGATGGCACACCGAATACCTGCACGTCTTCGATATCGGGATGGTTGAAGAGGTATTCCTCGATTTCGCGCGGGTAGATGTTCTCGCCGCCGCGAATGATCATGTTCTTGATGCGGCCGGTAATCTTGATGTAACCGTCCTCGTCCATCGTCGCCAAGTCGCCGGTGTGCATCCAACCGCCGGCGTCGATGGCCTCGCGCGTCGCTTCATCGTTGTTCCAATAGCCGACCATCACCAAGTAGCCGCGCGTGCACAGCTCTCCTTGCGAGCCGCGCGGCAGGACTTTGCCGCTCTCGACGTCGACGATCTTGATCTCGGCGTGGGGGTGAATGGTGCCCACGGTCGAGACTCGCTTTTCGAGCGGGGCATCGACGTGAGACTGCGTCGAAACCGGCGAGGTCTCCGTCATGCCGTAGCAGATGGTGATTTCGGTGCAGTGCATGCGCGACTGAACCTGCTTCATCACCTCCTCGGGACACAACGAGCCGGCCATCACGCCGGTGCGCAGCGAGCTCGTGTCGTATTCGTCGAAGTCGGGGTGGTTGAGCTGCGCGATGAACATGGTCGGCACACCGTAGAGCGAGGTGCACTTTTCTTCCTGGATGGCCGCGAGGGTGGACGCCGGCTCGAAGGCCTCCGAAGGCACGACCATGCACGCGCCGGTCGTGGTGCAGGCTAGGTTGCCGATGACCATGCCGAAACAATGGTAGAAGGGCACCGGGATGCAGACGCGATCCTGCTCGCTGTACTTCAACACGTGCGCGCAGAAGTGACCGTTGTTCAGGATGTTGTGGTGCGAGAGCGTGGCGCCCTTGGGAGCGCCGGTCGTGCCCGAGGTGTATTGGATATTGATGGGGTCATCGAACTGCAGCTCGGCTTCGCGCGCAGTCAGCTCCTCGTCGCTCGTTCTGTCCCCCTCGACGTTGAGCGCTTCCCAGTCATCGTCGAGCACGAACACCTGGTCGACCGAGGGACAGTCGTCGTTGACCGCTGCGAAGATTTCGGGGTAGCGCGTCTGGCGAAAAGTCGCCGCCATGAGCAGCACACTGATGCCTGACTGGTTGAGCGCATACTTCAGCTCGAAGGATTTGTAGGCCGGATTGACGTTCACCAAGATGGCGCCGATGCGCGCGGTGGCGAACTGCACGACGACCCATTCGTAGCGATTGGGCGACCACATGCCGACCCGATCGCCCTTGCTCACCCCGATCGCCATCAACGCTTTGGCGAGCTGGGTGGTCCGGTCCCAGAGCTCACGCCAGCTGCAGCGAAACGACTGCGAACGAACCACCAGCGCCTCTCGCTCGGGATAGCGCTCGACCGTCTTTCTGAGATTGCCACCGATGGGTTCGCCGATGAGGGGCGTGTCGACAGCTCCGTGCACGTAGGAAAGCTCAGCCACGTCGCATTCATACCCCAACTCCTTGCTGGCCGCGCTGCACAGTTGGGTCGTGTCGTTCAACGAGGACGCCGTGAGCGCGCTCCGCCGTGCGCCCTTCGAAATCGAGACCGCAACACCCAAAGGGCGGCCACCCCGTTGGCCCGCAGCACTTGACGCGGCCGCTGCGGCGACTACCAGTGGAACGCCAGCCCGCCATCGGGCGTTCACAAGAACGTGACAGCCGAGATGAAGCCTCCTGACCAGCAACCAGGCCGAGCACGGCTACGCGCGACCCTGCTCGCCGCCGCTTGCGCCGTCACCGCTGCCTGCACCGAGCTGCCACCTACCCCAACCTCGGCCACCAAATCCACCACCGCCACAGCTGCTGGCACCGTCTTTGACGCTGCTGTCGACGCTGCCTCCGATGCCGCTGCCGACGCGGCCTCTGAGGCTGCTACTGACGCCGCTGCCGACGCTGCTACTGACGCTGCTACTGACGCTGCTACTGACGCTGCTACTGACGCTGCCGCAGATGCTGCCGCCGAGGAGCCTGCCTGCCCAGCCGGAATGGCTCACATCGGACGTTTCTGCATCGATCGGTACGAGGCCCACCTGGTAACCACCGGCGACGACGACGAGGTCCTGATCCATCCCCACTACGAGCGCCCGGCCGAAGACGTCAGCTACGAGGCGCGCAGCCGTCCCGACGTCTTTCCGCAAGCCTACATCAGCCGTGTCGAGTCCCAACAAGCGTGTAAGAACGCGGGCAAGCGCCTCTGCCGCTGGCTCGAATGGCGCCGCGCCTGCCAAGGTCCCCGCTGGCGTCGTTATCCCTACGGCTACGGCGCCAAGAAAGGCCACTGCAACATTGGCAAACCGCACCTGATGCCCGAGCTGTTCGGCGCCAACAATCGCGCCTGGAAATACGAAGAGCACTTCAACAGTCCCAAGCAAAACCAAATCCCCGGGTATCTGGCCAAAGCCGGCGAGCACCCCAATTGCGTATCAGCCGATGGCGTCTTCGACATGTCAGGCAACCTGCACGAGTGGATCGCCACCTCGGTAGGCCGCGCCTTCATCAAGCGCATGAAGAAGGAGAAGGTCAAGCGGGACAAGCAACCTTACGTGCTAGGCAACGGCGTCTTCATGGGCGGCTTCTACAGCACCATCCGCGAGCACGGCCCCGGTTGCTACTTCACCACCATCGCCCACGAGCCGCGCTACCACGACTACTCGACTGGATTTCGCTGCTGCGCCACCGCCAAGAGGAAAGCGAAGCCGAAAAAGAAGCTGCGCCCCAACAAGAAGGTGCGCCGTCGCGGCAAGCCGCAAAGCCGCAAGCGCGCGCGCTAGCTACTCCTCGAACAACAAGAAGAAAATGTCGGGCCCGCTCGAGGCGTCAACGGAGGCACTGGCTCGTAAACGGCAGCAGCTCGTTCGTCAACGGAGCAGCTGGGCTAGCCGCTGCAGAGCCACAGATGCGCCTCGTGTGAGAGGTTGAAGTACTCTCCGTGCGCAGCGCTGGTTCCATCCCACAGGTCGAAGTGTCCGGTTGCGTCTGACCAGCCAGTAACCTCGAAGCAAATGATGCCGCGCTGACCGCCGAAGTGGCCCGCGTTGGGACTGGCCACGCTCGTGGTGGGCGCGCCGACCTCCGCGCGTAACCACCCATCAAACTCTCTGACGCGAAAACCGTAGCGCTCACCGTTGCCGCCCCGCGCCGTGCTCATGCCATGCGCCGAGGTGATCTCGAAACCAGACAAGATCAGAGCATGACAGACACGAATCACACATGTGTTGGTGACCCAATCGAGGTTCAGGTTGCCTCCCACCGCAGCTTTGGCAGCAGCAGCGTCGCCGTGCGGGTAGTTGGACCATAGATCTGAGAACGGTGGGAGCGCGCGCATGGGCCATCTTCAGCCAGAACGCTGGGCGCCGCAACGCCCCATCTCGCTCCGGGACCATCGCGTTGTGGGCAAGCTACAGCTTGACGGTCAACAAGCTGGACAGCTGCTCGTTGGGCTCGGTGTGTGAGCCGCTGTCGCAGACGTGGCGCTGGCGCGTTGCCATTGGACCGGAATCGCGTTCACGAGAACCATCAAGTGATCTATTGGCTCAATGTTCACTACCGCCAGGAGGATTGGCCATGTCACTCGTGCTCACAGAGATTGAAGACTCAATCGGAACCCTGACGTTCAACCACAATGCCAAGCGCAACGCCCTGAGCGAGGCGCTCATCGAAGAGATGATTGCTGGTTTCGACGACCTGAGCCGACAGGGAGCGCGGGTGGCAATCCTGCGGGCCCACAGCGACGCCAAGGTCTGGTCAGCTGGCCATGACGTGACGGAGCTGCCCAAACCCGGTCGCGATCCACTGGTCTATGGCGATCCGCTGGAGCGGGCCATCCGCGCCATTCGTGAGTTCAGCGCGCCGGTGATCGCCATGGTGCAGGGCAGCGTCTGGGGCGGCGCCTGTGAGCTGGTGCTCTGCTGCGACATTCCCATCGCCACGCCGAGGGCGACCTTTGCACTGACGCCGGCGAAGATCGGCGTCCCCTACAACGCGGCTGGCCTGCTACGCATCATGAGCGAGGTGGATCTGTCGGTGGTCAAGGAGATGTTCTTCACGGCTCGACCCATTGGCGCCCAGCGTGCACTCGAGGTCGGCCTCATCAACCACCTCGTGCCGGACGATGAGATCGAAGCGTTCACCTACGAGATGGCACAGCAGATAACGAGCTTGTCGGCACTGTCGATCGCGGTCATCAAGGAGCAACTCATCGCGCTTGCTGGCGCCCGTCCGCTCACTCCTGATGCCTTCGAGCGCATCGGCTCGGCTCGGCGCAAGGTCTATAACAGTCACGATTACCAAGAGGGCGTCGCTGCCTTCCTCGAGAAACGGGCGCCCAACTGGCTTCCGCCTCAGACCCGGAGCCGCACCGAGCGGGCCAAAGAAGCTTGAGGCTGCCAGCGTGGCTGCTATTTGCAGCCAGCTGGATCGATGACGAACGCCGAGTCGGTCAGGTCATGGGCGACGTCACCCGCGCCGCCCAACTTGTCACCGCTCCAGGGATCGAAACCCATGAGCGCTTGCTCGGTCCAGCCGTTGGCGGCGGTGATGAAACCCTGCGCGGTCAAATCGTTGACCAAGGGCATAGCCGGCTCGCCCGCACTGACGAACCCTGTCGTCGTGGCCATTGAATCGAGCGTGCAGCCACCAAAGTCGCAGATCACGTTCAGGTCACAGCTGGTCTCGTCGACGTAGCCGCCGTGCTTGTTCTTCGACGCATATCCCACGGCTCAAAGTTGCTCGCCAGGCTCTTGGCGAACAAATCGCATCATGGGACCGGCCAGCGCTGCAAACGCAGCGACTCCGGCGATGGCGCCCGGCACCAAGATGACGGCCGCGAAGCTCGACCAGTAACGCGGCCAATGCGATGACACCAATTGCTCCAGCGTGAAGATCGGCGACAGCGCCACGTGCGCGGCGTCGAATCCGACACCCGCAATTCCAATGGCCGCCCCAAATATGAGCAGCAGCCCCGCCGAACGGCCCGCTGCCACGAGGATGGCGCCAAGGCTGAGCACGAGCGCTAGGCTGAGCGCGGTGGCCCGGAGCGACGGGGTGGCAGCAGCGTATATCAGCAGGATCCCGACCGAGGCCACGCTCATCACGACAGCGAGAGCGATCAGCACGAGCCGCTTGTCGTTCAGGCGCCACACCGATCCGGCCGGCTCGGCGTCGATGAAGTCGTTGGCCATGGCTCTGCCAATCAAGGTGAGCAGCAGGGTCGTCGGCATCAACACGAACAGCATCATGCCCATGTTGGGGCTGAAGAAGTGCGCCGCTACGCCGACGTTGACCAGACCCACCAGCGAGGCGCCGAGGCCGAGCCAGCGCGCCCAGAGCTTTCTCTGAACCAGACCCACCGTGCCGACTGCGAGCGCCACAGCGAACAGCGCATAAGCCGCCCGCATCCAGCCGTGGGTTTCGTAGGCGCAGCCCGCCTCGAACAGTGCGTACACGCCCATGGTCGCCGTAGCGAGCCGCCTTCGAATGGTCACGCTGTCCATTGAAGCCAGTACGTTTGAGCGCGCCAGAAGATTCCCACGCCGTGACGATCCCATCGACGACAAACCCTGCGCGTTGACGCCACCAGGCACGAGTGGGACCCTTCTTCGATGCGACTAGCGCTACCAAAGCTGGCCCTCGGGATGTTTGCCATCGCAGCTACCGCTACCGCATGTGGCACCAGCCCAGCTGAGGGGCCGCAAACCAACCGCTGCGACGAGATCATCGCGACGATGGCGGAGTGTTATCCCGATCTGGCCACCGATGCGATTTGCACCGAGCAGACGGCAGCGCAGCTCGACGCCTACGGCTTGGACGACGAGCGCTGCGAGGACGTCGACTCGATGGGCAAGGCCGACATCTTCGCGTTCGGTGGCTGCGGGAAGGACCAACACGTCTGCGGTCACATTTTCTGCTGCGCTGATTACAAGCTGAGCTGGTATCCCGATGGGGCGCAAGACTGGGACGTGGTCGAGGTGGTCAAGAAGTTCCAGACTGCGGCCCCTGCAAACAAGGTGGCTGAAATCCAGGACGCCAGCTACGCACAGCTGAGCAAAGGCTTATCGGTTTCGTACCAACAGGACGTAGCCGAAGAGCTGGGCGGTCCGACTCGACCCATGGCAGTTGAGCTGACCCGGCAGCTCGTCGCCATTGCCTACGACGAGTTCATCGACAAGCTGGCGCCCCAAGACTGGGGGATCAAGCTCGACCACTACCTCGGAGGCGAGGTCAAAGTCTACGAGACGGACGCCCAAGGGCGCGCCACCCGACAGCTGGAGCGCATGGTGCTCAGCCCTTTCCCTTGCGACTGGGAGAGCGCGCTGAGCAACAACGACATGACCAAGGTCGAGGTCATCGAGTACGGCCCCAACTGGGCAACGGTGTACTGGCGGGTGATGTACTCGAACAACAACTCGACCGAGACCGATGTCGGCAGCGTCGACTTTTGGGGCGTGGATGACGAGACCACGTTGGTGACCTTCCACTCAGCTCACCGGCTGAATGCGCCGGGCGGCATCCACATTCCCAACGATTTGCTCGAGCCCGCTCTGCGGATGACCTTCCTCGACTTCGTCCGCCACTACGCCAAGCTCGTCGACTAGCGGTGTTACGGGGGCGCCACACGCAACACCAGCATGCACGAGGAACCAGCACACTTCTGTGGGCCGTCACCCAGATCGATGCTTCCCGAGAAGGTCCCTACGGCGACCACACCCGCATTGTCAGCAGCGATGGCGACTGGCAGCAGCTCATCCGGAAGGGCAACGCTCCAGCTGGTGCCCATCGTGGTAACGCGCCCGAGCTTGCTCGAGCCTGGTTTGCAAACGAGCCCTTGCTGTTGACACTCGTGCACGAAGGTGTTGCCGCTGGCATCGACGTCGAGCGCGCGGCCGAACATGGCGTCGTGGCTGAACTGGAACTGTCCCTGAACGTCGAAGCCGGCCACGTAATTCGACACCTGTCCGCCACCGAAATCCAGCTTGCCCGTTCCGGTAGCTGCAAAGCTCCCCGAGGGTGCGACATCGAAGCCGTACCAATGGTCCCAATCGGCTCCGCCCAGGTTCTTGCTCCATAGGTGAGCGCCATCCGGGGCGAACCTGGCGACGAGCGGATCCCAAACACCCTTGTTGGCGATGGCACCGCCTCCGAAGTCGGTCTCGCCGCTCTTGCTGTGCACGAGCAACACGATCGCTCCAGCTCCGTCGATTGCGACCTTACTGCCAAACTTCGACCAACCATCGCCAAAGACCTTGCTCCACAGGTCACTACCAGCGGAGTCGTACTTGACGAGCGCTGCGTTCAGGGGCCCTTTGCCGGGGAGCGGGCCACCACCGAGGTCGTCTTGGAGACCAACTGTAGCCGCAACCACGATGTTGCCTGCGGCGTCGAAGGCGATGTCGTTGCCTCTTCTGGCCCCAGCTGAGCTACCTTGCATGGGCGGCTGGCCGTCGGCATCGTGCACCCATACGGTGCTGCCTGAATCAGTCAGCTTCGCCGCGAAGAAGGCTTCGAGACACTCTTTGCCGTTGGGCCCGGTCTTGCATTCGAGGCGCCTACCCGTAATCCCAATGTTCCCCGCGGCGTCCACCGCGACTGCTGCAACTTGCTCATCCCTGTCGTCGCCCCAGGGTTTTGCCCATGACAGCGTGCCCTCAGGGGCGAGCTCGAGCACGAAAGCGTCAGTGCTCTTGGGCACCAATGGTCCCGAACCGAAATCCACCGCTTTTGTGAGGCTCCCCACGATGACGATGTTGCCCGCCCCATCTATGGCGACATCCACCGGTTGTGCATCGGCGATGGGGACACCAAATAGCGTGGCTGCTGGCTGCCCGCCCGCGCCGCCCGAGCCACCTGGACCGGAGCTGGTCGTGGCGGCGGTTGACGACGAGGTGCTGCCACCTCCTTGCCCCGACGAAGCGCTGGTGGTCGGCCCGCTGGTCGTCGCGGCGCCGCTTGCCGTCGTGGCCGGTTGGCTCCCGGTCACAACGACCTCCGAGTGACAGCTCGCGATCGCGACACTGGCAGCGATGACACCAGTCGCCACTTCAATGAGTCGCGTCCCCATCGGCGCATGATATGCCAAATGAAGGTCGGATCGATGCGCGAATGGGCGCGCCGGCAACGCGACGCGTTCCCAAGATCCCAGGGAGCTGCGCCGCGGGTCACTGCTTCGAGGGCGAATGCCTCGAAGAGGAACCCATCTGCCCTGGGTGAACCGGCTTACTGTTCGACCAATACGTCGTCGCCGGCCCAGTCGTCGCCCGCGTTGTTGGCCCCGCCGTTGTTGTCCTTCACCTCGAAGCGGATCTTGAAATGCGTCGCGCCAGTCGAGGGCTTCGCGTTGAAGCTCACCGCCGTGTAGGACGCCTGCGGCAGAGCGATGCCCGTGTCGACCGCGTCAGCCGGTGAGGCGGCGACGGTGCACATGTTGTCGGTGAACCAGAGCATCTTGATGCGCCCGCGCACCTCATTGGTGCCGTTATTGCTGCTCGATTCGCCATAGATGGTGGCCACGACCGAATCGGTATCGTTTGTCAAGGCGACGCAGTCCATCGATTGGATGGCTCGGCCCGAATACGCGGTGGTGATGGTGGAGTTCGAGATGACTTTGGTGCCCGTCTTGGCGGCCGTGCCCGCGGGTGGGTCGTTGGAGAAGGTGCCTGAGCCAGACACCTTCTCGAACATCGGATCTCCCGCTTCGAAGCTGGTTTCGTAGAGCTTCACCAGCGATCCGCCAGAGCCGCCGCTGCCACCGCTGCCGCCAGCCGCCATGCCGCCAGTACCTCCCGCACCTCCAGAGCCGCTCGAGGTCGTTGTTGTGGTTGTGGTGGTGGTGGTCATGCCACCCGTGCCACTACTGGTCGTGCCAGCGCCAGCGCCACCCGTACCGCTACTGGTCGTGCCAGCCCCCTCGCCCCCGGAACCGGCAGTCCCCCCGGCGCCCGTCGTCGAGCTAGAGGTACCCGAAGACGAGCCCGTGGTCTTCTTGATGGGATCTGATTCTTCGCCGCGGCAGCTGGGGGCGAGCCCTCCCAGTAGCGTCGCGCAGGAAAGAGTGATGAGCCAGGTGCGACTAGTAGACCAAGACATTTCTTTTGCTCCCATCGGCAAGACGCAACTTCTGGCGCCTGCTTTGGCCGACAGCATACCAGCCAGACCGCTCGGCGGCTGGATTTTGCCAAAGCGATTCGCCCAGAGCTCGCGATGTCGGATTCGGCTCAGCAGTGATTGGTAATGGTGCGTTGATCCTTGTGGCGAAGCTTGGCGGTCTCGACACCATGCAGCTTGGAAAAGTCCACCGCATCGAGGAACTCGAAGGCGGCACCGAAGGAGTCGAGCAGGTGCTGGGCCAAGTCGCGCGTCAGATTGCTTTTGACCACGATGCGGAACATCGTTTGGTCAGCGCTCTCGTCCCGCAACAAGGGGATCGTCTCTTCGGTGAGCGGATGATTGAGGCCCATCTTGTAGCCGCTGACGTACCAATGGTGCTGTGAGAGCACATGTTGGAGATCGATATCGTCGTAGCTGAGCTCGCACTGCGGATTGAGCATGGCCGTCACCACCGGCAAGCACTGATCGTCTCCATGATCGAGAAAAATGAAGCGCGGCTTACCCTGGTAGGTCATCGCTTTGAGCCCGTCGCGGAGAAACTTCGCGTTGCGCATCATGTTGTCGCAGCACTGTTGGTAGCCGGAGATGCCATAGCGAAGCAGCTTGTAGTACTGGACGTAGACACCACTGGCGGGGCGCGAGAAGTTCAGCGTGTAGGAGTCTGCTTTCCCGCCCAAATACGTGACCGAGATCGCTACGTGCTCGCTCAGATCCTTGCGGTCGCGCCAGACGACCCAACCGGTGCCGCAGCATGACTCGCCATACTTGTGGCCGCTGCTGGAAATCGACAGAACGTTGTCGAGTCGGAAGTCCCAGGCAGGCAGCTCTTGGAACGGCGCAATGAAACCTCCGGACGCCGCGTCGACGTGGATCCCGACTTGCAGCCCCTGATCTGCGTTGACTTTGCTCACGGCGCGATCGACATCCCAAACTGGGTCGTACTGACCGCCGTAGTGGTTACCCATGATGCACACCACGCCGATGGTCCGCTCGTCGATCGCCTCGGCGATCTCGCCGGCATCGACGGTGAAGCTGCCTCGGGGGGGAGCCACGAGCTTGGGCTCGATATCCATGTATTTGAAGAGCTTCTCCCAGGCCGCCTGGTAACAGGTGGAAATCACCAAGTTGGGGCGAATGGCTCGAACCTCTTCCTCGCTCAAACCATGGCGCTTGGCGTACCAGCTGCGCCAACGGAACTTGAGCGCGAGCCCTGACAGCAAGCATGCTTCGGTTGAGCCAACCGTACCGGCCCCGGGGAACACGCCATATTCATCCATGTCTGCGGGCTCGGGACAGTGCCAGAGCCGCGCAATCATGTTCACGACCGCATCGTGCATCTTGTACGACTGCGGGTAGACGGTCTGATCGGCGAGGTTCACACGCAAGCCCATCAAGGCCACGGCCTCCTCTTCCTCCTCGAAGCTGACATTGACGTAGGATGAGGTGTTCAAGCGCTGATTGAAGTCGAGCACATGGTTGTTCTCGATGACCGCTTTGACGGTCTTGGGACACATGCCATGCTCGGGCAAGGAAGCGGTGGTGTTGAAGCTCTGCAGGGCCTCGCTCGAGAAATAGTAGCCCGCATCGCGGCTGTGTTCGACTCGCTCGAGCTGGGCGCGGAGCGTTTGCAGCTCCTCCTTCAGGCTCTCAATCTCGCTTTTCATGGTAGCTCCTTTGCCAGCGACCCGCTCTTCGCCACGGCGGCAAAGCGGCATCGAGCCCTGGGCGTGTTCAAGAAGGGCGAGCCTAGCCCTGAAGGTCTCCAACTGGAACCAGCCATTGCCCGAGCCCACCACACGGTCACGGGGTCCCCATGCTGAAGTTCGCAACGGAGCCCAGCGAGCAATAGCGGCAAAGGTCAATGCGCGAGCAGGTAGTTTCTGACCGCAGTTCCCCAGGTCGTTGGTGTGAGCGTGGTGCTGTGGTTGACCTGAACGAGATCGGGCGCGCAATCGCTATAAGGCGACAAGCTCCAGGCGATGTTCGGGATCTGCTTGGCCTCGACGTCCGCGTAGAAGTTGGTCAAGAAGCTCAGATCCGAGCCCAAGGGACCATACTCTCCGATGATGACCGGGATGTTCGACTGGGTGTAGCCGTTGGCTCCGGTCGCTGAGGGCGGATAGGAATGATACTCGTAGACGACATTATCGTAGGGCAGCGGCGCATCGTTGTAGAAGCCGATGCGGCTGGTCCAATGGTCCCCCTGCACCGCAATGATGTGGTGGGGGACACCTAGCGCGTCCTCCCGCGCACGAATGACGCTCGTTGCATGATCCATGAGTTGACGGAGCTGCTGATCGGTTGCGCTCGTACCGCCCGGCTCGTTGGTGATGCCGAACATGACGTAGGGCGCATTCTGGAAGCTGTCGACCAGCGCCTCGTATACAGCGTCGGTCGCGCCCGTCGGCATGCAGACCGCGTCATCTGCTTGCCCGCAGGGACTGCCATTGTTGTCCACCATGGTCGTGTCGCTGCGCAGGCTCACCAAAACGTAGGTGCCGGCATTGGCGCCGATGGCGTTGATGACGTTCGTCATCGCGGTCTTGTAGGTGCTCGAGCCGATCCAGCTGACCACAGGGGAATAGCTGTTCATCGACAGCGATATGCGAACGAGCGTGGGTTGCCACTCGGTCATCATGTTGGATGCCACCTCGAGGAGCGCTTGCTCGCCGGAGGGGTTGTTCATCCAGAATCCGTAGTTGTAGCCGCACAGGAAGAGGTCATCGAAATTGACCCCTCGGCCCATCCATACTGAACCGTTCTGCCCATCAGCCACGTAGATTTTGTTGTCGCCGGGCTGGGTATACAGCCAACCGGCGGGCATACCTCCGGAGCCGCCTGACGAGCTGCTGGTATGGCCGCCCGTCGCGCCGCCCCCTTGTCCACCTCCGCTGCTGCTCGCGCCACCTGCGCCCGTACCACTACTGGCGGTTGAGCCACCTGCTGCGCCGCTTGCAGTCGAGCTACTCGGGCCGCTGCTGTCACTGCCATCGCTGCACGCACATAGGAGCCCCAGGACGACCAGCAGACCCGCCAGCGTTGCAAAGCTGTTGTCGGTCATCTCGACCCGCATGCGCGTAGATAGTGCCTTCACGCGGCAAGTCTACTGGTCAGCCCCTGCCTCAAGCTGTTCTGTGTGCGCCCAAGCTGCAAGCCGCTGCTCGCGCCGTCCGGGTCCCACGAGCATAAATGAGCTGTTGCCACCTCGATGCTGTGAGGGTTCGATACGAGGCGATGACGAAAGACGTTCTCCGAAACGCGACTTGCCTCTGGCTCGTGTTGGCAGTCTCATGTGGCCCGCCCGAGGCACCGGGTGCAGTCACGCCGACCCGACCGCCAACCAAGCCGCAACCTTCCGTCGCAACCACGTCCACGGCCAGCACGAACGAGGACGCGGGCGCTGTCGCAGCGCTCGACGCCAGCGCCCCAGCCCCAGTCGCCAGCTCCGAACCCAGCTGCCCGGTGCGGAAAGGCTACGCGCCGCTGACGGTCCACCCTGACGCCGCGATCTCGACCACAGATCCCAAACTGAAGCGAAGCGTCAAGCTGGTACGCGCCGCAGTGAAGAAATGGCACGCCGACCACAATGATCAAAGCTCGTGCAAGGTGGTCGTGAACAATGGCGATTTGCTCAGCATCGATTGCGACTCGTACTATGTGACCGGAAACGGCTCAGCGAGAGCAGGCGAGGACACCTTCCTCAACTTCCAGCGCCAAGGCGACCAGCTGCAGCAGCTATCGCCCGATGCCCTCCTGCCCGGCGCAGCCAGTAGT
>CAZRGL010000188.1:16393-17337 GCA_964599485.1 uncultured Polyangiaceae bacterium
AGTGCCGCTGACACCATCGACAAGATCTGCAAGTGGAGCCTTCAGCCGGAGGCGCAAGCTGACTTCGCCCCCGGGGTCAACGCCTTGCACGTGTCGGTAGGCGATGGTCCCGTGTGGTCGGCGGGTTGTACTTTGCCCTACGCCAAGCACACCAAGCTCTTCGGTTGCGGCCCACTTGCCAACCTAGCCGGCCTCGCCAAGATCGGATCCCGACCAGCCGGCGCACCGCTCGGCTTCGATTTGGTGATGGATCCGGAGGCACAAGGCGAGCTCGTTTGGCCTCGACTGACAGGCAGCACACCTACGAGCGAGGTGGCAGCGGCGGTCAACAGCGCGCTGGCCAAGCTCATCGCTCCCTGGAAGGTGGCAGCCAAGAACCACGCGCTCGTGACCTGCAGCGTGGAGTCGAGCAGCACACGCTTCGTGGCGGTTGTTTGCTCAGGTAACGCGGGACAAGACATCTCGTTGGGCATGACGTTCCGGCTGACCGGCGCGCCCTACCGCATCACGGCGAGCGAGATCCTCAGCGGACGTCGCGACGCGCTGAAGTACGTCACCCGAAAGTGCGTTGCGCCATACTTGAAGAAGCCCAAGACGGAATACGACTACTTCATCAAGACCGCGCCGAAGTGGACGACCAAAGATCTGTCGTCCTTTGCGATGACGAACAAGACGGCGACCTTTCACGTGAAGCTGCCCCTACAAATGAAGGGCGACAAGAAGCCCACCCTCCAGTCTCACGCCTGTATCATCCCGCTCAAGGACCTACGCCTCGATCTCGCCAAGCTCGCCCAGGCTCCATCCAATCCGTAGCAAGGTGAGGCAAAGATCGAAACAAGGCCCCGGACGCGGACCCGGACTCGGACGCGGACCCGGCCCCGGACGCGGACTCGGACTCACTCGGACCCGGCCCCGCACACGGACACCGACGCACACCCGCACGC
>CAZRGL010000189.1:0-1473 GCA_964599485.1 uncultured Polyangiaceae bacterium
AGGTGTCGAGAAGAGTTATTACGTCAAACCGATCGTTTGCGATCTGATCGCGATCCGTGCGGGGCCGTCGGTTTTCCCAATCACGGGGGGGGTTGGGCGAAGCGAGACTGGGGCAGCGGCATTGGGGGCAGCGGCTCGGGGAAGTACGGCGGGGGGGGCGGGCGCTTGAAGACGACGATGCCGCGCGCTTCGAGGCCTTGGGCGTCATCGTAGCGTAGCGCCAAGCGCTGATCGGGGCGGTAGCGGTTGGAGCGGATGAACTGGGTCTGCCTCACCTGCGAGTGGGTGTGCTCGCCAAACTGGGTGCCCAAGTTGCTGCTGGTACGCGGCCGACGCAGCACGCTCCCACGAGCGCGGTCGGCAGAGGGGGCGCTTGCGGTCGGGCGCTTCTGTTTCGCACCTGCTGACGGCGGCTGTGCTTCGCCGCTGTGGCGATGGCGATGCGGCAGGGGGCTCGGCATCAGAACCGGTTGGGGCCGCTCGCGGTAGGCCGCTACACGAATGACGCCAGCGCTGTAAGCGTGACCATGTCGACCTGCATAGCTCGCCGAAGGTGAAGTGAAGCGGAAGGCCGCCACGCTGCTCATGCTGGTTCGGAAGCCGCGAATGGTAACCGAGCCGTGACCCGGGATGACGTAACCACGGTCAGTCGAGCTGCTCACTTTGCCGTTGATGACGTCGCGACCATCGACGCCAACCACTACTTCGAGGCGCCGGTTGGTCTTGTTCGAGACGCGAATGTTGTAGCGGCTTCCGTTATTGCCGAGCACGTAGGTTCGGCCGCGATGGCGGAAGGTCCGCAGCTGGCTGCCGTGGGCGCTTTCGAGGCTCACGCTGACCAAGGACCGGGCGACTGCGATGGGCCGCGGCGGCCGGCGATGGCGATGGCGATGGATGTGGCGGCGGTGAACGTGGCCTGGCTTGTCTTGGGCAGACGCGTGCTGCGGCGCTGCCAACATCATGGCGGCAGCCGTCAAGGTGAGCATCATGGTGCGAATCGTCATCTCATTCCTCCAGCAGCAGACCCACACGCGTTTTGGCCTGCCTGCATTTCTGGTTGTTCGGTTCTGAGTGGCCACCACCGACCAATAGGTGACATGCCAGCTGCCGATTTCTTACACCCCTGGCTGCCTCCACTCGAAAGCGAGTGGGCAACATGTTGCTCAAAGAGCAAGTTGCCAGCGGCCATTTTCTATGATTACAGCGGCTTGCACATGGCTCAGCGCTGCAATGTCCCCGTGACAAAAGGGACAACCCGTGAAGAAAAACTACTACTTCGCACCGCTTCTCGTGCTCCTCGGCGCACTGGTCGACTGTGAAAGTGACACCGCTCAGCGACGGCAGACCGAACCCGCGGCACGCCGGGCTGACGACCACCCCATCGCCAACAGCAACATCATGAGCGCAGTCGGGGGGGCCGCCGCCGCGCCCCCCCCCCGCGGCCGGGCCCCCCCCCCCCCCCCGCGGGGGGGG
>CAZRGL010000189.1:1483-17260 GCA_964599485.1 uncultured Polyangiaceae bacterium
CGAAGTCGCCCACGAGCCCCCGCCCGCCGGTGCTGATCAGCGGCGCCTCCCCCCACACGCCCAACCCCAACCACCGGCCCCGCCGGGGGCGGCCCGGGCCCACACGCGGGGGGGGGCCCGCGGCAGCCGCAGCCGGCGCTGCTGTTGCTACCAGGAATACCGTCCAGCGCGGGCGAGCCCCCTGCCCCGCCGTCCGGGGTGGCAGGTTCGCCGGGCGCGGCGTCGAGCATGTACAGCTCTTGGTCGCTGTCGCGCAGCAGCACCGGCCGCGCCGACAAGGCGGGGCCTTCGGCTAGAGCCTCGAGGGCGGCCGCAGAGCGCTGCTCGGCGCTGCTGAGATCGAGCCGCCACGCGCGGGCTACCTTGGCGTCGGCGATCTGTCGACGCTGACCTTGGTCGACGAGCCAGTAACCATCTGCTTCCTTTTCGCCGCGAACCACCACCGGCTCAGCGGGCCAGTCGCCCGACAGCTCGAGCGCTTCCACCTTGCTGGTCTCAGCAAATGCTTCGTCCCAGAAGCTCGACAAGCTCCATTGCTCGAAGGTGGCTACATCGACCGGCCGCCGCACGCCGCTCAGCACGAGTGGCTCGCACTGCATGATCTGCGGGCTGCCGCCCAGCTCGATGGTCGTGGCCAGCGCCTCGTAGTCGACGCCCGCGCTCACGACATGCTCTTGGCCGTCGAACAAGCTCAGCGGCGAGCCCACCTCGAAGCCGTGCTCACAGCTGCCCAGCGACTCGCACAAGTCGTCGCGATCCAAATCGGCGCTGATGGCGTGCGTGACGGTGTCCTCGCCAACGGCAAAGCTCAGGTTCACGTCGATTGCCGAGTCGGCTTGGTCGCTGTCGAAAGCCCAGCCCACCAGCGCATCGCAGTCGACCGTCTCGAGGCTGCCGCTTGGCGCCACGTCGATGAGCGGCGCGTAGGCCTGCAACAAGGAGGTGTACGGCGGCACATAGACGAAGCCGACGCCCTCGACATTTTGGCGCAGATTGAAGTGCAGATGAATGGTCGTCGGTGTGCCGCCAAAGCTGTTGGACACCTTTCCCAGATGCTGACCGCGGGTCACCTCGTCACCGACGTTGACCTGTACCGCTGACATGTGCAGAAAGTCGTAACGGGTGCCGTCGTCGGCGGTGAGATAGACCGAGTAGCTACCGATATGGGTGATGGTTCCGGCAACGGTTGCGACTGCCCAATGCTTGTCCTTTTCACAAGTCGCGGGGCGGATGTCCTGACCCTGATGTCCCGTGCCAGCGGGGCACAGCGGCATGTCCCATGAACGCTTCTCGCAGAAGTTGTCGCGCCAAGGGTAGCTGTAGTTGAAGTCATCGCACTGGCCTCCGCCCGGCCCTTGTGAGCCGCCGTGGTTGTAGACCTGCGAGTTGGCGTAAGCCGGAGCGACCTCGATGGGAAAACGCATGCCCGGCGCGAAAACGGTGTCGTCGACGGCGCCCTGTCCCGAGCCTTCGATCAGATCGCCCGGCGGCAAATAGCTGAACGGCTCCGCACTGGCCACGCTCGGTCCAGCGAGCATCACGAGCAAAGCGCCGCACGCGAGCCTCTGCGGCAAGCGGCTCATGGTGTGGCTCCTTGCTGGGCCCCGCCCACGTAACGCAAGTCGTCGGCGAGCTCGAGCACGAAGCGCTCGGTGGCGCAGCGTGGGTCCGCCCCCTGAGCACACTCCACGTCCAAGCTGTATGCAGCGCCATGCGCGCGCCAGGCCACGCTCCAGATCCCAGCGTTATGTCCTACGAAGGCGGGCCGGCCACGCACCCGCGCGGGCCCGTCGGCGGCCGCAACATTGGCGTAGCGGTACGTGAGTCGACTGCCGCTGAGCGCCACGGCCAAACCGTCAAACCGACTCGACAGCGCATACCAATTGGGCTTGGCCATCAGCTTCGCTCGTTGCAACGCGACGGTCGCTGGAAGGACCCACACGGGCAGCGCTGCACGCTCGACCACTTCGCGCGCCTCCTTGCTGAGTGAGCTCCGCGCACCCACATCGATGAGCGCCGGGGCTGGCCAGGCGATCGGAGCGATCACTTGCTCGCGCTTCGAGCTCTGGGAAGGTGCGCTAGAGGGGACAGCCGTGCTGACCGTTTTCGATCCAGGCTCACTCAGCTCGGGACCACAACCGAAGTGAATCACACAGATCAGCGCGAGCAGTAACCTGAGAGCGAGTGCGACGCGCATGGGTGGGATTGTACGCCCACCTCCTGCGCTGCGCGTAACTATTGCCAGCACGTCGACTATTGACAGTTGCCTTGGACGCAGCTCTTTCCACCCGAGCACGGTTGGCCCC
The DNA here is from genome assembly GCA_964599485.1 of uncultured Polyangiaceae bacterium. Taxonomy (GTDB): domain Bacteria; phylum Myxococcota_A; class Polyangia; order Polyangiales; family Polyangiaceae; genus JAPYTK01. The sequence continues at coordinate 3,790 of CAZRGL010000189.1, forward strand.
CACCGCAGCCTCTAGTGCATACACAAATTGCCGAGGACAAGTTGTTCCAATTGCAAGAGCCCGAACTGAGCGGAGGGTTGGCCGGCTTGACGCAGGTCTGGCGTTCGCTACAGTGCCTGGAACAGTCCTGGGACGTTTCCGTCTACGCCGACGCGCGCCTAATGTCCCGAAGTTTGGTGGCTTGGCGGGGCGGAGTGCGGCGGCATGTGTTGTGCAGACGCTCACCACATGAAGAACAACACGACACGAGCAAGCCTACTTCGGGCTGCAACAGCAGCTGCAATCCTGATGACCCTGAGCGGGTGCGTTGTCGAAGAGGCCTATGATGCCCTCGAAGACGCCTGTCCTTTCGCCGCTACCCAGGGGACCTGGACTGTGACGTACAACGATACCCTCGAATGCCAGGTTGGCATCGACAAGCTGGTTGTCGGCGGCACGCAACAAGAGCCCGAGCTGCTCTATGGCGTGGGCGACGCGACCGGGAGCTTCGACAGCTCGACCTGCACCTTGACGGTCAAGTCCTACGCAGACTGGGAAGACGGCAACGAGCCTTGGGCTGACTACCGCGACTTGGTGCTCAAGTTCGACGGCGACAGCGCAACCGGCAAGCTCGACTATTCGGCTTGGTGGTTCTGTGGAGGCAGCACCCCGACGCCGCTGAAGTACAGCGCCGTGGCCAAGCGATCCGTGGACTAACGGCGATGAAACAGGCGGGCCTGACCCCAAGACGGCCTGGACTTCGCTTTCGCTCATGACTGAGCTGACTTTGCGCAACCCGATCTGGGAGTAACGGCACAAGAAACAAGGGACAGAGGACGGAGACTTACGAGCCCGGCTCGGCACAATTCGGTGCCGGCCCTCCGCCCTTGTCCTTTGTTTCTTGTGCCGTTCGTGATCCGAGAGCTTCCTTACCGAGACGGGCGCAGCGGCTTGTCTGCTTCTTTTTTGAATGTCGGCGCAGCGGCGCGCATCGAGTCCTCAGCGGGGCCGGAACCATCGACACGAGTGGTTGCTCGGGCGAGCTGAAGGAGGAGCAAAGGACAAGGAGCAGAGCCTGCGAGCTCAATGCGACGCCGTGTGGTGTTGTTCCTCTGTTCCTTGTCCCTTGCTCCTCACTCGTCTTCTGTCCGGTGAGCCGTCTCGCGTAGCTAGCGACAATTGGCCTGCGTGGGGCTCACGAGCAGCGCTACGGCGCGGTCTTCCTGCTCCTTCATGATCACTTCGAGCAGGCGACCGCCGCTGCGTTTGGACACGTCGATGACACGGAGGTGCTCGGCGTATTGGGCGTAATCTGGCTCCAGCTCCGCGAGCGCGTTTTCGCCGCTCCGGAAGAAGTCGTAACGCACGAATGCGTCCTTCTCGTTGGGATAGACCGGCAAGGCGTGGATGTCCGCTTCCACCAAATCCTGAAAGAAGTGGGTGCCGTATGAGGCTTCAGGTGGACTGTCGCCATACGGGAGCGCAACCTCGACCAACACGCGGGCGTTGAAGATGTCGGCATACCCGACCGGCACGCCCAAGTCGCTGTTGCTACTGCCCCAGCGTCCCGGGCCGACCAGGATGTAGCGCTCCTCGGCCAGACGCCGATTGAGCCGACCGACGATGCGCGCCAGCATCACCTTGATGGATGGATCGGTGATGCTGCTGTAGCGCTCTGGATCGACGAACACGACCCAGCGAATAGCTTTGACGTGTCCGTTGGCGACCATGCGCCGCGACTTCAGCAACAGGTCGCTGTCCGCAATGTCATCCGGGATGCTCACTTGCTGATCGGCGCGGCGGGATTGCTGGCGACACTGCAGCATCGTGATGAAGAAACCGACCGGCGACTTGCGGTCGAAGCGGACGGCGAGCTCGATGTCGACCGGCCGCTTGTAGTGACGCTCGAGCTTGGCGAGCAGCGCGCGCATCACGTCGGTGAACTTGCGGTTCTTGAGCAGGTGATCGAAGCAAATGACGATGCGCCCCTTGGAGGTGCTGGGACCGGCGATGTGGATGGGGTGCAGCTCGCCTCCTTCCTGCATGAAGGCGATGTGCTTGAGGTGGGGGTACTTCGTGTCGAGAACCTCGTCGACCCGCTTCGTCTCGAACTCGTTGGTCTTCAGATTGATGACGTCGATGTAACGCTGCGCATACTGGATGCGCTCTCGGGTGCTCTTGGTGGTCCGGAGGGTCGGGTGTGAGAGCGCAACCATCTGGGCATAGTCGTTGGACAAGCGATCGACCGCCCGTGTGCCAACGCCCGCCACGATGCGCAGAAACCCCTGAGTGCGGTCGATGCGCGGATTCCATTTCAACGGGTTGTGACTGAAGCCCACGCCGGCCACTGTGGGAAACAAGTAGTCTCCGTGCACCGTCCCTTCGACGTGTTGGATCAACAGACCCATTCGCTCGTCGTAGTCGAGCAAGCCATGTTGTTGGCGGTAGGTGATGGCGTTGGGAGAGATCACACAGGCGTATATGCGTTTGATGGCCTCACACAGCGCCTCGAGATTCTCCTCCACGCTTCCTTGGTTGGGACAGAAGAAGCTGTCGTACTTTCCCGCGAAAGACACCCCGAGACTGTCTTCGAGCAGGCTCGATGAACGCACGATGAGTGGCGTGTTGTCGTTGTCGACAATTTCTCGCAGTCGCGGCAGAAAACGCTCGGGGATGCTGCCCGCCATCACATCGGAGACGAGGCGCTCGTAGTCGGCGCTGAGCTCTTCGGCTGGACGGTATTTGTTGTGCACGATGCTCGACAAGCCGTTTCGAGACAGAAACTCGTAGTGCACGTCGGAACCCAAAAAGTGGGACGTCGGGATCGACACGATGTCGGAGAAGCACACAGGGTCGGTCGGTTCTCGTCGGTCGAGAATGCAGCGCGCCAACATCATCCCGGCAGCCTTGCCGCCGATCTTGCCGCGTCCAACGCGACGCTCGTAGATCCACTCGAGCTGGGCAATGGTCAGATGATCTCTCGCGATGCCCACGAAGGGCAGCTGATCGGTCAGCATTCCTTTGGTGAGCACCACGATGATCTGACGCAGCTGATGGGCAACCTGCTGTTGTTGCCCGTCGCCTGGCAGCTGCTGCAAGAGCTTGGCTTGGGCAAAGAGCATGGCCCAGGGAGCGAGCTCAGGATTGATCGAGTGCACCATCGAATCGCCGTCGCGCGGGGCGCCACCCTGCTCACCCAACACGGCCTCGACGATCTCGAGCAAGCGGGTGTGGGGCAAGTTGACCGCGAAATAGAACTCCGTCAGCAGCGAGCGGGTCTTGTGCAGTCGCTTTTGCCAGACCTCATCACTCTCTTGGCGCAAGGGATCGTCGAGTCGCTCGCGGGCCTGTGATTCGATGGCTTTTTCTCGCACCTCCTGCTCGAAAGCCTCTTCGTCGAGGCCCGCGCGCGTAAATAGAACCTCGAGCATGCGCGCCCGAATCGTGTCGCCCAGGATGGGATACTGGGTGAGCGCGAGGTGCACCGCAACCGCCTTGGGGCGCGTGCCGAAATCCAAGGCTTGGAGCTTGTCGAGAGGCATTGAGCTGGGTTCCCGAAACCGTCAGATCCAGCCGCGCATCGACATGGCACGCACGACCCGATCGATCGCCACCATGTAGGCGGCCTCGCGGGAGCTCACTTGGCGGGCTTGTCGCATGCGCTCGACCTCGGCGAACGCGAGGGTCAAGCGGCGATCGAGCTTGCTGATCACCTCATCGTGCTCCCAGTAGTAGTTCATGTCGTTTTGCACCCCCTCGAAGTAGGAGCAGATCACGCCACCAGCGTTACAGAGCACGTCGGGCAGCAGGTGAACGCCCCGCTCGGCAAGCACGCGGTCGGCGTCCGGTGTTGTGGGACCGTTGGCGCCCTCGGCGATGATCTTCACCCGTGAATGCACCTTGTCGACGGTGGTGGCGTTGAGCGCGCCCTCGATTGCGGCGGGGATGAGGACGTCCACCTCTTTAGACAACCAGGCGTCGGCATCCTCGACCAACACGCCTGCTTCGCGAGCGCGGTCTTTGTCGATGGTGCCATAAGGATCGGTGAAGTCGAGCAGCGCGCGATAGTCGAGGCCGTCGGGGTGCGCGTAGGTGTAAGCCTGTCGATCTGCAGCATCCCAACAGGAGACCGCCACGACCTTGGCCCCGAGCATCTCGCCGGCAAACTTGTGCGCATACTGGGCAACGTTGCCGAAGCCCTGGATTGCGATGGTCATCTGGCTCGGATCGAGGTTCATCTTGGCGAGCGTCTCGCGCAAGGTCACGATCACACCGAAGCCGGTCGCCTCGGTGCGGCCCCGCGAGCCGCCACCACCGAGCGGTTTGCCGGTGATCACGCCAGGTGTGTAACGACCCACCAGCTTGGAGTACTCATCCATCATCCAGCCCATCATCTGGGCATTGGTGCCCACATCAGGCGCGGGGATGTCGCGACGCGGCCCCAGATTGAGCCACATTTGGCCGATCCAGCCGCGGCAGAGGCGCTCCTTCTCGGCCGTAGTGAGCCCGGCTGGATCGACTACCACGCCCCCCTTACCACCGCCGAGAGGGATGTCGGCGACGGCACATTTCCAGGTCATCCAAGTCGCCAGCGCCCGCACCGTGTCGATGGTCTCGGCGGTGTGAAAGCGAATGCCGCCCTTGCATGGGCCGATCGCATCGTTGTGGTGCACGCGGTAGCCACGGAAAACCTGCATCGAAGCGTCGTCCATTTGGACCGGAATTTGAAAATGGTACTCGCGCAGCGGCATGCGCAGAATCTTGCGAATGTTGTCCGATAGGTCGAGCTGATCGGCGACATGATCAAACTGCTGCTGGGCCATCTCGAATGGGTTGACTGTGCTGCTCATGATGGACAACTCATAGGTGAGTTCACGCCCGGCCCAAAACCCCTTCTTCCGCGAAGCGGTCTTGGAGTGGGTAGACAAGCCGGGCTGAGCCGGACCAGACTGCTGCCCATGACCGACTTGCTCGAGGACTGCCCCGTGGTCATCCGCTTCCCCATCAAGTGGGGCGAGATGGACGCCTACCAGCATCTCAACAACACCGTCTACTTTCGCTACTTTGAAGACGCGCGCATCGCCTATTTCGACAAGATCGCCCTCGAAGCCTGCAAAATCGAAACGGGCATCGGACCGATCTTGGCCTCGACACGCTGCAAGTTCCGTATTCCGCTGACCTATCCAGACGAGGTCAGCGTGAGCGCGCGCATCATCGCCTTGAGCGCCGATCGCTTCACGATGGAGTACCGCGTCGTGAGCCATCGTCACGGCGCCTTGGCAGCCGAGGGCGAGGGAGTGCTCGTCGCGTTCGACTACGAACAGGGCAAAAAAGCCAAGGTTCCCGGGCCGCTGCGCCAGCGCATCATCGATCTCGAAGGCGACGCGCTCGTCATTTCCTAACGCACTGCGTTGACGTCCACAGCCCTCCCCCATAAGAAGTCGCTGTTTGGGCCAACTCGGGCACGCTCAACAAGGTAGGGAGATTTCATGCACCCCATAGCGATGTTGACGATGCTCGTCGCTCTGACCGCGATGTTCTGCTGGAGCGCGAACCGGCGCTGGCAGTTGCTCAAGGTCGGACGCGACGTAAACCGCCTCGACCGCCTCTCAGAGCGGCTCAAAGGCACCTTCGTATACGCCTTCCTGCAAAAGAGGATGCCCTACTACATGGGCGCCGGATTGGCGCACATGGTCATCTTCTTCGGCTTCTTGATCCTGCTGCTACGCACCCTGATGCTCTGGGGGCGCGGCTTTGATCCACAGTTCAACATGTGGCTGTTGGGTCCCGAAGGGGTGAACCTTCCGCTCCTTGGCCATGTCGGCCTCGGCCATGCCTACGATTTCGCAAAGGACATCGTGGCAACCATCGTCTTCTTGGGTGCTGCGTACTTCTTCTATTTGCGCGTGTTCAAAGGCGAGCCACGAATGACCCGGTCGGCCGAGGCCGTGGGGATCCTGATCGTCATCATGGTGATGATGGTGGCCGACATGGCCTACGACGGTGCCGCCCACGTCCTGTACCAAAAGCACTGGGCGGGCTGCTCGCCAAGCACGATCGACTGCGCCAGCGTCAGTGTCGTGGTCAGCCATCTTGGCAAAGCACCGACGGCGGCAACGGAGATCGCCTTCCATCCCTACCCGGCGCCGGCCGGATCGCTGTTTGCGGTGTTGTTTGCCGGTCTGGGTCCCGAGACCTTGGAAATCATCGCCCACGTGGGCTTCTGGACGCACGCCACGCTGGTGATGGTGTTCCTCAACTTCCTACCCCACGGCAAGCACTTCCACGTCATCACAGCCATTCCCAACGTGCTGCTGCGCGATCTGGAGCACCCCGGAAAGCTCTCCTTCGCAGGCAACGCCGAAGCGCTCGGCGAGAAGGTGATGGCCGCGTTCGACGATCCCGACAATGCCGAACCCATCGGCATCACGCAGATCGAGCACTTCACCTGGAAGGACTATCTCGACTTCTACACCTGCACCGAGTGCGGCCGCTGCTCGGACAATTGTCCGGCCCATCGCACCGGCAAGATCCTCAGCCCCAAGCAATTCACCATCGATCTGCGCGACCATTTGTACCAGCGCGAAGAAGAGTTCCTCAACCGCCCCGGTGGACCCAAGGGCCTCGCCAAGCCCAAAACCGAGGGCGAGGGCGAGGGCGAGGGCGACACCAGCGCGGACAGCGGTGATGGGGGCGACTCCGACCACCACGAGGCCGAGCAACCCGACAACCCGACGCCGGTCGCCGAGATCGTCTCAGAACCAATCGAGCTGCTCGGCAACGTCATTCACGAAGATGTGCTGTGGGCCTGCACCACCTGCCGGGCTTGCGAAGAGATTTGTCCGGTGATGATCACCTACGTCGACAAGATCGTGGACATGCGCCGCAATCTCGTTCTCATCAAGGGCGAGTTCCCGCAAGAGATGGCCATGCCCTTCCAAGGCATGGAGGGCAACAGCAACCCCTGGAACCTCTCCAGCATGGATCGGGCCGCCTGGGCCGAAGGGCTGGACATCAAAACGATGGCCGAGCACCCCGAGACCGAGGTGCTGCTGTGGATCGGCTGCGCTGCCAGCTTCGACGACCGCGCCAAGAAGATCGCTCGGTCCACCGCCAAGCTGCTGCAAGCCGCCGGCGTAGACTTCGCCATCCTCGGCGAAGAGGAGGGCTGCAGCGGTGATCCTGCCCGACGCGCCGGCAACGAGTACCTGTTTGCCATGCTCGCCGAGCTCAACGTCGCCACCCTCAACGGCTACCAAGAAAAGGGTGGCGCCAAGACCATCGTCGCCGCATGCCCCCATTGCTTCAACACGCTCGGAAACGAGTACCCCGACTTTGGCGGCAACTACGAGATGGTCCACCACAGCGACTACTTGCTCAAGCTCGTTGCCGAGGGGAAGCTCACACCGACCAAGCGCGTCAAGGGCAAGGTCGTCTTCCACGACAGCTGCTATCTCGGACGCTACAACGAAATCTACGACGAGCCGCGCGAGCTGCTGCGCCGCATCCCCGGCGTGCAGCTGGTCGAGCCCGACGACGCCACCCGGCAAAAAGGCCTCTGTTGCGGCGCCGGCGGCATGCAGATGTTCATGGAAGAGCAGAACAAGGACCGCATGAACGTGCGCCGCACCTTGCAGTTGCTCGACACCGGTGCTGACACGATCGCCACCGGTTGCCCCTTCTGTGTGACCATGCTCACCGACGGTCTCAAGGACCAGGAAAAAGAAGACGACATCCGTCAGCTCGACATCGCCGAGTTGCTCGAGCAGAGCTGTGATCTGGCCGAATCGAAGGACGACGACGAGTAGGCCGGACCGGCTTGAGCAAAGGGCTCCTCGGGACTCGAAAACAGCGGCGTGATGGACGCTGCTGGTGTATGACACCTGCACCGAATCAGGCCGCGAGGCCAGCCGACGACGGCAGGGAGTTATCTGGTGGGCACCGACAGCATATCCAACGAGTCTGGGAGTCCGGATCTAGCTGGCGGTCAACCGATCATCAGCTGTGCGATCGACGACGTCGCCATGGCCGCCCGCTTGAGCAAGCGCCGGCGACAGCCCGCCTGCAGCAGCTGCAATCGGCCCATCAACGGTCGACCCGCCGCCACCGGCTTGTTCATGTGGACCCGCGGCGATGAAGTTCGCTACGACGAGCCTCCGCTGTGCGGCTGCTGCGCCTCGACTGTAACCATGGTCGCGCTGCACCGCTGGCACTGCGGGGAAGAGTAAGAGCTGAGCCCCTGCGCCTGAGCCCCTGCGCGTCCGCGCGGATCGAAGAGAATCGATGTTGGTCGATCTGCTCCTCCGGCCGATGCGCCCTCGAGCGGGCAGAGCTGCGGGGAGCATCTGCGACAGTGAGCAAGCATGACGAGCCCAGCCGAAGGTGGACACAGATGGATCGTGTCGGCCCTCGACGGCGCGAAGCTGTCGTTTTGGGTTGCGCTCCTGAGCGTCCCGCAGATCGTTCACTACTACTTGGACGCCTGGATCTGGCGCCTCGATCGCCACAACCCCGACATGGCAGAGATGCTCGAAGAAGCTCCAGTGGCGCGTCACTGACATCTGCTTGCAGCGCTTCACGATTGCGGCGGAGACGAGGCCGTCCGCACGAGGAGGAAGCCGAGCACGCCAGCGATCAGCGACGCCGATAGGATCCCAACTTTGGCTGTCTCGATCAGCGCGCTATCCGTGAAGGCCAGACTGGCGACGAACAATGCCATGGTGAAGCCGATACCCGCCAACATCCCAACACCGAGCAGCTGGCGCCAGCTCACCCCCTCGGGCAAGTCGGCCACGCCCAACTTGACGGCCAAAGCCGCTGCGCCAAATACCCCCACGGTCTTGCCAATGACCAAGCCGGCCACGATCCCCAGCACCACCGGGCTGCCGAACGCGGCTCCAATCCCGCTATCCAGCGCGACCCCCGCGTTGGCCAAAGCAAAGACCGGTAACACCACGAAGGTGACCGGCCCGGCCACAGCATGCTCGATGCGCTGCAGCGGCGCGCTCGCCATCTCGATGCTCTCGTTCATGTGCTCGATGACGCTTTGTTGCTCATTGGTGTTCATGGCCGTGTCGTAGGGCACACCCACTTGCTCGAGGCGCCCGATCAACCGCTGCAACCGCTGCACGAACATGCCGCCGTCGATGCGCGTGCGAGCCGGAATCGTAAACGCCATCAAGATGGCAGCAATGGTGGCGTGCACCCCTGACTCCAGGAACCCGAGCCAAGCCGCTGTTCCAACCATGAAGAAGGCCACTGCGCTGCGCACCCCGAGCTTGTTCATCGCCGCGGAGAGCGCCAAGCACGCAACACCGAAGGCCAACGCTACCCACGACAAGCTGGCCGTGTAGAACAACGCGATCACCAAAACCGCACCAATGTCGTCCACGATCGCCAATGCCGTGAGGAACACCTTCAAACCGACCGGGACTCTATCGCCCAACAGCGCCAACACACCGAGTGCGAAAGCGATGTCAGTCGCCATGGGAATGCCCCAGCCAGAGCTGTACGGCGGGCTCGTGTTGAAGAGGGCATAGATCCCCGCAGGTAATAACATCCCACCAACAGCCGCGATGGCCGGCAGGGTTGCTTTGCGCACGGTCGACAGCTCGCCTGCGATCAGCTCACGCTTGATCTCCAGCCCGACCATGAAGAAGAACACGCCCATCAGGCCGTCATTGATCCAATGGTGGAGCGTCTTGGCGAGTGTCGCTTCGCCAACACCAACGCCAATCTTCATGTGCAGCAGATGCTGATAGCTCGCGGCCCACGGTGAGTTCGCCCACACCATTGCGACCGCGGTGGCCAACATCAATAGCCCGGCTCCGGCGAGCTTGTGCTTGCCGAAAGCCTGCAAAGGCCTGATCAACCGCTGGATCGCCTTCGGCGGCGGCGCCTCATCGGGGGAGCTGTGCTCGGCAGCCTCCATGCCTACCCGTTATGTTCACGCAACGGACCGAAGTCGAGCGAATGTGTCAATCGGAGCCGATGTCGTCAGCTGTCTCGCCCTGGATAGCCCATTTTCTTCACTTCCGTGGCCCGGTCCTCGCCAAACGAGACGAGCAGGACTCACGCCGCAAGATCGGTGCGAATTTGACCCTTCGAGCAGCTCACCAGCGCGGCGTCATTGACAGCAGCAGCCACAACCGGCGATCGTTGAGGCATGCTCATGATTTCGCGGCGCAGGCTGTTGGTGTTTCTGGCGCTACTTGCCAATCTGCTGCTCAGCTCCGTTGGCCCGGCGCAGACTGTGGAGGCGCCGAGCGATTCCGACAAGGCCACGGCCCGCAAACTGATGGACGTCGGCGACGCCAAACGCAAAGAGGGCGACCTCAAAGCAGCGCTCGAAGCGTATCGCGGGGCCGACGACATCATGAAGGTACCCACGACCGGACTGGACGTCGGCAAAGTACAGATCGAGCTGGGCTTGCTGCTCGAAGCCAGCACGACCCTGCTGCGCGTCAGCCGCTACAAGCATCCTGAGGGTGAGCGCGAGCCTAACGCTTTCCTCGAGGCCAAGACCGAGGCGGCCCAGCTCGCCAAAGCGCTTTCACCGCGCATCGCAGAGATCACCCTCACGCCGAGCGGTCTGCCCGCCGATGTGAGTATGAAGGTCCGTATCGATGGCCAGCCCATCCCCGCCTCTGCCAACAAGCTGCCGCGACAGCTCAACCCTGGCAGCCATCAGCTCGATGCCAGCGCAGAAGGTTTCAAGGACATTTCGGTGAGTTTCGAGCTAGGCGAGGGAGAGAAGAAGCAGATCCCGCTGAGCTTCGAGGTGGACCCCAACGCGAGCAAGACGCCACCACCTCCTCCGACGACCGTGCCGCCACCGCCTGTCCCGCCCGAGCCGAGCTCCGGGCCGGGCGCCTTCACTTGGGTCGCCTTCGGCGTGGGCGCCGCGGGCATCATCGCCGGCTCAATCACAGGCGGGCTCGCCTTGTCTCGAGGCTCAGAGCTCGGCGACGAATGTGCCGCCGACACTGCACCCGGCGACACGATGTGCTCGCCTCGGCTCCAGGACGATCTCGACAGCGCCACCATGCTGGCACACATCTCCACGGTGAGCTTCGCCGTTGGCGGCGCCGGGGTAGTCGCCGGTGTGATCAGCTTGCTGGTGGGGGGCGGCAGCAGTTCGAGCTCTCCAAGCACCGAGCCCGCAACGGCGCAGGTCAAACCACTTGTTGGTCTGGGCTACCTAGGCCTGACCGGGAGCTTCTGAACCGTGCGCTGGATAATCGCTTCCCTCATCATCCCCTTGTCTGTGCTGTCGCTCGGCTGCCACGAGCTTGCCGGCTTGGCTGACCTCGAAATACCCACGGCCACTGGCTCGGGCGGACAAGCCACGACCAGCGGCTCCGGCGGCGCAGGCGGCGCATACCCAGCAGGCGGCTCCGGCGCCGCAGGCGGCGCATACCAATGTGTAGGCACCGCCGACAACACCACCAACTTCCAAGTCAACAAGCAGTTCGGCGACGAAGCCGACCAATACTCACCCCGGATCGGATCGGCAGGCGCCACCAAATATTGGCTGGTCGGCAACAACGGAGGCACATTCGCCGAAATCCCAGCGACGGATGTCGATGACCTTTTCGCGCTCAAGCTCGGCATCAGCTTTCAAATATAATCGGGAAGCAACATCCAGACCAGCGACGAGGGGCTATTGCCGTTGATCGCGGTAGATCCCAAAACCGGTGAGCCCTTCATGACCGCCAACTTCGGCGGAACGGTCACGCTCGCCGGCCAGCCCCACACTTCAGCAAGCAAGCTGGACTTCTTCATCGCCGACCTCGACGACAAGACGGTGCCCAACAGCGTCAAGACCTTTGGCGCCGGGAAGTCTGAGATCGTCGCCGCGATCAGCGCAGATGCTGACGGCAATCGCTATCTTGCCGGCTACTACAAGGATGCGCTCAACTTCGGCTGCATGGCAGGGCAGCTCTACTCGATGGGGACCGACCATTTCGATATTTTTGTCGCCAAGCTCACCCCTGAAAACGAGTGCTTGTGGAGCCGCAGCTACGGCCCCGCCAGCGCCAGTGAAGCTGCCGCCGGCAACACCATTGCCTTGGCAATCGCCGTAGGCAGCGACGGAAACCCGGTACTGGCCGGCACCTACTCGGGACAGCTGCAACTCGGCGACGACACCTACAACGCGAAAGGCCACGACATTTTCGTTGCGAAGTTGGACGAGAACAATGGCGCAGCGATTTGGTCCAAGACGTTCGCGGATGGCGAGGGCAGCAGCGGAGTGGCGCGCGCGCTGGCCATCACCGGCAACGCCGAGATCGTAGTGGTGGGCGACTTCAGCGGCCCCTTCGACTTTGGCGCTGGCACCGTTACTGCCGACCACACGGTCTCCGGTGCGATCGGTGCTGGCAGAGCCTTCGCGCTCAAGCTCAACAAGGAAGGCGCGCTCATGTGGTCGCGTGTGTTCGAAGGCGACGGCAGTCATGCAGCCCGCAGCGTTTCTGTCGACAGCTCGGGAGTCATCACGGTATTTGGTGACTTTACCGGCTGTATCGATCTCGGCATGGGCGGCTTCGAGAGCAAGGGCGGCTCCAACGACCTTCCAGGCGAGCACCTCTTCGCCCATGGCGGCGGCGGCGACCTCTTCGTCACCCAGCTAGATTCTGACGGTAACCACATCTCGAGCGGAACCTACGGTGACGCCAAATCGCAAAACGCCCGCCAAGTCATCGTTATGGGTAACGTCACGGTCGTCGCGGGCGACTTCAAGGGCACGCTCGATTTCGGCGCCATAGGCAAGGAGCTCATCTCGACCGCTGGCAGCAGCGATATCTTCCTAGCGACGATTACCACGCCTGACTGAAGACAGGGCGAATCTGGGCTGGCACTGGCTCACTCGCTGGGCTGGCGCTGGCTCACTCGCTGGGCTGGCGCTGGGCGCGGCCCGACTTCGTCTCACCCGCGAGCGCCCTGCGTAAGGTGTCATGACCGCAGTCCAACTGGCAGTCTCGCAGCGCCGCTCTGGGTCTCGTTGGGGAGCAAGCCGCAGCTTCGGTGGACTGTGCAGCGACCTCGGCACATATCGAGCTGTAACGGGCTGCGCTCTGCAAGTCACCCTCGGCCAGCGCATCGAGCAACAGCTGAGTCCAGCGGGCGTGCGCCGCTGGCCAGGCGCCGGCAATCCCGAGCGCTTTGAGCATCGCCGCGCCCTTGACGGGACCATTCAGCCGCACCTTCGCCGAGAGCCGCGCCCACACCTCGAATTTGTTCAGATCCGCTCTACTACTCATCCTCGCACCGCAACCCAACTCGCACGACCGGCCCCCGTAGGAGCGCCGCAGTCCTTGCCTTACCCGAGAGGAGGCGCACGCTAGGCGCGCGCTGCAGAGATTCTCAGCGACGCCCTCAGTCGACCGGTGGAATGACCTTGCGTAGGGCCTTGAGGTGGCGCTTGCTCACGCCTTCGACCGCCAAGATCTGCTCGTCGCTGGCGGCGCGGACGCCCTTCATCGATCCGAGC
>CAZRGL010000190.1:0-5523 GCA_964599485.1 uncultured Polyangiaceae bacterium
ACATCAAGAAGGCGCTGAAGCGTCTGCGGACGGACTACGACAACCAGTACATCCGCGCGTGGACCGAGTTCTTCCAAGACATCGAGGTTGCCATCCCCCAGAGCAACATCGAGTCGATCAACGAGTTCAAGATCCTGGCGACGCCTGACTGGCCCTATTGGCGCTTGCTCCGTGCCCTGCGCGACAACACTCAGTTCGAGCAGCTCAGAGAAAAGAGCGCGGCGGACTTGGCCGGCGACAGCGGTGTGCTCGACCAAATCAAACGGCGCGTGCGTCGCAAGATCGACTCGCGAGCTGGCCGCGGCGTGGGCAAGCTGCTGATGGCAGCGGGTCTCAAGAAGAAGGCTTATCAAGATCCCATCCCGAAGAAGTTCGAGAAGATGGTGCAGTTTGGCTTTCCGCCGTCAGCCAAGAAGGACGAGCCGCCGCCCCCGAGCGAGCTGGGGACCTACATCCAGCAGCTCGAGCAGCTCGCAGCCGAGATGACCATCATCGAAGAAGGGCCTCCGGGCTCTGATCCGGCCAAGGCCACCGAGCTGTTCGAAGGCGCGGTCAAGACCACGGAGCAGAAACTGCTCAGCATGGATCGCTTCGGCCAAGATCTGCTTCGCGATCTGCTGCTCAATCCCCTGCGTCAGTCCTACAAAGCGATGCTGAAGAGCGCAGGTGGCGCTGCCAGCGGACTGTGGGAGGTGACTGTATGGCCGCCTTACCGCGATACGATCAAGAACCGTTACCCGTTCAACGCGGCCGCCAAGCGAGACGCTTCCTATGAGGACGCCATCGCCTTCCTCAAGCCCAAAGAGGGGATTCTCTGGGGATTCTACGACGCCAACCTCAAGGGCTTCCATCGCAAGGTCGATCACAAGTTCTTCCCTGCCACTCACTTGGCCGGCTCACGCAAACCAGCCAAGCGCTTCACGCCCTTCAATCCCAACATGTACAACTGCTTGGAGCGGGCCGACGAGATCACCGACGCCCTGTTCGCGCAGGGTGACCCCAAGGTGGTGTTCCGCGTCAACCTGACCACGGTCAGTCCGATCGTCAGCGAAATCACCTTCGAGGTCGATGGCGTCAAGCGGCGCTATCGCAACGAGCGGGAGTTCTGGCACACCATGCAGTGGCCTGGGCCAGACGGACCCACCGGCGCGTCGATCACCATTCGCGGTGCTGGCGGTTTGCACGAAGAGATCCGGCGTGATGGTCCCTGGGGCATCTTCCGCCTGCTCGAGGCCGGGCGCCACAAGGCCAAGCAAGACGACGACAAGCGCTTCGTGGTCGAGTGGCAGATGTCGGCCCCGCCCGTCGTCGTCAGGATGGACATTCGGCCGACGCGCGCCAACCATCCGTTCCCACTCGGGTTCTTCCGCGATACCAATTGCCCATCGAGCAGCGGCGACGGCTTCGGCGGTTGATCGGGCTGGCCACAACGGCCTAGCCAAGCCGGCGAGGTCGCTCCAGTGAGCGACCTCGCTGTCGTTTGTGCCACCGTTCAGTCGGCGAGCAAGCTTGCAGGCGCAGACCCCGCCGCCAACAAAGCTGGTTCCGCCGCTCGCCGGCCAGGTGTATGCATGGGGCGAGACTATGGTCTTCTGGCGTCGAAAGAGTCCGCAGCCACCAGTGGTGTCTTGCTTTGGCAAGCTGCCCGCAACCGGTGATTTCATTCGGCTTAATGCCTCCGGTGCAGAGAACAGCGCGTTCGACCACTGGCTGGGAGGCTCGATCAACCTTGCCAAACAGACCTTGGGCGAGCAATTCAGCCAGGTTTTTCAACCAACGCTGGGCTTGTTCATCTACCGCGGCGACGATGGCGACGGTTCAGAAGAGCCCGAACGCGGCATGATTGGCGTGTGGGCGGCTTCCGGCGACAGCGCCGGCCGCAAGTACCCGATGGTGGTGAGTACCTCCTACGACTACGAGCAAATGCTCGCCGTAGGTCCAGCGTTGCCCATCGCCGTGTGGCCGTTCTTGACGGAGGCTTACGACCTGGTGGCCAACGGTCGTGGACTGTCGGTGGACGCTTTCCTGGCCCGGGTGCAACAAATCCAACCGCTGGCCATCGAGCAAGCCGAAGTCGCGCGGTCCCAGTATGACAGCTGGCTTGGCCAACAGACGATGAATGCCCTGTGGGACACGGCTTTTGGACAAGGCGCTCACCGGCACGCCATCTTGCATAGCGTCAACGCGTCTGTGGAAATCTTCGTGGGCCAAGAACGCCCCCAGACCAGCTTGGCGATTCGTTTCCCCATCGGAGCTGGGGACGCTTATGCCGTATCGGTCTGGATGGACATGACGGCACGGCTAGCCAAATGGAACCGCACCGTGCTCAACGCCTTCTGGACGCCGCAGCAGGAGGTGTTGGTTCACCTCGGGCCTCCTCACGTGGCAACGTTCCGCGAGCTCATCGCATCGACCGGTGACGCCGAGCATGTGACCGATTTGCTGCGTCCGTCGAGTCTTGACGATCATACGGCGCGTCAGCGGCTCAGTCCGCAGCTCGCCCAGGCCGTGGCCAACGCTGACACCACCATCCACGGCTTTCTCAATTCGCTATCTAGCCCCTAGCCGATGCGCGGGCGCTGGCCCGCGTGTCACGAGCGAGAACTGAAGATGTCCGAAGAGCTCTACGCGCAATCCAAGGAACGCATTGCCGCCTTGCTGGAGCCCATCAACGGGGGGGTCGGCGAGGACATCTCCTACGATGAGAAATTCGAGGAGATCAAAGGCGAGACCGAGAAACTCTCCTCGTTGACGGGTGAGAGTTGCTCCTGGGCGAACATCTCCGTGATCGCTGAGGAGATCATCCAAGACAAGTCGAAGGACTTCCGCGTCGCCTGCTACTTGGCGACTTGCAAGCTGCGGGAAGGGACCTTCGAGAAGGTGCTCGACGCCATGATCTTCATGCGCGAGTTCACCAACACCTTCTGGGAAGACATGTACCCGCCGCTGCGACGCATCCGAGCGCGCGCAGGCATGGTGGGCTGGATGAGCGATCAGAGTGGCGGCGTCGTCATGGAAATCCAGATGAAGCCTGCCGACGCGCCCATGGTCAAGGCGACGGACGCCTTGAGCAAAGAGCTGGATGCACTGTTTCGCGAGAAATTCGGTGATCACTATCCCGGGATGAGCAAGTTGCGCGACGGCTTTCGGCACCTCATTCGCACGATGCCGAAAGAGGAGCCCAAGCCAGAGCCCGCCGCCGCCCCTGCTGCGCCTGCTGCTGCGCCTGGGGCGCCCGCTGGGCCCGCCGCTGTGGCGCCTCCGCCCCCGGCTCCCGTCGTAGCGTCAGGAGGGGGCTCAGGACCATCTGCCGACTCCATCAACAGCAGCGCTGAGGCGCTCAACGCAGTCAAAGAGATCAGCAAGACGCTGATAAAGATCGGTGCCGTCATGCGCGGCGAGAAGCCGGAGGAAGTGCTGGCATATCGATACGGTCGTATGGGTCAATGGCTGGCGTTGAACAAGACCCCCGTGGTCCGGGACGGCCAAACATTGGTGCCGGCCCCGCCGGGCAATCTCCGCTCAAAGCTCGAGGGCTTCGTGTCGGCCAACGATTGGCTCGCGCTGCTCAACGAAGCCGACACGGTCGGCGCAAAGTTCATCCTGTGGCTCGATCCTCAGCGCTACGCCTCGACGGCCATGTCGGCGCTCGGCTCCTTGTTCATGAAAGCCAAACAAGAGCACCTGCTGCAGGTGGCCTTGCTCCTCAAGCGGGTTCCTACGTTGCCGCAGCTGGTCTTCAATGACGGCAAGACGACCTTCGCCGACGGCCAAACTCAGATGTGGATCGAAAACGAGGTCTTGCCTGTGCTTGCAGGTGATGGTGGTGGCGGCGGCGGTGGCGGCGGCGGCCCCAGCGCTCTCGACGAGCCACTCAAGGAGGGCAAAGACCTTGCCGCCAAGGGTGAGCTCGGCAAAGCAATCGTGCTGGTGAGCAATGCAGCAGCGGCGGCTCCGACGCCGGCTGAGCGTTTTCGCGGCAAGCTTGCGGTGGCCCAGCTGTGTTTGCAGCAAGGACAGTTCTCCATTGCGCGCGGCCAAGCCGAGGGCTTGACCGAAATTATCCGTGAGCACAACCTCACCGCGTGGGATCCCTGGCTCTGCGGGCAGGTGTACGCGACGCTGTACGGGGCGCACAAGGGAGCCAATACCGGTGGCGTAATCACCCCCGAGGCACGCGCCGCGCAAGAGGCGGTTTTCGACCAACTCTGCCAGCTCGATCCAGCCGCCGCTCTCAAGTTGGCTGACAAGAAAAAGTAGCTCGGCAAATCGCTTCAGCTACCGGCCTATTTGATGACACGCTCGAGGGGTTTGGCGCGGCACCCTCAAAAAAATGACCGTTGCCTGAGAAAGCTGATCGCGAAGCGGCGATTCTTGAGTATGCTGCCCCTCCCGATCAGGGGGCTTTCCTCCGGCCTCCGCTTGGGAATGGCTGTGTACGGGTTCACTGGGCAGTCAGGCAATTGAACGAAGCAACGGGGGGAAGGAGAGCTTTCTGCGATGGGCAAGGAAGGATCTGTCGCGCCGAAGGAGCGCGTCAACATCGTCTACAAACCTGCGACGGGAGACGCTCAGGAAGAAGTCGAGCTGCCCCTAAAGATGTTGATGATGGGCGACTTCACAGGGCGCCCGGACCCTCGTCCACTCGAGGACCGCAAGCCGATCAACGTCGACAAGGACAACTTCAGCAAGGTGATGGCTGAGCAAAAGCTCAGCGTGAACTTCGCTGTACCCGACCGACTGAGTGAGGAAGAGGGTGAGGAGCTGAACGTGAATCTGCGTTTCCGCCGCCTCTCCGACATGGGTCCCGAAGCGATTGCCAGTCAGGTACCGGAGCTCAAGAAGCTGCTCGATCTGCGTGCAGCTTTGACGGCGCTCAAGGGCCCGCTCGGCAACGAGAAGGCGTTCCGTAACAAGATCCAGAACATCCTCAGTGATCCGGGTCAACGGAACAAGATCATCAACGAGCTCGGTCTCAAGAAGGAAGAGGACTAAGCGATGTCGCAAGAGACCCAAGGCGAAGGTGCTGGCCAGACGCTCGAAGGCGAGTCATTACTCGACGAGATTCTAGCCGAGACCAAGATGGCCCCCGGCGACGAGGGCTACGAGATTGCCAAGGCTGGCGTGCAGGCGTTCATCGCCGAGCTGGTTCAGCCTAAGCGCGAAGGCGAAAAGGTCGACAAGGCCCTCGTCGACGCAATGATCGCCGAGATCGACGAGAAGCTATCGCGTCAGATCGACGAGGTTCTCCACCATGCGGAGTTCCAAAAGGTCGAGAGCGCGTGGCGTGGACTCAAGTTCGCCATCGATCGCGTCAACTTCCGCGAGAACATCAAGATCGAGATGCTCAACGTCTCGAAGGAAGATCTGTTGATCGACTTCGAGGACTCGCCCGAGATCCCCAAGAGCGGGATGTACAAGATCGTTTACTCGGCTGAGTACGGTCAGTTCGGTGGTCGCCCCTACGGCCTCATCGTTGGCAACTATGATTTCGGACCTGGACCGCAGGACATTGCGCTGATT
>CAZRGL010000190.1:5533-17242 GCA_964599485.1 uncultured Polyangiaceae bacterium
AGTCGCGGCCATGTCCCATGCGCCCTTCATCGCTTCTGCGGGACCGCAGTTCTTCGGTTTGGACAGCTACTTGAATCTGCCCAACATGAAGGACCTCAAAGCGGTATTCGAAGGCCCGCAGTACACCAAATGGCAGAGCTTCCGCGAGTCGGAGGACTCTCGCTATGTCGGCCTGACCATGCCGCGTTTCTTGCTTCGTCTTCCGTACGGGCAGAACACGGTGCCGGTCAAAGCCTTCAACTACGAAGAGCAGGTTGTTGGTGAGCATGCCAGCTACTTGTGGGGCAATACGGCGTTCGCCATGGCCACCCGCGTGGCTGACAGCTTCGCCAAGTTCCGTTGGTGTCCGAACATCATCGGTCCGCAGGCCGGCGGTACGGTTGAAGATCTCCCCTTGCATCAGTACGAGGCGATGGGCGAGATCCAGACCAAGATCCCGACCGAGATCATGCTCACGGAGCGGCGCGAATTCGAGCTGAGCGAAGAGGGCTTCATCGGCCTGACCTTCCGCAAAGACTCGGACAACGCATGCTTCTTCTCAGCCAACTCCGTTCAGAAGCCGAAGTTCTTCGGTCAGAGCGAAGAAGGCCGCGACGCGGAGCTCAACTACCGACTCGGCACCCAGCTTCCCTACCTGTTCATCACCTGCCGCTTGGCGCACTACATCAAGGTGCTCCAGCGCGAGCAGATTGGTAGCTGGAAAGAGCGTGCTGATCTCGAGCGCGAGCTCAACGTCTGGATCAACCAGTACGTGGCCGATCAGGACGTCATTTCGGCAGCGATTCGCGGACGCAGGCCCCTGCGCAAAGCGAAGATCACCGTCGAAGACGTTCCCGGACACGCCGGTTGGTACAAGGTCGACATGAAGGTGCGCCCGCACTTCAAGTACATGGGTGCGTTCTTCACCCTGGGCTTGGTCGGCAAGCTCGACAAGGACTAGGGCCTAAACACGAGCGCTACAGCGGAGTGGTCACCTTTTGGGTGGCTGCTCCGTTGTGCATTTTGTGGCCCGATCGTGGTGCAGATCGTGGGCAAAAGCTGAGCCTTGCAGCTGCGAAGGAGCTCAGCCGTCCCAGGGAATCCCGATCATGCCGCGGAATCCCAACAGGCTCGTCTGACCGCTACCCACGAAGAAGCCCTCAGCGCGGGCGAGCAGCCGCCAGTAGGTTGCTCCGATGCCGGCGCTGGCAATGCCGCCCACATCGAAGAACTCTTCCTCGGCAACGTTTGGGGTGGTTTCGTAGGAAACCCGCTGACCGGCCGCCATAGCGACGAGGCCCACCCCACCTCCCACAAAGAACCAGCCTGGGGTCCGCATGTAGAGGCCCGCGTAGCCACCACCGAAACGGGTAGCGCTACTGGCGTATTGCGAAGGCTCACCGGGGGGGCGGTCAGGAGTGACGGTTTGAGCGTCGAGGCGCCCACCGAACGCGCCGAGCCATGCGCCAAAACCACGAACCGGCAACGGTATTGCAAGATCGGCCGACCACATGATCCCCATGCAGCCAGCCGCGACGAAGCAGCCAGAGGCAAAGCCAGCGCCGACCGCAAAGTGCCCGCGACCACGTGCCTCGTCATCTGGCGCTTCCCCAGAGCCCGGGGCTGGCTTGGTCGACTCAGAGGTCGCCGGTGATGCTACGGAGCCGGCAGCCGGCGAGGGACAAGGGGGTTGTACCTTCGCCGCAGCAGGAACGACCGGCTCGCCGGGGTGGCTGGGCGCGCCTGCTTCTGGCGGAGCGTCTGGCTTGGGCTGTGCTGGCGGAGCGTCTGGCTTGGGCTGTGCTGGCGGAGCGTCTGGCGCGGGCTGTAGGGGCACCGCGGGCTGAGCGGGAGCGGTCGGTGGGGGCTTCGCGGACGCCGCGCTCGGCGCAGACAGGACGATGAGCATCGCGATGATTGCAGGCGGCGAGGAGTTCATATGGTCGGTATCATCTGACAACAACGCGCCAACTGCCACACATAGCTGCGAAGCAAGCGCAGGGGTCGTCAACGACAGGCTCTGGCACGACCGGAGTCCGACGCCCCGCTTTGGAGTCGAATGAGGGCCTTCAGGCTGGTTTTTCGACCAGCAAGCCGAAGTCGACCAATTCACGCAGTAGTGACGAGTCGATGGTGGTGCCGAAGCGTTGTTCGGCGTCGGGCAGTACCTCCGCCACTGGGCGGCCGTCGAACAGTTGCAAGGCGGCGATGACCTGCATCGGGAAATCGACGGTGTCCAGGGTGGAGTAGGCCCGCACGCGTACGTCGGTCAAGCCCACGCCGACCGAATCGAATGACGCACGCTGCAGATGGGGGCCGATGGCTTCGTCGTGGAACTTTGCCAGAGCTCGCTGGGTCATCTTGGCGAGCAGACCCAGCTCTGGGCCGGCGATGTCGAGCACGTCTTGCCAGCTCAAGGGGGCAACCTGCTCGGCGCAGGCGCCGAAGAACTCCTGTTCACGGCCCAACCAATTGCCCCAGACCTGGTCGTAGACTTGATCATTGCTTGCATCGCGCGTAGCGCCGGTGGTGCAGGGCAGGGCGGCCGGCTTTGCTGGAAACAGCACGGCGAGGGCGTCCGCTCTGAAGTCGAGCTGCAGCAAGCACCATCGTGCCAGGGCCCGCTCGGCGGTTCTGAGCGTGTTCTGAAGGGTTCGCCAGAGCTCGGCGCCGACTGCGCCACGAGTGAAGCGACAGTAGAACGTGGAGCAGGTCGTCGGGCGGTGCTGCCAAATCGCGCAGCCACCAGGATATGGGCCATCATCGAGATAATAGGGACAGCGGTGGGCCTTGGAGCAACCGAAGCGGGCTGCCGCACGCATTTGCGCGTCGGCGGCCTGCTCTTTGGTGGATGCCGCGATGGCGATTGGCGTGACCCCCACGCGGTTGGCGATGCGCTGCTCGAGGATATTCCGGCCCTGTGCTTCGGCTTGCCCGTCGGTGGCGAGGATCATTCCAGCGCGGAAGTTGTCGATGGTGACGATGGTGGTGCAGCACTTGGTGTCCGGATCGAAAGCCACGTCGAGCTCGGTTTGATCCCGATCGGGCTTGGCCCACATGGCGCAGTCGTCGCAGGTCGAGCGGATCTCGACGGGCAGTGGCTGGACTGCTCCGCCCATGTCACACAGCGACTGCAGCCACCGTCGCTCGAGGCTCGGGAAGGCGCTCTCAGATGGATTGATGACGGGCAGCTTCATGACATCGATGCTCCCCGCAATGGCCTAGCCAAGCGGTACGCCGAGTGTAATCTCTTCCATTCCCACGCCGAGGAAGCGTCGCGGCCGGATGGTGACTTGAGCGGCCATGCCTCTGTCGCCAACTCTCAGCTCGAGCTTGATCTCCGGTCCGGGAGGAGGCGCGACACGGAACAGCTCATGCAGCGCAGCATTGAGCACTGGCTCGACCTCGGCCGGGTTGCTGTCGGCACTGATGCGTGAGCCGAGCGCTTGTAAGAACTGCGCCAAGCGGGCCACGAACAGCTGATCGACGAGCGACGCTTGCGGCAGCCGCATTTCGGGCTCTGTGGAGGCGCTATCGTAGGTTTTCTTCGGAGGCGTCACATAGGCAGTGGACGAGGTCAGCAGGTAAGCTTCATCCGTGTTTGGCTGTGAGGCGAGCGCCAATACGCCGAGACGGCCGAGCGCGCGTTGCGTTTCGGTCGAGAAAAACACTTCCAAAGGAATGGCGATTCGCTCACCGCTGGCGAGCTCGATTTCGCGTACTGGCAGGTTCTCGATCATGCCGCCGTCTTTGACGCCCGTGATCCCGCAGGGCCACTCGTACTTGTCAAAGGAGCGCATCGCTAGGCTGGCCACGGCCCAGGCCGGGTTGAGCCAGACCTCAGCATCCTTTTCGCCCGGAAGCTCCTGAATCTGGGCTTCGCGAATGCGGGTAGCGCGCGGGTCGTAAGCGGGGCGCGCCAGCACACGATTCATGACCATGCTGACCCACAACATCGCGGGTCGGTGGGCTTCTGAGCGCCACGGCGCCCGCTCGGGGGCTTCGAACAAGGCTTTCTTGTTGTCGAGTCGGTCGATGTCCTCGAGATCCTCGCGGCCAAAGAGACCGGCCGAAGCGTTGGTGAGCACCGGGACCGTGTTTTGCTCGGCCACGTCAGCCAGAGCGCGCAAGCGGGCGAAAGAGGCCGCATCCCCTTCGACTTGGCCGTCCACGACTGCGAATGAAACCGGTGGATCGATGCCATAGTTGGCGTCGACGGCGCGCTGCAAGGCTGCGGGGAAGTCGTCGGGTCGGGCGCTGATGACCTCGAGTCGAACGCCACTCTTCGGCGTACGGCTGGCCAGCAGATGTAGCCCTCGCCAGGCCTGCTCGAGGCGGCGCAGCTCAGGATGCTGCAGTATTGCGCCGAGCTGTAAGCCCACTGCTTTTTCGACTGTGCGAATGGCTTGGGCCGGGTTGGCGCCGGGCTTGCCCGACTTGCCGCTGTGGGCCACTGCCGAGATGAACTTGTCGAAGCGGCCCTTGCCGGTCGTCGGCGGGGCTGGCGCGGCGACTGGGGCTGGCGCGGCGGCCGCGACCGAGTCAGCGTCGGATGTCGTTCCGGTGTCGACCATGTCGAGGATGCGCGCCATGGCATCATCATTGGCGGCGGGAGCCGGAGCCGCCGGCGCGGCAGGGCTGGCCTGGGCCTTCGTTTGCACGCCGCCGAGCACCTTGGCCACCAGCGCCGAGCCATTCCACAAGCGGTTCAGCTCGGTGGTTGCTCCGTCGACACCTATGGTTCCATCGCGCAGCTGTTCGAGGACGCGTTTGCCATCAAGCAAGGAACGCAACAGTGGAATGTCTGCGACCAAGCCGTCGGGTCGGAAGCTCTTCATGTTGCCGGGCGCGATGTCGACGCGAACCTTTCCGCCCTCGGCCAGCACGCTCTCGACCTCGAGCGCGATGCGCGGAGCGAGCTTGCGAAAGAGCTCGTCGAAAGCGGTTGGATCGATGGGGATGGGGTGCTCTGGCGGATTGGCACCAGCGTTGAATTGGGCGCTGGGGACGAAATCGCCGACCACAGTGACCCGCAAGGGTAGCATGGCGTTATCCACTTCTACTGGACCACTTGGCGCTTTTTTCGCTTCGTCAGGCGGCGCTTTTCCGCCACCAGCAGGCTCCTTGGCGGGCCCGACTCCGAAAGAAATTCCACCCAATACGATTCCGCCACTGTCTTCGTCTTCGTTGCTCATGATCTTGGCGCGGAGCATAGGATCCGAAGCGCGCCGCGAAAAGGCTCTTGGGCATGCAACAGCGCCCCCACTATGCTTCGCGGCCCATGAGGCGCGAAGAGGTTCGAATTGGCTTGCTTGGCTGTGGCACGGTAGGCGGGGGCGTGTTGCAGCTCCTGGACAGGCACGCTGACGAGCTTCAAGCGCGTGTTGGCGCTCGCTTGAACGTACGCCGTGCTTTGGTGCGCGACCTGGACAAGGCGCGCGGCCAAGTCCGCGATAAGGCGCTGTTGACCACTGAAGCCGACGACATTCTCGGCAATCCCGATATCGATCTGGTGGTCGAGATAATGGGTGGCCTCGACACGGCCGGGACATACATCAGCCGCGCCATCGCCGCGGGAAAAGGCGTGGTCACAGCCAACAAGCTGCTGCTTGCCATGCGGGGTCCGTCTTTGCTCGAGCAAGCGAAAGAAGCCGGG
Organism: uncultured Polyangiaceae bacterium; assembly: GCA_964599485.1. Taxonomy (GTDB): domain Bacteria; phylum Myxococcota_A; class Polyangia; order Polyangiales; family Polyangiaceae; genus JAPYTK01. The sequence continues at coordinate 11,169 of CAZRGL010000190.1, forward strand.
GTCGATTTGGCTTTCGAGGGTGCGGTGGGCGGTGGCATCCCCATCGTGCGCACCTTGCGCGAGGCGTTTGCCAGCGATCGGGTTACGGCGATCAGCGGGATTCTCAACGGCACCAGCAACTACGTGCTCAGCCGCATGCTCGATTCGGGGTTGGGCATGGCCGAGGCCGTCGCAGAGGCCCAACAACTCGGCTACGCCGAGGCCGATCCAACTCTGGATGTCGGTGGCCACGATGCGGCGCAGAAGCTGATCATTTTGGCGCTGCTCGCTTTCGGGGCACCCGTCTCTGAAGCTGATGTGCCGGTCGAGGGGATCACGGACATCGAGCCGGTCGACCACAGCTTTGCGGCGCGCTTCGGCTTTCGCATCAAGCACCTGGTCATCGGGCGCGATCATGGCGACAAGGTGGAGCTCCGGGCGCATCCGACCCTGATCGCCGAGCGCAGCGTCTTGGCCAATGTCTCGGGGGTGCTCAACGGCGTGCTGATCGACGGCGAAGCGCTGGGGCCATGCCTGGTTACCGGTCAGGGTGCGGGCGCGCTGCCCACCGCTGTGAGCGTGATGAGCGACGTGATCGACGTGGCCCGGTCAATCGTGGCTGGCGCGGCAGGTTTGCAGACTCGGGGGATCGGGCAGCGGACGCGGACGCTGCTCCCTGCTGCCGACGTGCTGACGCGTTTCTATGTTCGCTTCACGGTGCGTGACCAGCCTGGCGTGATGGCGCGCCTGGCGGGCTCGCTCGGAGACAAAGGCGTCAGCATCGAGCAAATGGTTCAAGCGGGGCTTCCTGAGCAAGCGGGCGGTCCCGCTACGGTCGTGATGCTCACCCACCAAGCACGCCAGGCGAGCGTTGCGGAAGCCATCGAGGAGCTACGCACGGAGTCCTTCATGGTCAAGCCGCCGCGCCTGCTGCGGATCGAAGATGTCTAGCGCGCTCGATCCACCAGCCAGGCGCGAGGCGCCACTGGGCGTGTTCGACTCGGGCTTAGGCGGTCTTACGGTCGTCCGCGCGCTGCGCGACCAGCTGCCACGCGAGGACATCGTCTATCTCGGTGACAACGCCAGAGTTCCCTACGGCACCCGATCACCCGAGACGGTGATGCGCTATGCAGCCACTTGCGCTGCCGAGCTGGCCCATCGCGGGGTCAAGGCCATCGTCGTTGCTTGCAATACGGTCAGCTCCGTCGCCCTCGAGATGCTTCGATCCGAGTTGGACTTACCGGTCACCGGCGTCATCGTGCCAGGGGCGCGCGCCGCGGTCGCCGCGGCTGGGGAAGCACCCGTCGGTGTGTTGGGGACGGTTGGCACCATCACCTCTGGGGCCTACACCCGTGCGGTGGCCTCGCTGAGCAGCCGTAGCGAAGTGTTGGGTCGAGCGGCGCCTTTGCTCGTGGCGCTCGCCGAAGAAGGCTGGACCGACGGCGAAGTGCCACGCCTAGTCGTGCGTCGCTACTTGTCAGCCTTTTTCGGTCCCGAGACGATGGCGGGTCTGCCTCGCGCCGCCAAAGTTGGCTGCGTGGTTCTGGGTTGCACCCACTTCCCGCTGTTCAGCGAGCTCATCGCCAAGGAGCTGCTGGAGTTGGGGGGCCGCGGCATTCCTGTGGTCGATAGCGCTGTGCAGACGGCCAAGGATGTCCGCACATTTCTGGAGCAGCGCGACATGACCACGACGTCGGCTGACGGTGGCGGTTTGAAACTACTGGTGACCGACATGCCGCGCAGCTTCGAGGCGGTGGCTTCCCGCTTCCTGGGCGAGCCCGTCGATGCAGTCGAGCAGGTGGATCTCAAGCCCTGAGCACAGCAACGCGACGTCGGGGTGGACAGCGAACGAGCTCTGGCGATCCGTAAGTTGACATGAAATGTGCGCATTCGAAGGCCGGGTGAGCTTGACGAGGCGATGGCTGGGTGCTGTGCTTAGCCCCTCGGACAAGACCATGCTTATCGCGCGTATCAGTGCGCTGCTCATCGCTGCCGTCGTGGCCGCAGGGTGCGTGATCCACACGCCAGCGGCAAACCGTCATCGTCGGCGCCGTCAGCCTCGAAGCCACCAGCCGCCGCCCCCACCCCCGGCGCCCCCGGCCAAGACCCTGAGCCAACCCCCCCCCCCCGCCCAACCCGCACTACCCCCACAACGCCCGCGCCAGCCGCCGCCCCGATCTCGAACGCGCCCTGAGCTGCTGCCTGCTGGAATCGGCGCGGGTAGACCAGCGAGCTTCCGCCCCGGTGCGCCAGCGGCGTACTGGATTTGGCAGGGGCCGCGCGGCGATTGGCGCCTGCGCACCACCACGACGAGGCTGCTCCATGCGTTTCGAGGTCACGTCAAAGGAACAACGGGGGCCGTATTGCGCATCCAGCCATCGCGCACCGAGTTTCGCGATCGGGTCTGGAAGACCAAGACCGGCTGGGCATTCAGCTTCACCACCATGGGACACGCAGATGGCTTTACCTTTGCCACGCGCGACAACGGTTGTGTGCGCTTCGATCTGCTAATCGACGGCGGCCCTCACCCCAAGCGCATCTTCGTGGGTCGTGCCGAGCGATCGCCTTCTCAGGGACATTTCATCGTATGTCCAAAAGGCGCGACGCCCACACGCGCCAGGTGAGCCGTGGCCGTCGCCCGCCTCCTGTCGCCTGTGCCGATATTGCTGTTGGCTCTGGCCACGGCGGGCTGCAGCCGGCCTTCGTCCGGCAAGCGCTCGAGCGATCCGACGGCCCTAGCAACGACAGTCGCCGTTGCCCCTACGCCTTCGAGCGCAGCGTCTAGCGCCGCAACAGCCAGCGGGCTTGGTGTCAGTGCGATCAGCAGCGGGACCACATCGGGGGGCGGCCCAGGCTGTCCTGAACCACTGCCTGCCATGCCGCCCAGAGATCTCATCATCGGCGTATCGCGCACGGTGTTGCCTCATGGCAAGCCGGCCAAACGCTACGGCGCCGAGCTCGTGACCGATCCGCAAGCAAGCTGCCGGTTCATGCCTTGCATCGTCGTGAGCAACTCCGAAATCAATCGGGTCTACGTCGAGATGGTGCGCTTGCGCGTCATGGCTATCCAGACCCGTCGCGTGCACCGCTCGCCTCACGTGGGGTCCCGCTTCTTGTGGGCGCGCTGGCCTGGTAGCTACTGCTCCATCGGCACGACTTCACATGGCCAAATCGATCCGGCTCGCAAGGCCGACTTCGACGCCATCAGCGAGCTGGCGTGGGAGATGGCTCGCCAAAAAAGCGCAACACCGTGAGCTATTTGGAGGGGGGGGACAATCCGAGGAGTGCGAGCGTTGCGGCTTGTAGCTCGGTGATGATCTCGCCGGCGCGCGCCTTACCACTGCCCACCGAGTCGCCCTCCTTCAATTGCACCCGCACGTCGAAGTAGATCTTCATCTTCGGCTCAGTGCCGCTTGGTCGGGCGATGACGCGGTGGCCGCCTTCCAGCTCGAAGACCAACACGTTGCTCTTGGGCAGCGTGATCTCTGTCGTTTGGCCTTGCTCGGTGCGGGTCGACTCCAAGCAGTCGGCTACAGCCACGATGTTGCGGCCGGCGAGGGCGGAGGGTGCGGCGGAGCGCAGCTGGCTCATGGCGGCGGCCATTTGCTCGCGGCCTTCCACGCCCGGGAACTGCATGGAGTGCTGCGCGCTGACAAACAGTCCAAAACGGCGGCTGATGCGTTCGAGCGCGTCAAGCAAGCTCTCGCCTTGGGCGTGGAGCTGAGCAGCGTAGATTGCCAGCACCAGTGCCGCGCTGATCCCGTCCTTGTCCCGTACCGTATCGCCAACGCAGTAGCCGAGTGCCTCTTCGTAGCCGAACAAGAAGGTGCAACCCCCTTGCTGCTCTCGGCGCATGGCTTGATTGGCTATCCACTTGAAACCCGTCAAGGTCTCTTCGAAGGCGGCGCCATAGGCGCGGCTGATGACGCCCAATAGTGGCGAGGAGACTACAGTGGTGACCAGAAGCGGTTGGGAAGCCTGCGGGCCAGTCGATTTGGCTTTCTCGAGCAAATGGTGGCCCAGCAAGACGCCGACTTCGTTGCCGGTCAGCTGCACCAGCTTGTCATCCCGGTCGCGCACCACAGCGGCGAGCCGATCGGCGTCCGGGTCGTTGGCGATCAACAAGCGCGCACTCTTCTCTTCAGCGAGGGCCAGCGCAAGATCGAGACAACCAGGCTCCTCGGGGTTGGGGAAAGCCACGGTGGGGAAGGCGCCATCTGGCTGCTCTTGCTCGGCGACCGTGTGCAGGTTTTCGAAACCAGCTTGGCCCATTGCTAGATGGAACAGCTCGTTGCCGACACCATGCAGCGGCGTGTAGACGATGCACATCGAGCGGCGCTGCTCGCTGGCGCGCGGATCGGTGTCGAGCTGCCGCAGCGCCGTGAGGTACTGCGCTTTGAGCGGTTCTTCCAGCCACGACAAGCGTCCGCTCTGGACCGCCTCCGTATGAGGCATCATGGCGACTTGGTCCGCGGGCTCGGCAGCGTCGATGCGCGCGGCGATCAGCGCATCGGCTGGCGGGATGATCTGAGCACCGTTTCGCGCGTAGACTTTGAAGCCGTTGTATTGGGGCGGATTGTGGCTGGCCGTGACCATCACCCCAGCTGCCGCGGAAAGGGACTTGACCGCAAAAGCGACGAGCGGCGTCGGACAAAGCGCACGCCACAAATGCACCTTCAAGCCCGCAGCGCACAGAACGGATGCCGTGTCGTAGGCTAGCTCATGACTCAAATGGCGGCCGTCGTAGCCGATGACCACGCCCTGCTGTGCTGCGTCGGGCTCGTGCTCCAACAAGTAGCGTGCCAGGCCCACCGCTGTGCGGCGAATCACCGCACGGTTCATGCGGCTCTCACCCGCGCCGAGGATGCCGCGCAGGCCAGCTGTGCCGAATACCAACGGGCCACTGAAACGATCGATGAGCTCGTCGCTGCGCGCCTCGATGAGGGTGGCGAGCTCGCTACGGGTCTGTGGATCCGGGTCATGCGTTTGCCAATGCTGGGCACGCGCAATGATGTCAGCGTCGATCATTCGAGTCCTCAATCTGTTGAGAGGCCAGCCAGGCCTCGTGTGCCTCGTCGATGAGCGCGCTGAGCTGTTGCATCATCGCGTCGCCCGATAGTGCTGAGCGCAGCGCTGGCCAGGCTGTGTCGAGCATCGGAGTCAGATCGAGCTCGCCGACCCCGAGCAGATCGAGCCAAGTTCCGACCGTGTCTTGCCCGTGACGGGAGAGCAGCTCATCAACTGCGGCGTGCAGCTCGACGCGGGTGCTGTCGTGCAGCACGAGATCGGCGAGGGCGGCCGCGGCGGTGTCCAGGGCGAGCTGGCCGTGCTCGCTGTCCGTTGGCCAGCTGAGCTCGGAGATTGGTTGCTCCAGCAAGGTGGCGGCCACGCGCTTTCGCAACGCTACCAGCTCGGGATCGCTGCTTCGGTCGAGCATCTGCTTGATGGAGCGATCGAGCGCGCGCCGCGCGAAGCTCTTGACGAACTTCTTGATCTCCGGTTCGAGACGTTTGTCGAAGTCACGCCGTATGTTGTCGAGCGCCTTCTTGATGGCACCCTTGCCGAACAGCGGCACATGACTGAGCAGCGCGGGCAGCCCCCAGTCGGCGAAGAATGGATTGACGGTGCGATTGAACTCGTCGAGGGCGTTGAACAGCAGATCGCCCATCACCGACTCGACGGCGGGATCTTCGATGACTGCACGCAGCAGTGGCTCGTTCATGACCTCGGGCCGTGCCGTAGTTGCTTCGATGAGCGCCCGGGTCTCTTTGCTCAACAGCTCGACGGGGCGGTCGGACCGTTGGTTGGCGCGCGCGCTGACGAGTTGCAGCACTGCTCGCGCCGCCGGGCGAAAAAGCAGGCGTGTGGCCGGAGCATCCAGCGCCGTATCGATGGAGCGATGCAGTGCTGCGACATCGACCAGGTCGCCGAGCGGTTGCGCTCGCATGGCTTCCAGGTGCTGTTGAGCGCGCTGTCGCCACGCCTCGCGCGCAGGCTCGCTCTGGAGCCATTGACTGAGATGTTGCAGTTGCGCAGCGCGCAGCTGCTCGAGGGTATCGCGTGTCATCACGCGCCGAACTTAGCCCTAATCTGCC
>CAZRGL010000191.1:0-10610 GCA_964599485.1 uncultured Polyangiaceae bacterium
CAATCCTCGCTCATAACGAACAGGTGTGGGTGTAGGTATGAGGGGATCTCTCAGGTATGCACCCCGAGCACGCAGTCATCGAGGGGCAGCTCGATCTGACTCTGCGGCCACGCTGTTTCGTGCAGCGAGCGTCCTGCGCCAAGCTGGCATTCGAGCCGGTAGGGCTGCGTCTAGACACAGCGACCTTCGATGTCGACGAGCTCAAGCTCAATCTGGTGTGGCGCGGGCGCGTCGAGGTTGCCGACGACTGGGCCAGCGACGTGCTCGAGCTGCTGCTCAGTTACCAGCGCGCTGACGAGGAGCCGTTGACGCTCGAAAAAGCCAGAGAACAGTATCTGGCGCTCAGCGCAATGGCCGTAGTGGGCGCTGCGCCTGAAGCCGCTGCGGAGGCGGCCAACGATGATGCCTCGGCAGCAGCTTCGCCGAGCGCAGGTGAGGAACAACGTCGCCAAGATCTCGCCAAAGCCGGCATCGATGAGGTTGCTGCACGCGAGCCGGAACAAGCCGCGTTGCCACCGGTGGCACCCGCCGATCCGCTGGCAGCTGACGCCGCGGTCCTGCGCGATTTGGTCAGCGCCCGTCTGGCAGCACAAGAGGATTTGTCCGGCGTGGATCTGAGCGATGCGGATCTAGCGGGGCTCGATTTCAGTAAGCGCTGTCTGAAGGGCACCATCTTGACCGGAGCCAAGCTGGCGGGCTGTCGCTTCGAAGGGGCCGACTTGACCATGGCGCAACTGGCTGGGGCCGATTTGAGCGACGCCGTGCTCGATGGCGCCACCTTGGATGTTGCCGATTTCAGTGGGGCCACCTTGACCGGCGCCAGCTTGAACGAGGCCTCGCTGGTCCTGACCGATTTCAGTGAGGCACGTGGCGCCGGGGCCAGCTTCCGCAAAGCGGTCGGGGCGCGCGCCAAGCTCGCGCGTGGCAGTTGGGTAGGTGCCCGTTTTGACGAAGCCGTCATCGTCGGTGCCGACTTCAGCGGAGCCGATATCAGCGAAGCTGTCTTCGATGGCGCTTCGATGAGTGAGATTCGGCTCTATGCGGCCTTTGGCAAGAAGGTCTCCTTCAGCGGGGCGCAGCTGAAGGAAGCGCGGGCCGAAGGTGTGCACCTGCTTGGTTGTGCACTGACCGGGCTTCGCTCGGAGGAATCTGTGTGGGACGAAGCCTTGCTCGACGAATGCGACCTTTCCGGGGCGCAGCTGAGGGCGGCGAGCTTCTGCAAAGCCAGCTGCCGGCGTGCAAGCTTCGATGGGGCCGATATGCGCGAGGCGCGACTCGCCCGCGTCGAGCTCAGCGGCGCGTCGATGACCAAGGCCAACCTGATGAAGGCCGATCTGACCTCGGCCGCGCTGCTGCTCACAGATCTGCGTGGCGCCAACCTCTTTGAAGCCGAGCTTTGGAAGGCGACGCTGCAAGACGCCAAGCTGGACGGCGCATTCACCAAGAGCACCAAGCTGGAGGCGCCATGATTACCACTCGACAGCAGCTCGAAACGCTCGTCGCGAGCGGTGGATCGCTGCGCGGCGCCCAGTTGCACGGGGTCGATCTCAGCGACATGTCGTTGGTCGATGTCGATCTGCGCGAGACCAGCTGGACTCAGTGCCTGGCGCAACGTGTCGATCTGAGCGGCGCCCAGCTGAGCGGAGCTACCCTCGTCGGTATCGATCTGAGTGGCAGCAAGCTGGTGCGTGCCGATCTGAGCGGCGCAGACTTGAGCGCTGCCGTGCTGCGTAGCGCCAACCTCAGCCATGCCGTGCTTGCCCACAGCAAGCTCGATGGTGCGGTGCTGACAGGCGCTCACCTCGAACAGGTGCAGCTGGTCGGTGCCAATCTCGCTAACGCGGATCTGCAGGGAGTGAGCTTGGCAGGACTCGAGCTGTCCCAGGTCGATCTGCACGGAGCCAATCTGCGTGATGCATGCTTGAGTGGATGCGAGCTGCTGCTCAGCGACTTGTCCGAGAGCTGTTTGGTCGATGCTGATTTGCAAGGCGCCCAGTTGCACGGTGCGCGGCTGGCAAAAGCTGACCTCAGCGGCGCCAAGCTCGGCAAGGCGCACGGGCACATCATGCGCGCTCCCGGCTGCAAGCTCACCGGCGCTGACTTGCGTAACGCAACGCTGACCAAGGTCGTCTTGACGGACGCAGATCTCAGCGGTGCGCAGCTCGCTGAGGCCACCATCGTGCAGTCGTTGCTCGAGGGTGTCCAAGCAGAGAAGCTGGTATTCGATGGTTGTAACCTCACCAAGTCGAGCTTCGCCGGGGCCGCCTTGAACGGAGCGAGCTTGGTTGGCGCAATCGCGGTACAAGCATGCTTCGTAGGTGCGCAGCTACGAGGTGCCCGGCTCGGCAAGCTGCATGGCCGACTCGCGCGCTTTGCGGATGCAGACCTCAGCGGCGCCGACCTGCGCCTGGCCGATCTCGAAGAGGCGGCGCTCGACGGCGCCAAAATGAGTGAGGTGCAAGCGGCTGGTAGCGTCATGACGCGTGCTCGCTTGGTTGGCGCTGATGTGCGCAAGGCTGACTTCTCCGGCGTCATGCTCACCTATGCTGATCTGTCCCATGCCCAGCTCGACGGCTGCAACATGCGTGACGCGAACTTGCGACAAGCCGATTTGCATCGCGCAAGTCGCGAGGGGCTCGAGCTCAGCGGAGCAGATACCACGCTGATGAAGGGCACCGATCCCGATCGCGCAAAGGCCGAAGACTTCGTGACCATTTGAATAGGCGCGCCGCATGCCTGAGGCCGCAGACTGAGGGCCACAACATGCAGCCCGTGGCAATCACGCACCCATGAACGGTGTGTGAGCCAATTCGGCGGCGCGGCATGATGATTGCGAGTGTTGCTCGGTACCATGACACGAACCGCGCTCGTTCTTGCCTCCGCACTACTCGTTGCAACCCAGCTGAATGGCTGCAGTGCTCAGAAAGCAGCAGCGCCCACTCAGGTGCCGACTGCGAATACGGTTCGTCAACTCGAGATTGGCGCCTCGCCCTCCGTCGTGGCGTTCAATGCCAAAGCAGCAACCACCGCTTCGGTTGGCCTCTACGCTGTTGGCAAGCTCGTCGAGCCACAGCTCGAGGGGGTCCGACTCGCTGACGAGATGTTGCCGGGCTCGAGCCTGCTGATGGCGCCGGATGGCAAGTTGACTTTCAGCTACGCCGATTCATTCTCGACCCCATTCCAGAAGATGCGGCAATATGATGCCGATGGGCTGAATCTGCTGGAGCTCGACGCTGAGCAGCCGCGGCCCAAGATCCTCGACGACGCTCATCAGCTGAACGTCACTTCGCTGGAGCTGGGCATCGACGGCGGCATCCTCTGGTTCGATGGCGAAATCATCTACCGCTTCGAGCTCGGTAGGCCGCTGAGCGCGTTTCGACTCCAGAGCGCCGACGGGCTTCAGAAGACCGTCATCACAGGTCCCAACAAGGCACAGGTTCTTGCCTCGTCAGACATGAAAGAATGGAGCCTGCTTGCCGAATCGGATGAAAAGAGCCCAACAACCGAGCTGAGCACCTCGCTGCCCGCCTCGCTGCTCACTTCCGGCACCGTGTATCTCAAACTGAAGGGCAAGCGGAACGGGCTGGTCCAGCTGTTTGTTTCGGCCGAGCTCGCTGCGCCTGAGCTCGCTGCGCCGCTCAGCTTTGCCAAGGGCCGCTCCGAACGGCGCTACACTGACGCGCAGAGCTCTTCGCACAAGGCCTTGTTGTACTTGCCCAATGCAGCTGACGAGAGGGTGGGGCTGGTGGCGGCCGCGCCGCTGTCCTACCCCGACAAGACGACCGTCACCGAAGATGGTGATCAACTGATTGTGTCTTTTGCTGAGCAAGTCGAGCTGCGCTTGCAACGTGCGCCAGGCAAGGGGATTCGCAACCTGGCCTCACTGCGGGTTGGACAACAGCAGTTGCTCGCGGCTTCAGCCACGGTCAGTGCGCCGGCCATGACGCTCGATCTGCTCAGTGACGACTCCGTCGGCAACATGAGCGATTGGAAAGCATACCTGCTCGAGCGACAAGCGGCGCAGGGGCAATGGCCGCCGAAAGGGGAGCGCGTCTGGCGATCCGTGCGACTCGATGAAGCCGAGTACCTCGGCTACAAGATCAATGATGACAATTCCGTCACCGTCCAAACACAGATCACCGATCAAAGCACGGTAGCTGACGTCGACTTGGTCATCGCGCCCCGCAAGGCCAAAATTGGCGCTAACGACTATCGCGGGCTCGCATTCAAGCTGAACGTGTCGGGGCTGCCGCAAGCAGGCTGGTGGCGTTATGCCGAGCCGGTCGTCACCCGGTATCAGCATTGGTCGATGCAACAAACCTGGGGTAGCTTCGTCGAGGCGCGACACGACTTCACGGCGCCCCTGGTCGTGTCGGCCAAGTACTACAACGGCGACGCCCAACCGTTCTTTTTCATGGCTGGCTCGCAGGGCGCTATGGTCAGCTACTTCGACGAAGCGGTCGCGGCGCGTGTGGCCGTGGCGGAGCGCGCCGACCGGGTGTTCAATGTCGTGCGGGTTCCGTTGAGCCAAGGCACAACGCTCCGAAGCTCGCCCTTCAAACGTTGGCTTTGGTCCGACACCGCCTTCAACAAGTGGTCGGCAATCGACGCGTGGACCGATGGCTATGATGCTATTGCGAAGGGGTATCGTAGCAAGCTCGGTGTCGGCGTTACCGAGCCCAAGCCGCTGGTTTCGATCATCCCCTCGGATATGAAGCCCTACACGGATTACATGGCCAGCAAGCAGAAGCCAGCCCTCGAGAGCTCCTGGCTCTACGGCCTGCAACAGAAGCTCTTGCCACAGGCGGCGGCGCTCGGTTTCGGAGCGATCTACATAGACGGAATCTGGAAGACCGACGGGGAGCACGAGGCGAGCGAGCTACTACCTGGAGGGCAAAGCACGGGTTCACTTGCGGCGCCGTGGCAGCTCGAGATCAGCGACGCAATCGGCGGCAAAGAAGCGCTTGCGTCATTGGTCAAGCGCGCCGACGAGCTCGGCGTCAAGATTCAGCTATGGATCGCGCCTGCACACCTGTCCAACTCTTCGCCGCTTCTCGTCGAGCATCCGGACTGGGTGAAATGGCGTGTCAATGGACATCCCGAAGACTCGGGCTACGAGGACCTCATGGGCACCAGCCTCAACAGCGGTTACTACGATTATGCAATCGGGAGCTATGCCGACATCCGTGAGGCGACTGGAGTTCACGGCGTGACGACAGACTCCTTCCTCACCTTCGGCTTGTTTCTCGATGGTCGCGAGCCACAGCCCACTCCACAGCTGAGCAGGATGGTCGCCATGCAAAGCGCCCTACGCAAGATGGGTATGTCGGAGATCTACATCGAGGGTTGCGGCCCCTTCGGTATCTCGGGCGGCGGCTTTGGCGGTGATGTCACGAAGAGCCCAGAGGAGCGCAGCATCAATCGGCGTGAGTACGGGTTGTATCGCTATGTGCTCGACTACTTCCCGGGAGCCCAGGCGTATTATCGTACGCTTGCTGCCAAGGGCGTGGTGGACATGCCCGGCCAGGGTCTGACGGTCATCCAGGCTCTGCCTGATGAGCAGCGCGAGTTGGTGGCTCGCGCCAATCGTGACTACTTGAAGGTTCTGGGCAAGCTTGGACGCCGCCAGCTCATTGGCAAGGGCAGCACCTGGCAAGGCGTTCGTTGGACAAATGAGAGCTCCGCCGACGTGGTGGTCTTCGCATTCGAGGCGTTCCAAGAGACCGTGCCGGCCGGCGCTACGATCGAAGATCTGAGCGCCGACGCGGTCGTCGAAGCGCAGGGTAGCTTCGAGACGAAGCCGTGGCACACCTACCTCATCCGTGTCGGCCAAGGTGGCTGAGACCGCGCTCGTAAGCGAGCAGCGCTACAGTACGCAGGGCTTGGTGCAGGCGATGTAGTCCTTGCACTTTTGGCTCTTGTTGCACTCGAGCAGCACCATGGTGGCGCATTGGAGGTTTCCGCCCTGCTTGACCTTGTCAGCCATGCAGGTGCGGCACGCTTCGGTAATGTCGGACGCTTTGACATTCATGCCCGCGTCGCAAGCTTGCTTGCACTCCATGCCACATGCTTTTGGCGTGCACAGGCACTTGATGCCTGCTTGGAAGAGCAGCAGCGCCCCCTCGGGATTGGCTGCGGAGCAACACGCGATGCATTGGCCCTTGGGTAGCTGGTCGCACGGAAGAGCTCCGCCAGAGCCACCGGTGGCTGCCGAGCCGCCCTGACCACCCGCGCCGCCACTGCCCATGGTGCTCGTCGTCGCGCCGCCTGTGCCTCCGCCGCCATTGCTCGTTTCACCCCCTGCGCCGCCCGTAGCAGTGGTGCTCGTGGATTGAGACGTGGTGCTGTTGTTTGTCGTGGTGTCATCATCGCTGCACGCAGCGAAGGTCAACAAGCCGAGCACGAACGCGCTGACGAGGGAAACGGAAGTGGATCGAGTCATCGGTGCAGCCTATCACGCGCGATTTTGCTGGGTCGTGTTCTCTGCAGCGCCGTCGCGAGGCTCACGCCGCCTCAAGAGCAAAGGTGCCCGCTAGCAGGCCGAGCCACACGGTCAGGCGCCAATCAATCATGGTCGCATGCTGGTCCGTCGGCCGCCTTGGGCCGTGACTAAGACGTTGTGCTCGGCGCCCGTGCTAGGCTTCGGCCATGTCGATTCGAGCCCTAAGCAGCGCTCCAGCTCGAGCCGGTCATATTGTGGTCTGCCTTCTGGTATTGCTTGCGGCTTGCGACGGGTGTGGCGGCAGTCGCGTCGCCGGCACCACGACTGGAACTGACTCGGGGTCGGGTGTTGCTGCCGCAGCTGAGGGCGTGCCGCTGCGCTATTCGGTGAGCTGCCCGCTCCAGTACGATGTGCGCAGCAAGCAGACGACCGCGATGGTGACCGACAAAGGTGACTATGGCGGTAGCGGTTTTGTGCACCGATCGAAGGTGGGGATACGCGCGGTTGGTGCCGAGCTCGAGCTGAAGACGACGCAATACGCGATGGCCTTCATCGATGTGGAGGGGACACGCAGTCCGTGGAGGAAGCACAACAAGCCCATTCGAGTCGAAAAGCTGAAGAACGAGGGCAACCGACTCGTCGCGACCGAGACGGGCTTGCAGTGGGGATCGGAAAGGCGGGGAGGCGATTTGGCCTGGGCATTCCCTGCGCTTCCCGCCTCGGGCGAGATCGGCGCCAAGACCACGTGGGCCCTTTCCGCTTCCCGGCCTACGGTGGTGATCAAAGAATGGCGGGGCCCTGTTGCAGTGGCGCGCCTCGAAGCCCGCTGGAGCGAACCGCTAAGCCGCGAGGGCAAGATTGCGATGCCGCCTGGCACGCATGCTGACGTCGAGACGAAGACTGTTGGCACACACCGCTACGAAGCCCGCTACGACATCACCGCCACCGGTCGATTGTTGCAGGCCAAGGTCCTGCGCAAGAGCAGGTACGAGGTCTCGTTCGACGGAGAGCCGCAGCAGCACAAGATGAGCATGGAGCTGGTCGTGAAACTGGTTGGCGCCTGCGACGGGCCGACCATGACCGTGCAGGCCGACGACGATCCGCGCAGCGCAGCACTCGATCTGTGGGGGGAGCTGAACGAGGCGATCCGGTCCAAGAAGGAAATCCCTGCCATCTTCGCTCCTGACGTCGTGAAAGCGCACGGCATGAAGCGCATCCGCGAAGTCCTGACAGCGTTCGTGGCCACCTATGGTGTCGACACGATCTTCCCGCCGATGGGCACCCCGAAGGTGCGCCTCGAAGGGGATGTGGCTCGCTATGAGATCGGTGGCTTGGCCAAACTGCCGGACGCGCCCACCACCAATTGGCAGATGCACAACAAAGTGGAAGTGGCGATGAAGCCCAAGCCCGCCATCAGCAAGATCGTATCGGTGGTTGATCGCAAATCAGAGACGCTCCTCGAGATTTCGGCGACTCGCTTGTTTACCGCCGCCAAGTGACTGGTCCGAGCATCCAAGCTCGGCGAGTGGTAGCGTTCTGCCATGAGAGCCCGCGCCATCGAGCTTCGCGGTGCGCTTGGTTTTGCGCTGCTGACCTGCGCCATGATCGGCGCTGGCTGCCCGGCCCCGGCTAGCTCGCGCCAGACGCACCCAGCGCCCACCGCCAGTGAACCTCCAGCCGCGACCACGAGCCCGTCCACTTCGCCGGAGCCTCCCCCCCAACCCGATGCAGGCCCAGCCGAGCCAATCGAAGGGCGCTATTACGATCGCCTCGGCCCAATGGAGTCGTATGTGCTGCATCTGCACGCAGCGGCCTCCGGCGTCGCGCTCTTTTCGCTCGAGCATTCCTATGAAAGCGATAGCGGCTCGAGCGGAACTACCTTCAGCGGTCATTATGTCGTCGCTGGTCAAGAGATCACCCTGGCGGTGAACAAGCTGCAAACTCATTGGGACGATCTTCCGGCGCACGGGGGCTCGGAAGCCAAAGTGCGGTTGTTCACCCCAAAGCCCGAAAATATCACCGCGCGTATCACCCACTCCTCGCCGCCGCGCCGGCTGCGTATCGAAGTCCTCGCGCAGCGCTTCGGTCTTTCGGGTGGCGGGTTTGCCAGTCGCATCGAGCTCAGCCGTGGCCTGCGCGCGGGCTCGCGCTGCGATACCCACGCGCAGTGTCGCGCCGACGCCCCGGTGTGCTGCGCCCATGCTGGCCATACCTGTCGCTCCGCGGCTGACTGCAACAAGCGTAAGTGCGACGGTCCTGAGGACTGCGCGACCGGGCAGCACTGTGTGATCGCCGCGCTCGGACCTGTGGGCTGTCAAGCGGGGCCCCCATGTTGCGCTACGGCCGAATGCTACGACGGCTGCCACCAAGACAGCGACTGTCCCAGCTGCCGCCCAGACTGCCAGAAGGGTCGTTGCCTAAAGCCCGGCGCACCGCGCTGAGTGGTTCTGGTTGAGTCGGTGGAGCAGCGAGCCATGCGCCGCGCCCGCTTCCGAATCACTCACTGCGTCGTGTCGCGTAAGCGGCCAGCTCGACGGGTGGC
This sequence comes from uncultured Polyangiaceae bacterium, assembly GCA_964599485.1. Lineage (GTDB taxonomy): Bacteria > Myxococcota_A > Polyangia > Polyangiales > Polyangiaceae > JAPYTK01. The sequence goes on from CAZRGL010000191.1 coordinate 8,985, forward strand.
CCCGGGCCAAAGTGTAGGCCCGTACGCTGGCTCTCAGTCGCTTGCAGAATGCTCGCTTCGACGGTGCTTTGCGCCAGCGTGGCGGCGTGGCCGGAGAAGTCGGCCTGGACTTGCAAGGCGATTTCGGTGCGCCTGTCTGGAACAGCGTCGTCGGTGGTCAACAAATCCAGGTTACTGCTGATCATGGCGATGCCTTGGTCGAGGATTTGCTGTTCCGTACCGCTCAATTCACGGATCGCTGCGTCGGTGGTGGGGTTGCTGGGTGGTTTGGTTACGGCGCCGAGGGTCTGGTCGAGCAGCACGTCGTGGAGCATCTCGGCTTGCTTGGCTGCAACCTGTTGACGGTGGCGATGCGCGTTGAGGGCGGCCCCCGTGTTTTGTCGCGCCAGGCCAGCATAACCTTGCAGTAGTGGATGCCGGCCTTGGCCTAGCCGCAGAATGACCGCTGGCTGAACGGAGCGACCGGGACTCTTGCTCGCTTGCGTGTGGTTCTTTGCGGCCGGCTCCGCCCGAGGGGGGCCGTCCAAGTAACGCAAAGGGCCTACGGCTGACATGGCTTCGTTTCCAACACGCCGCGCGTGTGCGACAGCATCCTGCTGCCGCCTCCTCACTGGATCGATACGCTTCAGGCAAGCGCACAGCGAGGAGAAATAGAGTCTCGAATCGTTGAACGGCCGCGAAGCCACAAACTTGAGCCCGATCCTCCTGCTGAACGTTGTTTCGCACCATCACGGGCAAAGCGAGCTGCTAGGCTGCGAGCTTCATGACGCCAGCCCAGCTCGAAATCCCCGATCGCGCCCACGTGATCAAACAGCACAAGGAAACCGGCGGTTTGGTGGCCGCGGTGCTGCCCATTCACTATCCGCGCGCCCTGCTCAGAGCCTACGGTTACTTGCCCGTTGAGCTGTGGGGTCCTGCGGGCGCCGACACCTCCGCCGGTGACGTCCACCTGCAAGCCTACACCTGCAGTGTGATACGCAGCGGTCTCGCCCACGTGCTCAACGGCAAAGCCGACGCGGCCGATCTGCTCGTCGTGCCCCACACCTGCGACTCGTTGCAGGGCCTGGCCAGCTTGTTGATCGATTTTCTGCCGCCACGTCCGCCGGTGATGCCGCTGTATCTGCCGCGCGGCGGAAATCGTGAAGCAGGGCGCGCCTTTCTAGCGGCCGAGCTGAAGGCTTTCGCCGCCAAGCTTGCCGATCATAGTGGAGCTAGCCCCGAGCCCGTTGCGCTACACGAGGCGATCGCCCGCGAAGAGGCGGCCGACGCCGCCCTCGCCGAGCTTCTCGACAAGCGCCGGGAGCTGTCGCTCAGTGACAAGGAGCTCTACCGCCTGGCCCGCACCCGCGAGTATCTGCCTGCCGAGCGCTTCTTGCCGTTGGTGCAAGAGGCCCTCGAGCGCTACGCGGGTTCAGCGCCTGCTGGTGTGCCCATCATGCTGTCGGGCATGTTCCCCGAGCCTGCGGAAATTCTCGAGGCTCTTGCCGATGCGGGTGCCGTCGTCGTAGCCGACGACTTGGCTTGCTGTGGGCGGCGTCGCTATCCGGCCACACCAGGGCAGGACCCCTTCGCCCGCATGGCCGAGCAGATCTTGGCGGTGGCGCCCGATTCGACCCTCGGCGTGTC
>CAZRGL010000191.1:10620-17235 GCA_964599485.1 uncultured Polyangiaceae bacterium
GCGCTTTTCGGGGGGGTGGCGCGCTTTCCGCCCCGGGGGGTGGCGGGCGTGGGTCTATGGGGGCACCTGGTCGAGCTCGCCGCAAGAACACAGGCGCGCGCAGTGGTTTTTTTCGAGGTGAAGTTCTGTGAGCCAGAACAGTTCTACTTGCCCCAGATTCGTCAAGCGCTGGACAAGGCGGGGATACGCTCGGTGGTGATCGAGGTCGACATCTCCGAGCCGTTACCCCACCAAGCGATAACCCGGCTTGAAGCCTTGTTGGAGACTGTCTCGTGATCAGCATCGACGACCTGCGTTATCACTTGGCCGTCAACGTGATGGGGCGCGCCGTGCTGCGCTACGAGCGAGCGCGGTCGACCTACAAGCTGGCCCGTGTCGATCCGAGCAAGCATCCTCATTTTGGGCCGATGCTGGCGACCTCGCCGCGACTCAAGGAGCTCATTTCGCTCCATTACCTCAAGGGGCGCTACGCCAGTGGCGCGGTGCCGGTCGCTTGGGTGACCTCAGGCGCGCCGGTGGAGTTCCTGGTCGCCCTGGGTTTTCATCTGCACTACCCCGAGAACCATGGTGCGGTGTGCGGTATTCGCCGGGTCACCGAGTCGATCATGGGCCACGCCGAGGACGCTGGCTGGTCGCGTGACATTTGCTCTTATGCGCGCACCGACATAGGCACGGCGCTATCGGGCGAGACGCCGGTGGGTCGCGTGCCGCCGCCCGATCTGTTGGTCTGCTGCACCAACATCTGCCAGACGGTTTTGTATTGGTACCAAGTGTTGGCCCATCATTACAAAGTCCCATTGGTCATCATCGATACGCCGTTCATCTATCGCGAGTTGAGCGAGCACGCGGTCGATTTCGTCAAACGCCAAATCGAATCGGCCATCGAAGTGGCCGAAGCGGTGGCCGGCAAGTCCCTTCATCCTGATCAGTTGGAAGAAACCAGCCTGCGGGCCAAGCAAGCGGTTGATCTGTGGTTACAGATCTTGAAGTGTGGGCAGCGCCGCCCAGCTCCGATCAGCGCCTTCGACGAGTTCATCCACATGGCGCCAATCGTCGAGATGCGCGGCGCGGCGTTTACGGTCGAATACTATCGCTCGCTGCTGGCCGAGCTCGATCAGCGCATCGTCCGCGGTGTTGGCGCTGTGGTCGGCGAGCGCAAGCGGCTCATTTGGGACAACCTGCCGGTCTGGTATCGCGTGCGCTGGCTCGCCGAGCAGCTCGCTTCGCGCGGGGTGGCACTGGTGGCCTCGACCTATACGAATGCCTGGGGCGAGCTCGCTCCGCTGATCGACCCCAAACAACCGCTCGAGAGTGGAGCGCGCGCCCACCTGCACGCCATTCTCAATCAAGGAACTGGGCACAAGCTGAAGACCATGAAGCAGATGGTGCAGGACTACTCCGCCGATGGCGTGATTCTGCACTCTGATCGCTCGTGCAAGCCGTACTCCATCGGGCAGATCGATCAGCGATCACGGCTCGCCGAGGAGCTGGGCGTGCCGGCGTTGCTGCTCGAAGCGGATCACAACGATCCACGGGCTTTCGCGGAGGAGCCAGCAGCGACGCGCATCGAGGCGTTCATCGAGCTGCTGGAGGCATAGGAAGTATCGTGGGCGAAGCGATTGCTGCACTGGGTATCGACGCCGGCTCGACCACCACCAAGGTTGTCGGTGTCGACCAAGCGGGCGCTATCGCATGGCATCTCTTGCAGCCGACCGAGCCCCTGATGGAAGCGCAAACCGAGCGCTTGCTCGACGAGGCCAATGAGCTGGCAGGCGCGGCGCGCGGGGCGCTCAAGGTCGTGGCTACGGGTTATGGTCGCAATCTAGTGACGCGCGCTGACCGGCGCGTCACGGAGATCAGCTGTCATGCCAAAGGGGTGTTTCGCAGCACCGGGCAGGGCGGCACCCTCGTCGATATCGGCGGGCAAGACAGCAAAGTGATCGCCATTGGCCCCAATGGCAAGGTGGCCAACTTCGCCATGAATGACAAATGCGCCGCCGGGACCGGTCGTTTTCTGGAGGTGAGCGCCGGCCGTCTGCAGATGAGCCTGGAGGAGTTCTCGAATGCAGCGCTCGACGACAAGGCCGAGGTGTCCATTTCCAGCACCTGTACGATCTTCGCGGAGTCCGAGATGATCTCATTGCTAGCACGCGGCGAAAAGCTCGAGTCGATCGTACGCGGCCTGCACCGCTCCCTCGCACGGCGTGTGGCCACGCTGGCCAGAGGCGTGGGCGTCAAACCGCCGCTGATGCTATCGGGCGGAGTGGCCCACAGTCGCGCCATTCGTGTGCTGCTTGCCGAAGAGCTCGATCTGGAGCTGGTGCTGCCGGATGAGCCTCAACTGATGGGCGCCTATGGGGCGGCCTTGATTGCACTGGATGGCTGAGCGATTCGGTGCTCAATCAAAAGAAGGCATGTCAGGCGGCTCTTGCTTGTCGTCATCGCGGCGGCGGAAGGCCATGTGGGCGCCCCATTTGAGCAGCGCGAAGATGAAGGCAGCGATGACGACCAAAGTCAGAATCGAGCCACCGAAAAAGAGCCAAATTCGTGTCTTGTAGACGGCTAGCACAATCACGAAGGTCAGCCCGATGAGCAGCATCAATCCCGACAAGCGTTCCACGCTGGGGATCTGCTTGAGCTCGACGTTTCGTGAGATCAGGATCAAAGTCAGCACCATCGAGACGATGGGCAGCACATAGACCAGCAAGTTGACGTCGAGCAGATTCTCGCTGGTAAAGAACAACGCGTAGCTGGTCACCACCGCGGCGAGCATGCCCGGGATGCTGACGAGGTAGATGAGCGCTGCGTAGATGTACTTATACGGTGAGCGTCCCCCGCCTTCCCGGTCGTGCGCCCAGCGCAGCAGTAAGGCAATCAGCGGCGGCAAAGCGAAAGCCGCAATCAATACCAGTGGATGCTTGCCAGCGAGCGTGAAGATATCCCGTGCGGTCATGATTGGCTTCCGCCCCTCATCCTACTTCAGATGGCCGACGTGGCCCAAAGCAAGAACAGGGCCGATTATCGGTCTGGCAGCCGTCGAAAACGCGAATGAAGCCGAGGTAGTGGGTGTTGTTTTCATATGGGTGAGCGGGGCAGACCATTCCGCGTAGAGCGTGCTCTGCTGCAGGGGGTGCCCGACCCTTCGAATGCGCGCGCTTGGATTTGTGGGGCGCTCTTGTTTGGTGGATTGGCTACGTTCGTCATCGGTTGTGTGCTGGACGATGGGCGTCTGGTCACGCCAGGCTGGCTCGCTTTCGGGCTGAGCATGGCCTTGGCGAGTCGCTGGGGGCACGAGACAGCGACAACGCCCGCAACAGGTGAGCTGTCCGCCGATCGCAGCGGGTTGACTCTCGATGGCAGGCCGCTGGCGGTGCGCGCCGAGCTTGCGGTGGCGCGCTACTGTGCAAGCACGTCACCCTGGGTCGATGTGACGCTGACGTCGGGGCTGTCCATCCGTGTGCAGGTAGACAACGAGACGCAGGGCCTTGCGCTCGTGGAGGCGCTCGAGCTCGACCCTGGCCGGCACGTTGCCCGCTTCACCACGGCTGACCAGGGCACCATTGCCATCGGCGCCGATGGCATCTTGTTCGGCGCTGGCGAGCGATGGTTCATTCGTGCCGAGGATTTGCAGGGCGCTGAGCAGATCGCGGGTGGCCGCAGCTTGCGTTTGCACTTCGCCGATGCCGAGCCGGTGACGATCGAAACCGACCTTCGCAGCGACACGGCGAGCCGACGGGAAGGCGAGGTGCCCGTGGGGAAGCTGGTATGCGAGTGCATTGCCAAGGCGCTTGCTCATCGGCGTGAGCGCCCCTCGTTGCCTGAGCTCGAGGTTGTGCTCAGCTCTCGTCACGGTGGTTCGCAGCAGTGGCTTGCTTCACTGCGCGACCTAATTGCGCCGGGCGTCTATCGCTCAGGCTCAGCTCCTGTCGGCGAGCTGCATCAGGTCCTACGAAGCCCGAATGCCTCGCCTCGAGCACGCCTCGGTGCTGCGGTCGCGCTCATGGCGCAGTCCAGCCAGCAGGGCGACTCCGTGCGTCTGGCAGCCGAGGCGGTTGCCCACCCGGGTTTACGCAGCGCCCTGGAACAAGTCGCTGCCGCAACCAGTGACCGAGCGATACTCAGGGCGCTTGGCAGGCTGGCGTCCTGACGTCGCTCTGCGCTGAGGCGTCGAGGGCTGAGCGGCGAGTAGGGGAGGGAAGCAGACCATGGTATCCATGACTTCGTGAGCTTCTTGTCTACTCATCCGCCACATGCCGCAGTCGTCTTTGTCGCGCTACTAGCTGCAAGCTGCCAGGTGGTCTCGGGCCTGAGCGACTACCAGGTAGGCGCCACCTCGAGCGGGCAGACCACAGCAAGCACGGCCGGCGGTGGCGGGACAGGTGGTCAGACCGCCTCGGGCGGTCAAGGTGGTGGCGATGGCGGCAGCACAGCCTCTGGCGGCTCTGGCGGTGAAGGGCCTGCGCCCGGCTCCGTGTTGTGGACCGCGCAGGTGGAGTCAAACAGCTCGGCGTGGGTAACTCACGTACGGGTGGTCGACAGTGGTGTGGTCATCGCTGGCATCTGTGACGGCACGGTCAAATTGGGCGACTACGAGCTCGGCGGCCCGAGCAAAGATCCGGACTTGTTTGTCGCCAAGTTGAACAACGACGGCGTTTTTCAATGGGCCGCCCGTCTGGGGGGCTCGGACACCGATGCGATCAACGCGCTCGTAATTGGCGAAGCGGGCAACATCTATCTGGCGGGCACCTTCAAAGGCACTTTTGGCGCGAGCGAAGACCCCTCGCTCGTTGCCCTCGGCAGCGACATCTTTGTTGTGAAGCTCGACGCCAACGGCCATCACATTTGGTCTCGTCAATTCGGCGGCACGGGTGATGACGAAGGCTGGGGGCTTGCGTATCACAGTAACAAGCTGGCGCTGACTGGTGGGTATTCTGAATCCATCAAGATCGGCATGACCGAGCACAAGACTGTGGGCGACGAGGATATCTTCGTTGCGCTCTTGGACACCGCGGGACAGCCGACAATCAGCTGGACGTTTGGAGGTGAAAAAGCTGACTCCGGTTCGCGGATTCGCTTCTACGGCAATGGTGACATGCTCGTCGGAGCCCACTACACGAAGGGATTCGTGCTCGGACCAGCCGCCCTTCCCAGCACCAATACGCTCGATATGGCCGTGTTTCGTATGAAGCAAAATGGCGAAATACCTTGGGCTGTTGGCTATGGCGGGAACTTCATCGACATGGCGGCCGGTCTGGACCTTTTTTCGACTGAAGAGGTCGCCATGGTTGGTGGCTTCACGAGCAAGATCAAAATTGCTGACGACCTCGACGCTGGTCCGCTTCTCGATTTCGATGCCTTCGTCGCCGTCCTCGTAGTCAATGGTGTTGAGCAATGGTCCAAGCGAATCGGCGGCGACGACATCAAGGTCTCCGCCGTTTTCGACATGTTGAGCGATGTGGCCATCAACGCCAACGACGATCTCGTGGCCGTTGGGCGCTGTGCTCTGAAGCTCGATCTGACCCTCGAGCTCATCGACTGTACCGACGGCGATCCCTTCTTCGTGATGTACAGCAAGTCAGGCGAGCTCTTGTGGTCGCTGCGCCCCCACGGGAGCAGCTTGCAGATCGCGAGCACCGTCGACATCGACGCCAAGAGCAACCTGTTGATCGGCGGTGCGATGAGCGATCAGCTCATGTTCGGCGCGGACCACACCCTCACCGCCAAAGGGAATACGGACGGTTTCATCGTGAAGATAGCGGCCCCCTGAGCGCTTCCTCAGCCAGCCTTGTCGATCGCCTGAGTCAAGTCGGCGATGATGTCCTCGGGATCCTCGATGCCTACCGACAAGCGCACCAAGCTGTCGGTCAGGCCGCGGGCGTGACGGTCAGCGGCGGGCACGTCCACGTGGGTCATCGTGGCAGGGTGCGTGATCATCGTCTCGACGGCACCGAGGCTCTCGGCGAGTGAGCACAGCTCGACGGAGTTCATGAGCGTGCGGCCGGCGTCGAGGCCGCCTTTCAGCTCGAAGGTGATCATGCCGCTGAAGGCGCTCATTTGTTGTTTGGCGACCTCATAGCGGGGATGGGATTGTAGCCCCGGATAGGTGACCCCCGCGACTTGGGGGTGCTCGGCGAGGAAGCGGGCCACGGCCATTGCGTTGCTGCTGTGCCGCTCCATTCGAAGGCTGAGGGTCTTGAGACCGCTGATGGTGAGCCAGCAATCGAATGGGCTGGGGATGGCGCCGATGGACTTCTGCTGGTAGCGCATCTTGTCTTGGAAGGCGGCATCGTTGGTCAGCACGCACCCACCGATGATCTGGTTGTGGCCGCTGAGGTACTTGGTGGTGCTGTGCATGACGATGTCGGCGCCCCACTCGAGGGGCCGCAGCAGCGCGGGCGTGGCGAAGGTGGAATCCACCGCCAAGGGGATGCTGTTGGCGTGGGCGATGTCAGCTAGCGCTTTGATGTCCGAGACCTTGAGCAGCGGGTTGGTCGGCGTTTCGATCCAAATGAGCTTGGTGTTGGGCTTGATGGCCTCGGCTGCACGCTCCGGAAAAGAGGTGTCGACGTAGGTGAAGTCCATTCCGTGTCGGCTCAGGATGGTGTTGAAGAGACG
>CAZRGL010000192.1:0-6292 GCA_964599485.1 uncultured Polyangiaceae bacterium
GGTCGACTTCGTACTGCGATACTGCATCCGATTTGGCGGCCGCTTTTGTGTGTTGCATATCGCGCACCGCGCTGCGCATGTCGTCGAGCTCGGCCCTAGCCTCGTCGATGTCCCGCCGTTGCAGGTAGTCGCTATCAAACATGTTGCTCCAAAACGAGGACATCGCACGATGGTAGGCGTGCGCCCGCCGTAGAAGCAACCACGCCGCGGTCCCTCGCGGTCCCTCAGCCTCAGCTGGCTGCTTTGCTGGGGATTGCCGCCATGGGCGCTGGAGCGCTCGCGGCTGAGGGTGTCGTCGGTCGCTGGTGACTCAGCACCTTGATGAGGTTGGCCCCAAGCAGCGCGCCAGTGAGCAGCACCGCGGCTCCGGTTGCCCGGGCGAGCAGGCCACCGCCCACCAGGATGGCGGCGGAGCCGAGTAACAACGTGAGCGTGTGCAACACAAAGCCGGCCCGAATGCGAGAAACTGGAAGTAGCTGGCGCATCGCCGGAACGGGCACGATCCCGACCAGCGGCGACAGCCGATGAAACCACACCAAGAAGGGCAGGATGCGGCTGAGCATGCCGTGGACGATGGCGCCGGCCCAGCCCCACAGCACGAGCCAGCCGAACAGGACGGGCCAGTTGCCACCGTCGGTCAGCGCGGCCAGTAGCCCCGTGACGAAGGCCAAAGGCGCACACAGCAGTCCAAGGCGCCATAGGTCGAGACTCGGATCCTTGCGGCGTCGGCGTCGCCCGCTGATGGCGCGCCAAGTCATGATTGGGTGCAACAGCCAAATGGCCGCGCCGCCGCCGATGCTCACGAAGACGACCAACAGAGCGCTGCCGCCCAACGCCCACACCGCCACGGAAGCAACGGTGCTCGACGCCAACAACAGCAGCGTCGTCAAGCGCGCCCAGCGCGGCACTTCGTCAGCCAGATAGAACATAGGAACGATCTGCCACGAGACCGCGGCGATGAGCCCGCCCACCCAGCTGATGAAGCCCACAGAGACGTGAGCGGTGCGCAAGCTGACCCAGTCGCCACCGTAGCCGCCGCCGGCCCGCCGAAACGCCATCAGGATGCCAATGAAGGCGAGCACCCCGAGTGAGCCGACAGCAATACGTAGACCGCTGACCGTGTCCGACCGCATGGGTGTTCGCAGCAGCGCCACAGCCACCGGCACCAAGAACAGCAGCAGCGACAGGCCTAGCACGCTCAGTGAAATAGCGAACGCTAGCTTGCTGCTGGTTGCCTGGGCCCAGATCAGAACAGCACCACCCAAGACCAAGCCAGCATGCACGACATGTGCGAGGCGCACCGCGGGGACGGCCTTGCCAGCAATGACCGGCACCATCTGGTAGAGCGCGCCCATCATTACGGCGAGCAGGAAACCGACCGTGAGCAGGTGGGCTGCCGCTGCGTTGAGCGGGCTCCACATCGAGTCGAGCGTGGAGCCGCCGTTGACGAGCAAGAACACGCCAGCGGCCACGATAGCCACAGGCGCGGCGAGGAAAAACGAGCTCGGAATCGATAGCGGCGGCGCCTGCTCGAGGGACAACGCCGAGGTGTTCATGCCAGCTGTCATTTTGCTTTCCGGATGAGTGTGAGGGTGCTGCCGTCCGGCTCCTCGTACACAGACCAGCTGATCCCGCGCTCTTGCAGCCGCGGCAACAACAGCCGTGGGAAGCGGGGGAGTCTGGCCAAATGTACCGCTCCGTCCTCGAGCTCGGCGGCGACAACGAGTAAGCGCTCGAGTGGCTCAGGTGGGTCCAGCTCGCGCAGGTCCTCGATGGCGGGCGCGTCGGGGCCGACCACTTCTACCACCCAATGTTTGGCGGAAATCTCCTCTGCCGTGACCGTGTAGCCTTTGCTCTTCAGCAACGCGAGCAGCGGCGCTGGGCGAAACGGTACGATGAGCTTGAGCACGCCAGCGCTACCGATTGTTGGCAGGCTGGCGAGCACCTGCTCGAGTGGATCGATGCCTTCAGCCAAAATTGGCCGGGTGTCGAGCGCGAGGATGCACGCAGTTTGGCGGCTCGCTGCAGCGCTAGCGACTGCGGCTTGGCTGGTTGACCCGCCGGAGCTCTCGGTGGGCGCCGCTGGGTGCCTTACGTTGCGCACACCGTCGAGCCACAGCGCGAAGAGAGGTGCGGCCTCTTGGGCCAGTGAATGCGTGCGGTCGGCCATCTGCCATTGCAGCGACACGCCCTGCAGAAAACCAACGAACATCGTGGCAGCACGCTTTGGATCTACCCGCTGCGCGTCGATGGATCCTTGCGCCTGCGCTTGGCGAATGAGCTCGGTTGCCAGTCCGTGTTGCATGCCCAGCAGTTGCTTGAGCGCGGTGCGAACCGGACCGTCGTGGGGGTGCGCGTCGGACATGAGCAGCCGCGGTAAGCCCGGATTGTGCTCGATGTGTGTCAATAGGCCGCGAGCAAGGGCGGCGAGCTTCAGAAGTGCATCGGTTTGGCCTTCTAGGACGGTTTCAGCGAGCCCCGCGAGCTTGCTCCGCGTATGCGAAATCGCTGCTAGCAGGATGGCATCTCGCGAGCGGAAGTGCCGGAACAAGCCCGGCTGCGAGATCCCGACCCGCCGGGCAATCATCCGCGTCGACAGCCCACTGACTGGTTTTTCGGCGAGTAGCTCGAGGGCGGCGGTGGCGATTTGCTCTTGGCGTTGCTGCGCGCTCATTCGAGTAGCCATGACTAGTAGATACGTTATCGACTGATAACTTGAGATGCAAGTTATCATGTGATAACTTTTTCCAAGACCTTCAAACTGGGAAAGAAAATGGCGGATACAGATTCTGGATTGTTGTCGTATTTTCAAACAGATCACCGACGCTGTGATGCGCTCTGGGCGGAGCTGGAGGCCATCGGTGACGAGGGCGACGTCGCCGTTGCCAAAGAGCGTTGGGCAACCTTTTCGGGCGCCATGCGACGCCATTTTCGGATGGAGGAGGAGGTCATGTTCCCAGCCTTCCAGGAGGCGACCGGGATGTTCAGCGGTGGACCCGTCGCGGTGATGAAGATGGAGCACGAGCAAATGCGCGCTTTGCTCACGCAGATGGACAGCCACGCCGCTAACGGCGATGTCGAGGCGTTGCTCGATCATGGCGACACGCTCTTGATGGTGATCCAACAACACAACGCCAAGGAGGAAGGGATCCTCTACCCGATGGCGGAGCAGACGCTAGCGAGTCAATGGGTGAAGCTGGCGCCCACGCTCGAGGCGATCGAGCCGGGCTGACGGCGGCTGGAGCTCGCTACGGCGCCAGCTTGACGACGAAGACATCTTCTTTGCCGCCCGAGCTCAAAAGCCCTCCCCCGAAGTCGACGCTGCCCTTGGCCCGTCCAGTAAACAACACGTTGTCTTGGTTGTCGCTGGTAACGCCGAGCGCTTGCTGGGACATTGATGCGGCGAAGCGACGACTCCACAGGTAGCCCCCGCTCGTTTGCAACTTGGCAACGAAGATATCGGAGACATTTCCGTCGAGTGTGCCCCCGCCAAAGTCCACGCTGCCGCTGAGCTTGCCCACGAACGTCGCGTTGCCTTTCGTATCGACGGCTATGTCGTGTGCTAGTTGGCTATCGGGATCGCCGAAGCTCTTGCTCCAAAGGTGGGCTCCGTTGGCGTCGAGCTTGACGACGAAGATGTCGTAGCTGCCGGCGCTGTTCAGGGTGTTACCCCCGAACTGCGTGTTGTCCTTGAAATCACCGACGATGAATGTCCCGCCGGAAGCGTCGCCAGCAACACCTTGCGGTGTGGCGTTGCCGAAGCGCTTGCTCCAGAGGTGGCCCCCGTCGGCGCCGAGCTTGGCGGCATAGATCACCCACCCTGACGGGTTGTTCAACACGGTGCCGCCAAAATCGAGGTTGCCGACGAAGATGCCCGTGATGATCGGGGCGCCGCTGTTGTCTTTGCCGAGCGCCTTGGCGTATTGGTCTGAGCCATCCCCGAAGCGCTTGCTCCAGACGTGTTGTCCGTCGGAGCCGAGCTTGGCCATGAAGAGGTCATGGCCGCCTGCGCTGGTGAGCGCGCCGCCTCCGAAGTCCAACGCGCCGCGGAAATCGCCTCCGATGAGCACGTTGCTTGCAGCATCCACCACCATGCCCCCGCTCAGGTCCTGCGCCTTGTCGTCGCCGAAGCGCTTGCTCCAAACATGGTTGCCGCTGCCGTCGAGCTTGACGACAAACAGATCGGTAGCGCCCGCGCTGGTGAGCGCGCCGCCTCCGAAGTCTGCGCTTCCGGAGAAGTTTCCTGCCACGAGCACATTGCCTGCCGCGTCGACAGCGATGGCGCGCCCTTCTTGCTCCGCTCCATCGCCGAAGCGCTTGCTCCAGAGGTGGTTGCCATTCGCGTCGAGCTTGACGACAAACGCATCCGTGCCCCCAGCGCTGGTCAACGTGCCGCCGCCAAAGTCTGCGCTGCCTTCGAGCGCTCCAGTTAGCAGCACGTTGCCTTGCGCGTCATTGGCGATGGCGCGGCCGACCTGATCTGCCCCATCACCGAACTGCTTACTCCAAGCATGTGTGCCGCAAGGTGGCCCGGTCCCGGCTCCACTGCAGCTAGCGTTGCAGCTGCCGCATGCGTCTTGGTTGTAGTCATCACAGCTCTCGGTTGCCTGAACGACTCCATCGCCACAGACCGCGCACTGTCCGGCTCCATCGCAGAGCCATTGTCCACATTCGTCATCAGGGTCGGTCGCGCTGCTGACTGGGGCGCAGCTGCCGTTGGCCGCGCCCGTCTTCGCATTAGTGCAAGCGGAGCAGACCTCATTGCAGGCTGTTTCACAGCAGACGTCGTCGACGCAGTAGCCGCTCAAACAAGACTTGAACTTGCTGCACGCTTCCCCGTTGTTTTTCTTCGGGGTACAGACGCCGGCCTCGCCGCTGGTGTCGCACCACTCGTCATCAGCGCAATCAGCGCTGCTGTTGCAAGTGCAGGAGCCGGTCGGGCAAGCTCCAGCGGCGCCTCCATCGTTGCCGCCGACACTGGTTCCACCGCTGCCGAGATCGCCAGCGGCTCCTCCGCTGCCGCCTGTTGGCGCTGCCGGATCGTCATCGCTGCAACACAGAAGCATGGCAGTGATGAGCAGCAAGGCGAGATGGCGTCCGTGAATCATGCCTTGGAGCCTATCGCCTCGAGGGGCAGTGAGCACATGGATATGTAGTGAGAAGAACTGGCTTGCGCCGCATTTCTTCTCACCAGGGGCGGGGCGAGTGCTGTGCGCCCGACTCGACAGGATCCAGGTTGCTGATGCGCTACCGTTGTGGCGGTGGGGCTTCGCGGATTAGCGCGCCGTGCTCTTCGCTCATGATGAGCAGCGCAAAACGCTCCACGTTGTCGAGCTCGTCGGTGCTGAGCGTGGCGTAGTCGAAGCTGCCGCGCAGATCGGTGTAGCCATCCTTGTAGAACTTCACTCCGCCGAATCGGTCGCGGGCAAAGACCTTGACGTAGACCTTGGACAGGGGCCGCCCCGGATCGCGCTGTCGCACGCGGACTTGGCCATACTGCTGGACCAGTTGCACCGATAGGTTGTGTGCGTAGTGAGCGAGTGTCTGGCGCACGCCTTCGGCGACCACTTCGATCATCACGTTGGCCGATTGGTATTGCTCGGGCAGCGCGACGCGATGACGCTCAGCTTCGGGTAGATCGATGCGGCTGGTGTGGCTCGGCATGATCACGCAGAAGCGGCTGGCATCTTGCTCCACGAAGGGTTGGCGAGAGAACAGCAGCTCCACGTCCATTGGGAAGTAGTTGACGACGCAACTGTGCAGATTCAGGTAGCTGATGCTCAGCTGCTGGTCGACCATTTCGATGGCGAAGCTCGGTTCGCTGCCGGCGAGCATATCTTGTTTTTGGGCGCGGTCGCCGGGATCGGGCAAAGCTGTCGAGGCGCCCTCTGCCTCTGCGATTTGAGCCAGCACGTTGGCGAAGCGCTTGCGCCAGCGATCGACCGGATGGTCACGGCGGGACTCGGCCAGTGCTTTGGCGCGGGGCAGCTGCTCTTCGTAAAAGGCCGCGTAGCAACGTAGGTAGTCATATTGCAACGTTGGCGTGACAGCTGCTGGATCGACGCGGCCCAGTAGCTTCAAGCCGTCATCCAGTCGGTCTTGGAGCAGCAGATAGTACGCCCCAGTCAGTAGCAAGTCGTGGCTCGACGAGGGCTGGGGGCAATAGCAAGCCGTCGTCAAGAAGCGCTTGTACTGCTGGTGCAGGGCTTGGTTGAGGATCTTCGTCTTGCCGCCGAGTTGGTGGGCCCGAGCGTTGATCAAGGGCAGGTATTCGAGATGTTCGTGCCAGCCG
>CAZRGL010000192.1:6302-17219 GCA_964599485.1 uncultured Polyangiaceae bacterium
CGACTGATTGGCTCGAAGGACACGAGCTCGCTGCTCAGCGCCATGCCCGCTTGGCGGAGCAGGTGGTCTTGGTGCTCGAGGTGCTCGCGCATGGCAGCGTGGTTGCCATGCTTGAAGGCGTAGGACCACAAGGTGCTGTCGTACACGTGTCGCATCCGCAGCAGCTGCACCGTCTGCTCGAAGAACGCTACGTCCGCCATGCGCCAAGCGATGAGCGACAGATCGAGCCGGTCGATGTTGTTGTCATCGAGGTAGCGCAGCACAACGCCGTCGTCGGCATGTTGGGATAGATAGGCCCAGGAGCTCTCGTCGACTTGCGTAAAAGCATCGACGACCGTCAGCGTCTTGCCGCCTGCCGCCGCCACCAGTTGTTCGTCTCGCGCAACGTGGGCTGGAAAATGTTGATAGCTGCCGGGGCGGGGAAAGTAGAAGGAGTACTCGACGGCTTCGGTCTGGTAGGCGCCCAGCTCGATCAGACGCCCGCGCGTGTCGAAGCCATTGTCGACAGCGATAGCGCCGGCGGGGATTTGCAGCAGCAGCTCGAGCTTCTGCCGTGCCGAGCTGGGATTGGTTACGACGACCTGGCAGACGTACACCACGTGACTGAGTAGCTCGCCGACCACATGTTTTTCGATCTGCTCGGCGCCCTCATACCGATAGCGGTCATCTTTGCGAAAGTAGCTCTGGCTCACCAAGATGCTCGCGTGCCCATCGCTCGGTTCGGTGGGCATGATCTCCTTGTGGAAGACGATGGCCGGACTGTTGCACTGCAGCTCCATGCGCGACTTCTGGTAGTCGACCTCTGGGGCCTCGGCATCGAAGGGCAAATCGAGCACGGCCAAAGCGCACATCATTTCGGTGAAACTCCTCGAAGCTTCGGCCACGTTGGCGGAACAGAACGCCTCGCTCGGATCGTGGGCCGCGAAGTCGCGCCAGAACCGGTTGACGGTTACCAGCTCGGACCCCTGCTCGTTAATCCTCAACTCGTAGTAGTTGTTCTCGGCAAGCTCTTCAGTCTTGTCGGCCTGCTGGTAGAGCTGACGCTGCTTCGCCCGCGCGCGCAGATCGAGGTCTTCGTCGTCGGGCGGGCCCTCCTCGCATTCCATCAACGACAGCATGGGCTCATCAAATGCCGCCGCCACAGCTGGTGCTGGCGCCGCACCGGGAGGTGGCGCCCCGTAGCCACCTGGTGCGGGCGGGGCAGGGGGCGCGAGCTTGCGCTTGGCCTGAGGCCGGCTGCCTCCTGATGGTCCGCCCCTTCCCGTGGACGTGGAGCGACTCGAAATAGCGTCCGCCACCGCGACGGCTTGGGCTTGGGCAAAACCGAGCGCGTCGGTGCTGTCGAGCGCGCTGCCACCCAGTGCCGTCTTGAACAGCCGCGCGTCTTGCTCGAGGTCGGCCACGAGCAGGTCGAAACGATCCTGCACATGCTGTTCGGTAGGCCCGCGGTCGATACGCTGGCCCAGCAAAATTCGCTCGACGATGTTCAACCGTCCGTAGGCCCACGGCTGCAGGTAGCGCTGCAGGTCGTCTTCCAACAGGTAGTGATCCAAGAAGGTCTTTTCCTTCTTGTTGCGCAAATAGGGTTGGACCACCTCAGCGAAGAAGCTCGGATCTTTGCGCTGAAGGAACAGATTGAGCTCGTGGCAGGCGAACGTGCTGTACAGCTCTCTCTTGTCCGTCTCGCTCAGCTTGGGCCACTTGGTGATGAAACCAAATTCCACAAGCGCTTCGTCGTCTGGTGAGAGCGTCGCGAGCAGCGCGTAGATCTTCGGGATGGAGTCGAAGATCTCGACCGAAGAAGTAGCAATGTCTTCGATGACCAGTTTCTGACCGCTGCGGCGCACGCTCTTTTGGCGGCGCTCGGTAAAATGCTCGTCAGCGGGCAGCGCCAAGCGCAAACACAGATCGTCGGTTGCCAGGGGCGATTCGGGCAGGCTCAGCTCCCGCCACAACACAGTCTCGCGGTCAACAGCCACGATGGTCAGACAGCAGTGGCCCCCGAACTGCTCGAGCGGGATCTCGATGACGCCACCAGTGGGGCGTAAGTTGGCTAGCAGCTGGCTTTGATGAGCCAAGAAACCATAACTGGCAAACCCCTCGGCGCCCGACGGCTGGGGCGCTGCACACGCGGGCGGCGGCGGGGCCGCTCGGGGACGGCGCGCAGCGGATGCGGCGTACTCCTCGCCGGCAGCGGCTTCATCGAGCCCTGTGTCCGTCTTGCGCACCGCCCAAGGATTGAGCAGCAAGCCGGGTCGCCCGAGCATGTTGCCAGCCCGTTTCGGAGCCAGCTGGCGCTCGAGAATGTAGCGGTACTCATCGCCGATGTCGCGGCCGGAGACGTACTGACAAAGCGCTTTGGACAAAGTTGCCGTCGCTAGGCCGCGCCGTGGCAGCTTGGCGAGCGCCCGGCCTGCCGAGCAAGCAGTGTAGAAGCGATTGGCAAACACGTGCAGCCGGCTCGCTTTGCTGGTGCCAGTCAAGGTGATGCGCAGCGCACGCTCCTCGATGCTCACCTTGCTGATGTTGAGCATTCGCTCGACCGAGCGCTGCAGCAGACGGTGCTCGGACAAGATCCAGTCGTCCTGCTCCACGCCCTCGCTGACGCGAATGGTCAGCGATTGCCGGCTGGCCTTGTTCAGCAGATCGTATTCGCCGGCAGGTAGATCCGGCGCCAACAGATAGCCATCCTCGAGCTTGACCTTGTCGGTCCAATCCTCGTGGAAGCTGCCGCCGCGCCGCTCCAGTAGCGAGACGGCATCGCGCAGTGGTCTTCGCAACAAGCGTTGAAACCAACTGCGCTTGATGGGTGGACCCACATAGGCAACCGCGGCGGTCTGCCCTTGGCGCAGATGCAGCCGATTCGGTAGCAGTCCGCCATCGCCGCCCAGGCGCCAGCACGCCTCAGCTCCGCCCGGGCTTCGGGCCTCGACGGCCTCGATGCCGTCCAGCTCTCCGAGCTCGATCCGGCCCTCCTCGTCGGTCTGCAGCGTCAGCCGCAGCTCGTCGGTGAACAGCTCGTGGCGCAGCTGCAAGTTGATGGGGCGGTGGCTGCGGGGCTCGCCAGTCTTGCCGAGCAAATAGAGCACCGCGCCCTCGTCGGCGCGGCTGAGGTGTAGCGCTTCGGTGTGGTCCGATTGCTCGATTTGGTTGACTGGGTAGTCGTCGCTGTCGCTCAGGGAGATCTCATCGCCGCCAAGGAGTGGTTTGACCTTGCCGCGCAGCTCGAAGCGAATGCTTGCCAGGTCCTCGGGAACGCGAAACTCGTAGACAGACTCTCGCTCGGCAGACAAGGCGAAGTCGCTGACCTCGTTTTGCGAGCTGATATCGAAGCGGTCGCGTGAATGAATCACCAGCGTAGGCTCTTCGAGCAAGCGCAAGCTCACCGGCATATCGTTGAGATAGAGTCGGGCCCGCACCAGCAGCTGCGCTTGTTGCTTGGCCTTGAGCTGCTCGCGGTCGACCAACAATGTTGCCCGCAGCTGGTAGCGCTCGGACTTGTGCTCGAAACGCTCCAGCGAGCTACGCCCGCCGTGGCGCAAGAAGAACTTCGCCGGGCCTGGGGTGGTGCTGTAGGGCACCGTGATCTTGCCCTGCTCGTTGCCGCGGTATGCGCGGCCGCCAAACCACAGCGTCGCGTCGTTCAAGCGTCGGTTCTGTTCGTCGAACACGGTAAACACATGACCGGCTGCGCCGAGGCGCTCTACGTAGCGCAAGCCGCCCTTCTTGATGAGCGCGCGGCTGCTCTTGCCGTTGCCGACCAGCTCGATCACGTAGGTGCCGGGCTTGTCGAGCGAAGCGAAATCGAAGCTCCGTCGCGCTCGACGGTAGCTCGGCAAATCGTATTGGTAACTGTGCTGCTCGCGCGCCACCAAGCCATCGAGATCCACCGAGGTGTTCACCTCGTTCTTGCTTTCGAGAAAGACGCTGAGCGTATTGATCTCGAAGACCTTGACCACCAGTGTTGGGACGTTCTTGAGCTCGACGGCGAGGCGAACCGGCTCGTCGACGGCGAAGACCCGCTTGTTGTCGGGGCAGAAGTCGATCTCCACTTGCTCGTTGAAGCGTTGGCACAGCGCTGGATCATCGAGCAAGGCGTACCAGCGATCGCGCGGGCCGATGCCCCGAGCGATTTTGGTCAGCGCGAACCAGCGCTCGAGATAAGACTTCGCTACGTAGGGCCGATACGCTTCGTAGTCAGACTCTTGTTCGAAGAAATGGCTCAGATAGCCGCGGACCAACGTCTCGTCTTCACGCACTGCTGCCAGCTGCGTGTGCTTGCGAAAATCCTGCCCCAAGGAGACGACGTAGTCGCGCTGCTCTCGGCTACGCAGAAACGTCGCGCACACATAATGGCAGGAGCGGGGCAGACGCAGGTACTCCATGAAGAGGGCGCGGTCATGACGGCCTTCGCTGCGATCGAGATCGAGCCGGTGGTAGAGCACGTGAACGAGCAGCGAGTTGAACGCTGACGGCAGCGTGCGCACGTAGCCCCACAAGCGATCGAGGTAGGCGCGCTTCTCTTTTGGATCGTTGGCCCAGTCTACGTCCGGCTTGGGCCAGAGCTTGATCAGCCGGGCATTGACATAGGCTGGACTATCGGCGACCGCCGGGCGCTTCTTCTGCAGCTCGAGCAGCTGCGCTTCGAGGAGCAAGGCGTGAATGGGGCGTGAGCCGAAGCCAGGCGACTTCTTTCGATCCAAGTCCTCGATGATCAGCTCGAGCAGCTTGGGATGGTCGGGCCGATTGATGCGTTGCAGCAGCTTGAGGCGCACGGGCAAATCCAATTGGGTTTCCAGACCCAACAACCACTCGTTGGCAGCCTCGCGTAGCCCGCGCAGTGTTCGAGGGTGGCGCCGCAAAGCCTCTTGCAACCAACGATCGCGGCTGATGCGACTCTGATCGAGGCGTGTCGGATGGGTCGGCTTCTCTCCCTCGATGCGGCGCCGGTGATCGAAACGCAGGCCGAGCTTCTTGATGAGCTGGGCGATGGTCTTGTCTGGATGGTCGCTGAATCCGAGAAGCAGCTGTCGCAGCTCGATCTGCGAGGCGTTCGAGGTGCGCCCGAGTTGCTTGATCCACTCGCCCAGGATGGATTCGACCTCAGCCAGGCGCCCTTCGTGCTGTGCCAACAGACACTGGTAGAAGTAGTGCTCGTCGGTGCCAGCGATGAGCTGATCCAAGGCCTCGGCGCGATTCTCGCCAAAAGCAAATGCTTCCAGTTGCTCGATATCCATAGCTCACTCCTGCGCCCTTATAACCGGGCTCGCAGCCGACCAACGCAGGGTCGGAGCGATTGGTGACAAATAAAGAGCTGCCTCGACTCATTGTTCCTGAAAAGCGTGCACCGTCACGCCGTCGAGCGTTTTGACGAATTCGGCGCCGAACGCTTTTGATGGCGTCAGCGCGCCGGCGGCGACGCCCTCGAGCACGCGCTCGATGGACTTGACGCACCCATCAGCGGTCAGGCTATATCCTTCGGGCGTCGTCATCGTTCCGCTGATGCGCTGGCCGGCTGCGTTGCGTACCTCGCCCCAGATTTCTGAGCGGCCGCGGCGTCGGCTTTGCTCATTGGGCCCTTTGACCGTGAGCTCGACCAGTTTCTTGAGGCCGCGCTGCACTGGTGTGAGCGCCAGAACCGGGCTGATTTTGGACAGGGCGACTGCTGCCTTAGCCATGGCAGGTGGCATGGCCATGTAGGCGCAGATGTTGCCGATGCCTGTGCTGTAGAAAGCCGTCGAGACGTCGCCCCAAGGAATCGACACCGCCTCGCGCTCCTTGTCGTGGAAGGGAATGCGTCGGCGTCGCCACGCGACCGGCACCTGCTCGATTCGCCCATCAATGCGTGCGCGGCCGCCCTTGGGGAGCCCCTCCACCATCGTCTTGGTGGTGCCAGCGCTCGATTCACCCAGGCCCGCGAACGCCAGCTCCAGGTCGGTCGGGTCATCGAGCTGAGCCGCGAGCATCGCCGCCATTGCATCGGTTGGCACAACGTCGAAGCCCACCCCAGGGATGAGCGCGACGCCGGCTCGTAAGGCTTCATCGTCGCGCGCGTGCACGGCCTCGAAGACGTCGATTTCACCTGTGATGTCGAGGTAGTGCGTCTTGCTTTCGAGACAGGCTTGCACCATCGGCGCCGACGTTGCCGAAAATGGCCCTGCCGCGTGGAGCACAGCGTCGATATCGCTGAGCGCAGCCTCGAGTGCGTCGGTGTCGTCGAGATCGACGACGAGTTGCGGCAAGCCGAGGTGATTGAGCTGTGCAAGCTTGGCTTCGCTTCGACCCGCTAGCACCGGGCGATGGCCTCGCTCATAGGCGAGCTGTGCAACCAGTCGTCCGGTGTAGCCGTTGGCCCCATAGATCATCCACTTGGCTGTCATGGTGTGAGGCTAGCCTCGTCGCAGGGCAAACGCATCTGGTGCGCGGCTGAACGGCATGGCGCGTGCCTGAGCTTCGCTACGGCAACAGGGTCGGGACCTTGTGAACGATACGGAATAGTGGCAGGCTCCGACGCCCGTGGGGAGGGTCAACAAGAGTTTTGCCGCCACGCTTCCGAGTTCCGACTCGGCCAGCGAATTCTCTGTCGGTGCGCTGCTCAGCGAGAGCTACAAGCTCGTCAGCGTGCTGGGCCATGGCGCGATGGGCTCGGTCTACGAGGCCAAGGACTTGCTCTTGCAGCGCTCGGTGGCTGTGAAAGTACCCATCGCCGACACCGATGAGGCCATTTTGCGTGAGGCCCGCGCCCTCGCCGGTGTGCAGCATGCCAGTTTGCCGGTGGTGTATCACTTGGGTAACCATCGAGGCCGCAGGTATGTGGTCCTCGAGCTGATTCGTGGGGTTGGGCTCGATCACCGCATCGAGCGGAGCTATGAGCTGGGTCACCCGATACTGCTCAGCGACGCGATCGATTTGCTGAGCACGGTGGCCGATGCCCTGCACGCCATTCACGAGTGCGGTGCGGTGCATCGCGACGTCAAGCCCGCCAACATCATCTTGGCCAAGCGCGGTCCGATCTTGATCGACTTTGGCCTCGCACTCGCGCAATCGAGCTTCAACAGCGGAGCCAGACCGGCTGGCGGTTAGCGCGCCAATCTGCACAGCTGGTTGGCCAATAGGATGCGCCAGTAGGATCGCCAGCGAAGGACGCGCGCGTTCGTCCATTCAGGGGCGCGCGAGTCAGCAGCGCCCTTTGGTCCAGGCGCTAGTCAGCTAGCTGAGCGCCGGTGCAGACCCAGGGCGGTGAGCTTGTCGTACAGACTGCGGCGGCTGATGCCGAGGATGGTTGCAGTCTTGGTGCGATTGCCGTCGGCCTCGGCCAGAGCCCCGAGGATGGCGCTTCGTTCTGCTTGATAGCGCCGCATGGCAAGGCTCGTGAACACCCCACTCGTCCGCTCAGTGACTTCTTCGGTGGTCTCGTCGTTGAGCTCTCGCTCGACATCACGCGTGGTGATGACGGAGCCTTCACTGAGGACCACCAAGCGCTCGACGATGTTGATGAGTTGCCGCACGTTGCCGGGCCACGGCGCAACCGCGAGGCGCTGGTGGCAGCCGATTGCAAAAAGCACCTCGGACATGCCGTGTTTTCGCACCGCAGTGGCGCGAAAATGCTCGGCGAGCGCAGGGATATCCTCGCGTCGGGCCCGCAGGGGCGGCATGTCGATCGGCAGAACGCTGAGCGCGTAAAACAAGTCTGGGCGGAACGCGCCCCGCTTCATCAACTTTTGCAAGTCCTTCTCTGTTGCGGCGATGACGCGTACGTCGCTCATCGTCGGCCCGCGATTGTTGATGCGCGCCTCGCGCTGCTGCCGGAGGAGTCGTGGCAGTCTGCTTTGAGGGGGGCCCGAGATGGCGGCGCTCTCGTCGAAAAGCAGCGGTCCTCCTGCCGCGCGTGCCAGCCGACTTGGCGCATCGCCAGGCCTCGAGTCGCCGCCAAAGAGCTCCGCCTCGAGCAGTTTTTCGGGCCAAGCATCACAGCAAAGCTTGATGAAGGGGCCGCGCCCCCGCGCTCCGTCGGAGTGGATCTGTCGGGCCACGCGCTCCTTGCCACTGCCCTTTTCTCCGGTCAGCAGCACAGTCGTTTGGGCTCGAGCGGCGCGTGCGACGAGCTGGCGCACTGCAGCGATCGCGGGCGAGGCTCCGACGAGCCACCGATGGTCTGCCGGGCTCACGTCCATGTTGGCCGATTCGCCTGCAGACATCCGAGCGTCGTAGTTAGTGGATAGCGGTTCCGAGTTTCCGGTCTCGACTGACATACTGCGTCCTTGCCTCTGCACGGCGTCAAGCAGCGACCGTGCCAAGGACAGGAACACCAGCGCTTGCCTTACATATCAGTGGGTTAGGAGAGCCGCTCGCGGCAAGCGAGCTACACAAGTGTGTAGGTGCGCACCGCGAGCGTGAAGCTCGCTTCACGAGTGGTCAGCCTGCTCCGGAGCGGGCTGGCGCCAATGACGAAGCAACCGTACCGCCGAGTTGGCGAATGTGACGATGGCGCCCAGCGCCATCAGCGGCAAGGTGTGATGGATGATGCCGCCGATGGCCAGACACATCAGCATGAAGAGGAAGAAGTCCTGCTTGAGCACGATGCCGATGAAGGCCACTGCTTTGGCGCCAACGGTTTCGGGTTTCGTCTGCGGCGTTTGCAGATCATAGAAGTCCCCCGAGTTCTTTCGGGCCAGCAGGATGTAGTTGCATATGGCGGCCAGGGCGTTTCCGCCCGCCGCCACCCAGCCACATACGGCCAGCCAGAAACCAAAAGGCTCGATGTTCCATGCGCCGAAGCCGAGCGCTGCCCAAAACATGACGTTGGAAACGTCGTCACCCACCGTGTCGAGCCACTGACCGAGCTTCGAGCCCTGGTAACGCACGCGTGCCAGCTCTCCGTCGCAACCATCGAGGATGGAGTTGAGCTGCATGAGGATCGCCCCTACCAAGGTGGGTACGTAGCCGCCTCGAGAGGCGAAGAGCGCGGCCGCGATCGCGAACAGAAAGGTCACGCCGGTCATCAAGTTGGGTGTGATAGGCGTGTTGACCAGCAGTCGCGAAATCGTCAGCGAGATATGACGGTTGAGATTGCGTGACACCACGCCGTCAACGGGCTTGCGACAATCTTCGAACAAGTAGAACAGCGCTTCGCTGCGCCCTTCGCGACTGTTGACGTCGACAACCCAGCTGCTGCCGATGTTGCACATGGCAACAGCCCCCCCTTCCAGGGCGCGCGTCCAACCCAGTCTGGGCCCATCGAGCAATTCGAGCGCTTCACTGCTGGCGTAGGCTGGTCCGAGTGGCAGATCATCGCGGGCGGCGAGCAGAGCGGCTCGGTCCTCGAGCGGTTGCTCGAGCAAGGCTTGGAAGACAGCCGGCTGGACGATTAGGTCGTGCCGCGTGATGAGCATCGCTGCCCCTTGGGCCATCTTGGGCAGCCGGGAGACAGCATCTTCGACCGAGCTCGCAACGAGTGGCTCGAGCTCCAACTGTACTCGTGGATCGGCCGTCATCGTGTCGAGCAGGCCTTCTTCTTGCTCGGAAAGCACGACCACTACCCGTGTGATCCCCAGCTTCTGGAGGCTCAACACAGTTCGAAGCAACAACGACAAGCCGCCCAGCACCAGGCTTGGTGAAACACCTGGCTGGCCAGAGTTGTCACCGGCGAGCGTCGCAAACACGACTGCGAACATAAGCTGTTGGCGCATAGCGCCTTTGAGCCGCGCTGGCGAGCGTGCGCATCCTCCAGGGGCGCCGATTGGGGCGTTGATGCCCCGCGGGTGTTCGACTCTTGCGCACTCTTGGCACAGCGCGGCCTATGCTGCGGAGCTGCGCTCCTGCTGGCCTGCCATTTGGCAGACTTCGAGCGGCACCGTGTTTGCATCGACTTGCCCTATGAGCGCCCGCATCCAGGTCGAGCCATCGAGTGACGCCAACGAGCTCTTGCTCCGCTATGTCAAAGCTCACAACCTCGCTGTCGCCAAAGGACTGCCCGATTTGCCGCTGGCGCTTTTCGAGCGAGGAGCCGAGGTGCGGGTCGTGGGACCCTGTCTCAGTAGCTCGTTGAGGCGTCGGGCGATTCTCCGGGCCTTTCGACAGCAGCCGCTGCACACCTGGAGAAGCAGCGCCATCAGATGGGACCTAGCCTGCGCGCCCTACGCCTGGAAAGCGCACCCGCGACTCGGTGGCGTCCTGCACGTCGAGTTGGGTGATTGGCTGATCCGGAAGCTGACCATCCAGCCCGGCTACAGTCGCATCTATGCAGAGTTGAGTTGATGGCGCGTGACGTGCGCGGCGGGTGGAGATAAACCCCGCCTCACACCATGCGCGTATCCATCGACTGCCGTTACGTCCGCGAGCGCCCCAGCGGGATTGGTGCTTACGTTCAGGCACTGGTGGACCGTATTCCTGCGCTGGCTCCGGACGACAGCTTTCAGCTCTGGGCAAGCCACAAGCTGGATCGGCCGCTGAGCTCGGCTCCCAACGTGACTCAGGTGGAGGTGTCGGCACAGGCCAACAACCTCCCGACCTTGGCCTGGCCGCAGCGGCTCGTAGACTTGAGCGGTATCGACGTGCTACACGCGCCTTTCAACATCCTCGGTCGCGGCATCGCTTGCCCAACTGTGGTGACCATCCACGACCTGATGTGGCTGGTGGAGCCGACCCTCTGCGAGACCGCTTGGTGGCGGCTTCTCTATCAGGTGCCGTTCTATCAGTTCGGACTGCTCTGCGCCCTGCGCCATGCGACCCGGATCGTGGCGATCTCGAATGCAACCGCTGATGCTATCGGGGCGCGTTACCCTCTGGCGCTCGGCCGTGTGCGGGTCATCTCGCATGGCATCGAGGCGAAGTTCTGCCTGCCTTCGGCGCCCGCCTCGGTGCGGGCACGCGCCATCGCGCTCCCTGGTGGGGGTGGGCCCTTTCTGCTGGTGGTGG
>CAZRGL010000193.1:0-17143 GCA_964599485.1 uncultured Polyangiaceae bacterium
CGCCGCCTTGCAGTAGGCCTCTGCCCCCGGCTCGTAGATGTTCCAAGACATCTCGGGAATGTCCCAGAGCAGCGAGATGTCCGAGCTCGATTGGCCGAACAGACCGCGGTTTTCGGTATCGACATACTTCTGCACCAACGGATGGACCTTGTTCTTGTTCATCCAGTCCGCGACGGTCAGCTTGTCGTACTTCTCCCACTTGGCCATCTTGCCGATGTCGTCATAGACGGCGTCGCCAATGCCCTTCTTGGCGAGCTTCATCAGCTCTTTGCCGACGCGCGCGAAATCGGCGCACGCACCCTTTTCCTTGAGCAGCTTGGGGAGGTGCTTGCCGGGATAGATCTTGCCGTCCATGGCGATGGCGTCGTCCGGCGGCGGCACTTTGACCATCTTGACGCCGAGCTCGTCGAACCACTTCTTCATGTCGCCGGTGGGCTTGCCCGTGTAGGCCGCGCCCAGCGAGATGTGAAAGCCCTCCCAGACCGTCTCGCGGATGCGGCCGCCCGCGACCTTTTCTTTTTCGAGCAGCACGACGTTGTGCTTCTTCATCATGTAGGCGGCAGCGAGCCCAGCCAGCCCGCCACCGATGACGACGACGTCGTGGACGCCCTCTTTGGGCTTGGGCATCGCGGTCGACGGCGGCTTCGACTTGGCCGGGTCTTCACAGGCCAAAGCTGGCATCGCCCCGGCGGCCGCGAGCACCGCCAACCAACGACCCACGTCTCGCCGTGTCAGCTGTTGCGCCAATGCCGGACCGATGCTCGATGGACGCTTCATCCCTCAGTGCTCCTTCATTCCGAGATATGCAGCGACCCCGCCGACGCGACAAGCATCAACGCAACGACCGTCTACCGCGCAGCCTCCGCTCCGGTTGCAGACTCCACCGGTCAGGCGCGAGCTACCCGACGACGGGTAGCGAGCAGGCTCAGCCCAAGCAAGGCGAGCCAAGGCGAGAGCGAACGTGAGGGAGCACCGGCCAGCCGACAGCTACAACCTTCTTCGTCTTCGTTGACGGCAGCCTCGGTCGAGCTACTGCTCGAGCCCCCACCGCTCGAGCTAGTGGAGCCGCTCGAGCCACCTTCGCCGCCACTGCCTCGACCCGTACCCATGCCTCCACCCAAGCCAGGGCCTCCCCCAGCTCCTCCTGCCGACACGCCACCGTTGAGCTCGTAAGCACCGACATCGAAGGCTCCGACCGCCACGCGACCTTCTTCCGAGCTCGGATGAACATAGTGGTGATCTGGAACGAGTGACCTGTTGTTGGCGCTGCCAGGCATGACCCCCGTGTCGACGCACGGTGAGCCAGGCGTCAGCCGATAATCGAAGCCACCTTTGTCCACGAAGCTGGGGTCACCGACATAGTTGCCTTCTTGCACGGCGTTAGCCTGGTTCGTCAGCGTGCCCGGTCCCATGAAGATGTTGTTGCGAATGATCACCGGCACGGTCACGGAGCTGCCGACGTTGATGAACTTCCCACTCGGCCCATCGTTCACGAAGGTGTTGTTGATCACGTACAGGTCGTGACCTGGATTGTCGGCATGAGGTCCCTCCTTTTGGTAGGCGAGCAGTGAGGGGTTGTCGGTGCCGGACCCTTGCTGGATCAGGTTGCCGATGACGTAGCTGGTGCCCCCGTTGGGCAATTCGAGCTCGTAGCTGCCGCTGCCATCCTCGCCAGTGAGACGATTGTAGAGGATGTAGTTTTCACGTGCGCGAGACTTGAGCAGATGGCCGATCTTGGAGCTGTGGCTGTAGCTGTAGCGCAGCGTGAAGCTCCTGACGTGGTTGATGTAGAAATTGTGCGCCTTGCCATCTTGATAGCCGTTGTTGGCAAATTCGCTGTATTCGATCAGGATGTCCGCGGCGGGGTTGCTGCCGGCGAGGATGCCGTCCTCGTTATCGTGGAAGTAGCAGTTGCGGACGGTCAGATTGCCGCCTTGGTGGCGAATCCCAGCGCCGTTGTTGTCTTTGACCGACGCGCCCGACAGCTCGATGTTTTCGATCACGGTATCGTCGCCAGCGATGACCCAGATCCCTTTGCCTTGGGCGGCCTTGCCAGCCGCGTCGATCTTCGCGCGCCCGCCCACCCCACGGATGGTCAACCCATCGGTCGACCAGCCGCATACGTCGCCGTCGTAGCTGCCGGTGGCATCAATCTCGATGACGTCCCCCTCGGCGGCAGTGGTGATCGCGGCACAAGGCTGGTCGTAGGCCTTGCCGGGGCCCACCTGCAACGTGTCGGCGTCAGCCCGGAGCGCACAGAGCAACACGAGCATTGAGCAAGAGCTTATTTGTACAACGCGGGGCAACATTGATTCACCAATCATAAGGCATCAGTCTCCGACGATCTGCGTCTTCTGGTTGTCGATTCCGTCGAGAGCGGCGCCCAACTTGGCAATCGGACCCGTGTCGACGAAGAGTTCGAAGCTGGTGTCGGGATCCGTCAAGTTGGTCACCGCAATCTCATTGCTCGCTGTAACGTGTTGTTCGGGGACGGCCAGAAGGTAACGGTAGAAGTGCTGCCCCCCTAGCTGTACGAGTCGTGCGTCGCTGCTCGACACCCAATAGGTCTGCCCACCGAACCCAACCTCTGTGAGCGCAGGAAAAGCGTTGTCGCTCTGCATGACGATCCAACCGTGGGCGCCATAGTCAGCGGCCATGTGATCGAGCAGGTAGCTGTCGAATGAGACGGTTGCCGTCACCGTGATTGAAGTGGGCGCCGGCACGTCCACTGATGGGCCGCCGGCGTTACCGTGATCGAGCATCAAAATCCAAACCGTATCGCCCGCCGCGCTATTGATTGCATCGGCTAATGCTTCGCTGGTGGCGGGCCCTTCCACGTCTGGGCTGCTCCCGTCACCCTCGAGGTTGACGGTGCTCGTGTTGTTGTCGCTGACTTGCTGACCGATGTCGTGATCGCTTGGGTTGCCCCCTGATGCCTCGAGCGGATCGCCGGCGAAGGTGATCACCGTGTCGTTGGCGCCAACCTGCGCAGATTGGCCCTCACAGCTCGATTCGGGAGTCGTCGACGTGGTGTTGTCCGCGCCAGCTTGATGGATGTCGCCTCCCGCGGCGCCGGGCTTCAGCGCTCCGGCGACGCCCATATCGTATTGGCCATATGCAGTCGGCTCGCCCGAGTGGCCGCCGGCATGATGGCAACCTTCGCCGCCTGGTGTTGCCCCACCGCCGTCGCCGCAACACTCGACCGCGCCGCCGCCGTAGCATTGGGTGTTGAACACCGTGACCTTCTTGCCAGAGCTCTTGATCATCTCGCAGAAGTCGTTGATGGTTATTGAGGATAGCTTCTTCGGGTTGTCGGGATCGTCAGGTAGCTCAGGATCTACGGTGACGATCGTGGCGTTGCATGGGTCGTCGAGCTCTCGCGGTGGCGGAGGCCGGTGTTTGGGCCTCACGCCGAAGGCAGCGCTCGCTTGATCGGTCTGCTCAGGGCGGTCTTCGGCTGGCGCCCCGCTGCAGCCCGCGGTGATGAGGGCGCTCAGCATGAGCACGGCGGCGGTCGAATGTGGCGTTGTGGCCGGGGTTGGCATGATCCCTCCTGATCGGTCGAGTCGGTTTCCATGGCTCTCGCAAGGACCATGCCTGCAGCCGGCCCGGTGATTTCGCGCGCTTGTCCGAACATCGTCTGGCCGGATCGTTCCCAATCTGAGCATTCTCGAGCTAGCAGTAGCAGTGGCAGTCCAGCACGCTGTGCCGACTGTGTGCCCCCGTCGGGGAAACGACGAGCTGACTTCAGGGACGGGCTAGTTCTTCTGCGGGCGTGGGATGCCGTACTTGTCGAGCTTTTTGGTCAGGCCGCGACGCGACAAGCCCAGTAGCTCCGCGGCGCGTGTTTGGTTGCCGGCGCAGCTTTCGAGCGCGTCCAGAATTCGTTGCCGCTCGAATTCCTGCACTGCGTCGGAGAGAGGTGCTGGCGATGATGGCGCAGGCGCGGGCGGAGCCGGCTTTCGCTCGGTGCGGATGGTCTCCTGCGAGCTGTCTGGGATGGCGGGCTCGAGCGCCAGATCGGCAGCTTCGATGATGCTGCCGTCGCACATCAAGGTCGCGCGCTCGATCACGTTGCGCAGCTCGCGGATGTTCCCGGGCCAGTCGTGCAGCTGTAGCTTGCCGAGCGCATCTGCACTGAGCGCAGGCACCGCGCGGCCGAGCAATTCGCTGTATGTCTGCAGATGGTGTCGGGCCAGCGGTTCGATCTCCTCGCCGCGCTCGCGCAACGCCGGCACAGTGACGGTCACACCATTGAGCCGAAAGTAGAGGTCCTGACGGAAGCGGCCCTGCTGCGACTCAGCCACGAGATCGCGATTGGTTGCCGAAACGAAGCGCACATCGATCGGAATGCTCTTCTTGCCGCCGACGCGGGTGATGGCCCGCTCCTCGAGGACACGAAGCAGCTTCGCCTGCACCACCAGCGGCAGCTCACCCACTTCGTCGAGAAAAACCGTACCCCCATCGGCGAGCTCGAGCTGGCCCGGTTTGGCGCTATCGGCTCCGGTGAACGCACCCTTCTCGTGTCCGAACAGCTCACTCTCGAGCAGTGAGGCAGGCACGGCCGGACAATTGATGGCGATGAACGGTCCATCGCAACGCGGCGAACGCTGATGGATCGTGCGCGCGGCGACCTCCTTGCCCACGCCCGTCTCGCCCAAAATGAGCACGCTGATCGGTCCTTGCGCAAGGCGTTCGAGCGTCAGGTACAAGCGTTTCATCGACTCGGCGACGATGACCGGTCCGTCGCCTCCTGAAGCCCTCGATGCGGGCAAGACCTTGTCGACCACCTCGGCGTGGTGGAACAACATCATCACATCGCCCACGCGCAACGTCTGCCCCGGCTGCAAGGTAGCTGCGCTGCCGACCTGTACTGGCTTGCCATCAACCCAAGTGCCGTTGCTGCTGCCCAGCTCGGCAACCCTAGCCATCGAGCCGATGAGCTCGATGGACGCATGGCGACGCGAAGCCGAATCGCTCACCACGACGATGTCCGCGCTGGCGTCGCGACCGATGACCAAACAGCGGCCCGGCTCGAGCGCATGGGCCACGCCGCGGCGAACGTCCAGGAGCTTGGGCACGCCGGCCTGCACAGCCAGGGGCTTGGTACGCTCCTGCTCGAAGGAGTCTGAAGACACCGCCCTACCATACCGCGCCTAGCGGGCGCGATGCCAATGCGGCATCATGGGTGAGGATGGACGAGGAGCGGGAGCTGGCCGAGCAGCGTGTTGGCGCCATCTTGCGCGGCAAATGGACGCTCGAGCGGGTCATCGGGATCGGCGGCATGGCGGCTGTCTACGAGGCACGCCACACCATCGGACGTCGAGATGCCATCAAGATCCTCCATCCCGAATTCGTCTCCGATCCCACCTTGCGAAGACGCTTCGAGCAAGAGGCGCGCGCGACCAATCGCTTCGACCATCCCGGCGCGGTCGAAGTGCGCGACATGGACGTTGCAGAAGACGGCAGCCCCTTTTTGGTCATGGAGCTGCTTCGCGGCGGTTCGCTGCGTGAAAAGGTGCGTGACCAGAACGGCCTCAGTCGCGACGAGCTGCTTGGCTACGTGGACGAGCTGCTCGACGTGCTCGCTGCCGCGCATGCACGAGGCATCGTTCATCGGGACATCAAGCTCGATAACTTGTTTGTCACCGAAGACGGTTTGCTCAAGGTCCTGGACTTCGGCATCGCACGCATCGGCGCCGACGCTCATCGCATCAAGCTGACCAGCCAAGGCACCACCATCGGCACGGTCGCCTACATGCCCCCCGAACAGGTCCGCGGCCGCGACATCGACGGACGGGCCGATCTGTTCGCCGTCGGCGCGCTCATGTTTCGCGTGCTGGCGCGCCGGCACATTCACCCAGCGCCCAGCGAGCCCGAACGATTGCTGAAGATGGCCACTGAGCCTGCACCGCCGCTGGCCACAGTCATCGACGGTGCTGATGAGGATCTGTGCTTGGTGGTCGACCGCGCCCTGCAGTTCAACCAAAGCCAGCGTTATCCTGATGCGACGACCATGCAGTCGGATGTGCGGGAGCTGCGTTCTGGTCGACGACCGCCAAACGCAAGCAAACCGGGTGCCCCCACTTCTAGCGCTCCTATCGCAGAGGCTGGCGCCCCGGCCACACGTGTCGAAGGTTCGACCCCTTCGGAACAAGACACCAGTCAGCTGACCGGTATGTTGCTCGGGGGATGCTACCGTTTGGAGCGGCTCGTCGGACGCGGCGGCATGGGTGCGGTCTACGAAGCGGTCACGCCGCACGGCGATCGGGTCGCAGTCAAGGTGCTTGGACAGGAATGGATGAGCAAGCGCAAAGATGCCCGCGTCCGCTTCCAACGGGAGGCCCGCACAGCGGCGGAGATTCACAGCAAACACGTGGTCCGCGTGATCGACGCCGACGCGGACGAGCAGGCCGGTTTCCCGTTCATCGTGATGGAGCTGCTCGAAGGCCTGGACATGGAGCAACTGCTCGCCGAGCACAGCCCCCTCGAGCCACAAGCGGCCGTGCGACTCTTCGTGCAAGCATGCCAAGGGGTCGCAGCGGCGCACGCCCGAGGAATCGTCCACCGCGACATCAAGCCTGCCAATCTGCTACTGCACCGCCAAGACGGCGAAGTAATCGTCAAGGTCTGCGACTTCGGACTTGCAAAACTGGTGGATGATGCCGCCACGACGCTCACCAAAACCGGCGGCGTTCTCGGCACACTGCTCTACTCGTCGCCTGAGCAAGCGAAAAACGCCAAACACGTAGATGCACGCGCAGACGTCTGGAGTCTGAGCATGTCCTTGCACGAGGCGTTATCGGGCCAGCGCCCTTGGGCGCACTGCGAAGCGCAAGGGGAGCTCGTGCTGGCCATCTGCACCGAGCAGGTGCCGCGGCTCGAGGAGCTCGCGCCTTGGCTCGACAAGAAGCTCTGCCAGACCATTCATCGAGGGCTTTCCCGCGACTTGGACGCCCGCTGGCAAGATGCAGCAGAGCTGATGACGGTGCTCGAGCCGTTTTGCGGCGGGCAGCATACCGTGCCGGAGGACTCGCTCGAACGTTGTCTCAGCGCGCCGACCGCCCCGGCTGTGCGGGCGCGGGACGGCTATGAGGGTCGGAGCCTGGCAGCCGTGGAGGATGAAATCGCACCGCCTAAGCAGCGTCGGCGGCTGACCCTGGCGATGGCCTTTGCTGCGCTCGCAATCGGTGGACTCATCAGCTTCCTGACCATGCGTCCTTCGTTGACGACGAACGAAGCATCAGGGCCGCCAGGCTCCGCAGCTGAGCTTGCCACCACTTCGCCGACGACCACATCGGCTGGGCCCGCCCCTACGGGCACGAGCTCTTCGTTGGCGAGCGCCCCCACGGCCAGAGGCTCATCGTCGCAGCCAGCGGCAACCAGGTTCGGCGCCGCGACCAATTCCAGCGCCCAGCCAGCAGCCTCACCCACCACGACCGCGAGCAAGCCCATCACGAAGAGCGCGCGCCCAGCGACGGTCTCGACCCCGACCGCCCTACCGATCCGCAAGTCGTGGGGACGTTGACAGCAACACCTCGTCTACCCGCAGCCAACTTGTGAAATCATTCGGCCTCAAAATGAGGGGCAGTTGTCGATCTGGTGGGTAGCGCCGCCGACGCGATCGACGCCATCCTGCATTTCCATGATGAGGTGGCCGTCCGCGAGCCGATTGCAAACGAAGCTATGCGGCCCAGACGAAGTCGCCGCCATGAACAGCAGTTTGCCATTCTTGTTTGGTTGCAGCATCTGTTCGAAGGCTTGCTCGTAGACGTTGTGCTTGATTGCGCACTGACTGCTGCCGCCGCAACGAAGCGTCTTCAGACCCCAGATCTTGAAGAAGTTGTTCTCGACCAAAATTTCCGTCGCGGCCTTCTTGGTCGCGAAGACGACATCCGTCTTGCCACCACTTGCGTTGGGATCGATGTAGTTGCCCCGAATGTGGATCTGGCCAGTCGTGGCGGCCGCTTCTCCAATCTGGAAGCCATCCGCATGGGACTCGGGGCTGAGGTTGAGGCTGTGAAGAACGTTGCAGCTGACGGTCAAACCATCCACATCGCCATTCACGAAGAAGAAGTCCTCGCAACCGGTCAGCTCGCTATTGGCTATCCTCACCTTCTGATGATCATCAATTAGAAACAGTTTCGAGTGGCTGCTGCACTCGAGGCGGCTGTGTTCGATGGTCAGGCGCTCATGACCGCTGGCGCGCACGGGGTAGAGCCCCCCACACTTCACAACCACATTGCGAAGCACCACGTCGTCGGCCTCAATACGTAGGCACCCGTTGATCACTACGTTTTCGATCACCGTTGGACTCGCCACAGTCAGCGGACCCTCATATGTAATGGTAGGCTCCGGTCCGACCACTCCCGCCCCCACAGTCTTCCCGATATCTGCTGGCCGCGCGTGACCATAGGGAAGGCCGCAAGGACCACCGTCCACTGGAACCGATCCCCCCTCGCCGCCCGAGCCACCATCACCACCGGTGTCGAGCCCACCAGCCCTGCTTCCGCCGCCGCCGTCGTGACCGCTCTTGTCCGTTTCAGCCGCAGGCTCATCACCGGGGCCACAGGCAACTGCGAGAGCGAGCAGCGCGATGAGCGCGCTCGACCAGTGCAAGCTCGAGCGGAACCATTCATCGACGTATTCGGTGACTCGAAGGCCTATTTTCAGCTCCGCGCCTCGCTTCTGCTTGCTCTGTGACATGAGCTTGGACGTTGCAAGTTCAGGGCCAACGACCCACCCGTCTTCACTGGAATCGCCCTCCCAATCCGCCAGGCTTCCAGCGCGCTCGACAATCCGGCATCATGGACGGGCATGAACGAGGAGCGCGGACTGGCCGAGCAACACGTTGGCGCCGCCGCCGCCTCGAAGCGCCACAACGACGTCGTGTGGCTACGAGCGCGCATGCAACGCTGGATCCTGCTCGCTGCGCTGCTGGTCTGGGCAACGCCTGGGTGGGCTGGGCAGGGCGACGTCGCCAAAGCGCTGTTCGAAAAGGGTGTGACCTTCTTCGAGGCCGGCAACACCGAACGGGCGCTCGATTACTTCCTGCGCTCTCGGGAGCAACAGGCGACTGTCGACAACACGCTCAACGTCGCCATCTGCTTTTCGCGACTCGGTCGTCACGATGAAGCGCTGCAAATGTACGAGACAGCACTCGCCGATTACCCCGATCGCCTCACCAGCCAAGAGAAGGCCGCACTCGCCCCAGCAATGAAGCGCTTGCAAGCACAAGTGGGCTCGTTGCAGCTGTCGGCAAACGTCGCGGGCTCGGTCGTGGTCGATGGCCAGCTCCGTGGCACATTGCCCATGAGTCTTCCGGTTCGCTTACTCGCGGGCGAGCACCAACTGCGCATCATCAAGGACGGATACCAAACCTTCGAAGCAAAGGTCCGCGTTCGGGTCGGCGAAACCCGTCGCCTGGACGCCAAGCTCGAGCCACTGGCCAACGCTGGAGGGCTGCGCGTCGAAGATCCCGACAACGTCGGCTCTACTGTGTTCGTCGATCATGCCATCGTGGGGCGCTCTCCATGGGAAGGCACGGTGGGTCCGGGCGCGCATAGTGTATGGACACGCCAAGGCGACCGCGGCTCGGCGCCGACCAAGGTGGTCGTGCTGCAAGGGCAGACGGCGCTGATGCGTGTGCGATCGGGCCCGCTCGGTCCGGCCGTGACGATCCAGACCGTTCCCCCTTCGGCCCGTTTGTCGATCGACGGCGCTGATGTCGGCAGCGGCACCTGGAGCGCTCGCCTCCCCAGCGGACCTCATCGCTTGACAGCACGCGAGCCTGGTTATCACGAGCAGACGAGGGAGCTGCCGGTCCCCACGGCTGATGAGGCGCCGCTCGCCATCGAGGTGAAGCTCAGTATCGATCGAGGCCACCCGCGCTGGCCGAAGCCACTTCGCGGAAACCTCTGGCTCGGCGCCTTCGGAGGTTACGCCTTGGGCCCCGCGTTCAACGGCGAGGCCGAGAATGATTGTTCCTCTTGCCCTTCGGCCCCTCTGGCTTCCGGCCCGATGCTCGGCTTGCGGGGCGGCTATCGTTTCCCCTTCGGCCTGTCCGTCGAGATCGCCATTGCCTACACGCGCCTGGAATCTCGCTTTGAGCGCACACTGCCGGCCAGCAGCACCGCACACTACGAGCTCAATCACGATGTATTGCTCAGTGGCCCTCTCGCCGGCTTTGGGGCGAGCTATCGCCATGAGCTATCGGCTCGGTGGGCGCTCATCGCGCGGGCGATGGTAGGCGGCTACTTCTTCGGTGCCCGCGATATCGTCAGCGGATCCGTCCTGGCCGGCTCGACGAGCGAAGGCATCGTGCTGAGCGGGCACGAGCAAGTGGTGCGTTCCTTCGGCCTGTTGCTGCTGCCAGAGCTAGGGGTTCACGCGCGCTTCGGAGGCGCCCACGTTGGATTGACGACAGCTGTGGCGATCTTCCCGCTTGCAGGTGCCGAGGTCGCTGACCGGACGGTCCACATCCCGAACAGCTGCGCTCCTGGCGCGGAGGCTGGTTGCACACCCACGGGCGCTCAGTTGGCCGGCGGCCACGCGCACGATCTCTTCTGGACGGTCGTGCCACAGGTCGTGGCGGGCTACAGCTTTTGATCAAACGCCCCCTGCGCTCTTCGTTGCGCAGCCCTTCTTTCCGAAGTTGTTCTTGCAAACACCTTTGATGTCGTTGCCTTTCGCGCCAATCTCGTTGCGGCAGTAGCCCGAGCATTTGCTCGCGCATTTGCGGCTCGCGGTCGCGTAGTAGCATTCCTGTGAGATCACGCGAATCGGGTAGTCACCAGTGCACTCCGTCCACTGTTCGCACCAGCACTCCTTGGGGCGCGACAGCTCGGCTTGCTCGACTTGGTCGATGCGCTCGCCGTCGTCGAGCAAGTCGAGGATCTCGTCGTCGCCGATATCCGCCACGCAAGCGAGGAGGAGGGTGCTGGAAAGGGAGAGGCAAGCGATGATCTGTCGGCTCATGTGGTGCTCCTGGTTGGTTGTTGCGTTTGGTGTGGTTGCAAAGCGCAGACCAACGGAATTGCTGATGGGGCGCGTCCGTTTTCGGTGACGATGCTTCGTTGAGGCGTCCCGGTTGTTCCCAGATCGGGAACAGTTGAGCCGGGGCCAGGTCGCCGGCGCGCCGCCCCGCCGCCCCGCTACGCAAGAGAAAGTCGCCAAATCAGGGTTCAGGAGGGGCTGAACGAGAAGGCTCCTTGCGAACGCGACGCTTGGCGTATCATCGAGTCATGCGCTGGCCATTGGTAGTCTCAGCGGCACTCGCCATGGTGTGGGCAAGCGCCCTGTCGACCACGGCGTCAGCCGAGCCCACGCCGGTCGATCAGACCATCGCCCAGGTTGGGCCGATAGAGGCTCAGCACCGGGCCAGCGCTGCCCACGCCGGAAACAACAAGTTCCTGGTCGTGTGGCAAGATGAGGTTCGCAACGCCGTCTACGGAAGGCTCGCCGACTTCGTGGGCAGCAGCCTAGAGGCAAAGGGCGCGACGTTCTTGGTCGCCGAAAACGCGATTGGACCCGCAGTCACCTTTGGCGATGGCAACTACCTGGTAACGTGGCAGCGTTCCTTCGAGGACGAGCCCTACGTCTTGCACGGCACACTCGTGAGTCCCGCGGGTATCGTCAGCCCTCCTGCCCCTCTGGTCGCCGAGACGGATGCGGCGGAAGCACCGCAAGTTACATACGACGGCAACGCTTTCGCTTCGCTGTGGGCGCTAGACGGCACGCTCTGGCGCACGACCTTCACGCTGAACGGTGATGGAACGGTCAAGGACATCAACGAGTGCGCTCTCGCATCCGCTAACGACAATCCGTCGACGCCGCGCATGGCCACCAAGGGCGCGCAGAGCTTCGCCGCGTGGTCGCGCAACTCCAATGGCGTTAGGGGGATCAGCATCGCCGAGATGTCCGCTGGCGGCTGCAAGTCGTTGTGCGCCGATCTGGGCAGCGTGTTCGAGGACTGGAGCAACCCGGCATTGGCGGTGGGCTCGAACAACCTTCTTTTGGCGTGGAGCACCAATGCGGGGGAGGTGCAGTCACGAACATTCGATCTGGCCGACTGCACGCTGCCGCCAAGCAGCGTCAAGACGATAGCGACCGGGGCAAGCCTGCCTTCGGTCACCTATGACTCGGGATTGGGCTACGCGGTCATTTTCAACCAGGGCGGAGCGCTCCGCGCCTCATTGCTCTCCGGGCAGAGTGTTCAAGTATCCACCGTCGCGGCTGATCCACAGGCGCCAACGTTGGTCGCCGGACAAGTGGATCACCTGCTGGTATGGCCGGGCGCCGTGGCAGGCTCGGGCACCGACACCGACGTCTTTGCGGCCAGGCTCAGCCCCGGCCCAGCTCCATCCGTTGCTGGCGAGCAAGTAATCGGTTCGCGCGGCAGTCGGCAGCATGAGCCAGCCGTCGTCGCAGGGCCCAACGGGGACTACCTGATTGCCTGGATCGATCACCGGGCCGGCCATGGCGAGATATTCACGCGAGTCATTGGCTCTTCTCTAAGCGTTACGACGAAGCTCAGCTCGAAGCGTGCGAGCGGGCCAGCGGTGGCCTACGACGCCGACGAGAAGCGCTACCTCGTCGTCTGGAAACAGACGGGCAGCGGAGCAAACGGCCTTCGCGGTCGGCTCCTGGAACAAGACGGCACACCCGTCGGAGCCAACGCCAAGCTCACCACCGGGTCCGACTCCGAGGCTGCCGTCGTCTCCCACGCAAAAGGGAGTTTCCGCATTGCCTGGCGCCGAAAAACGCCGATCGGAATCCACTTCGGAACGATCGAGCAAGACGACAAGGACAAGCTGGCGCTCACGAATCTGGGACGCGTCTCGCATGACCAGATGCTCGGCATGCCGCAGAAGCTAGGCGTGTACCGCAATCCGACACTAGCGCGCGATGGCGACCAATACGTGGTGGCATTCCACCACCACAACGATCTCGCACCACACTTCGCAAGATTGTTGGTTGTACGTGTCGATGCGGACAATCAAGTCCCCAATCCCCCACCTGCATCCATCATCATCGACGACACTGCACGCATCTCGCAACCTCGCCTGCTCAGCTTCGATGGCGCGACGATCGCGGTGTGGTCCAGCAACGACAGCGTGCATGCAGCGACAGTCGATCAAGCTCAGCCCCCGCGCATCCTCATTGGGGCGGGCAACGCGCCAGCCGTGGTCGATCCGCAGGACGGATACAATTTTCTCGTCAGCTGGCTGTCACCAGGCGGAAGCGTGATGACGCGACGGATCAGCCTCGAGGACGGAACACTCACAACGCCCTTCGATCCGCAAGAGCTCGCGGCTGGTGAGGGGCACCAAAACCCAGTTGTCGCAAGCAAGGGAAAAGGAGACGTGCTCGTTGCCTATGCGCGAGAGGACGGCGCGCCAGAGCACGCCCTGCGCCTGTACTACGAGACGACCAAGTCCGGCCAGATCGACGGCGCACCGTGTAGCGGAGCGCACGACGAATGCGCCAACGGTCACTGCCTCGACAATATCTGCTGCAAAGCAGACAAAGAAGAGGGCTGCGCACAGTGCGAGCGCTGCCAAGAGGTGACCGGTCAATGCGTAGCCGTCACCAATAGTACCGACGTTGGCACTTGTGAGGGTACGCGGACCTGCGATTTTGAAGGCAACTGCAAGTCTGCAGACGGACAATCGTGTGACAGCGACGACGGTTGCGCGAGCGGCCACTGCGTGTCGGGGGTGTGCTGCAACACGGCCTGTGACGGCAGCTGCGACACCTGCCTCGACATGGGCAACGAAGGCAGCTGTATCACCATCACGTGCAGCGACAACCTCGCCTGCAAGAAGGGCGAAGGCGTGGTGTCGTGCGGGCTGTGTGTCTCATCGCTCGAGTGCCCAGCTGGCTCGCAATGCTACGTGGATGGAAGTTGTCGACCAAACCGAGCAGCGGTTTCGCCCGTCGTATCCTGCCAGTGCGATCTCGGCGCAACCTCGAGTCGCCAGGCTACCGAGCTCATCTGGCTCGCTTTGCTCCTGGCCATCGGCCGACGCCGCCACAGCCAGCGCCAACATCACCAATGAGACGCGGAGGCGGCACGCATCTTGCGAG
This sequence comes from uncultured Polyangiaceae bacterium, assembly GCA_964599485.1. Classification (GTDB taxonomy): domain Bacteria; phylum Myxococcota_A; class Polyangia; order Polyangiales; family Polyangiaceae; genus JAPYTK01. Next base: position 14,089 of record CAZRGL010000193.1, read on the forward strand.
CCGCCAGGGCCATGCAACGCAACACACTTCTGTTCGTGCTGGCCGTATCCAGCCTCTGCTGTCTTTGTCATTGTGCTGCCGGGTCAGGCGCTACTGAGCCCAACGAGGCCGGACCAACAGCGGACGGGGGGGGTGGAGATGCGGATGCCACCACCTCGGGGAGCGGGTCGACAGGCGGGCAAGACGGCCCCGGTGGCAACGGCCCAGCCGACGCGCCGTGCGCCGCACAACCCGCCACCTTCGCGGACGGAAAAACCCCCACCGCTACAATCTATGTAGACGGCAACGCCAGCGCAGGTGGCAATGGCTCGCTGGCTGCGCCATTTCGCAACCTCACCGACGTCATGAACCAGGGCGCCGCTCTGCCCGGAACCGAAATCGTCGTCAGCAACGAAATTGTCAACGACGCCATACTGACATTTACTGGCACCGAAGCTGCTCCGATCTGGATCCGCGGCTTACCCGGCGCGCGCATGCTCGGTGGCAGCATCCACGCCGCGCTCCGCTTGAGCACCAGCAGCTACTTGGTGGTCAAGGATCTCGAGCTGTCGAGCAGCCCGAACCACGTCCTTCATTTCGACGATTCAGATCACCTGCTCTTTCGCCGCATGCGCATTCACAAGGCCACCACGGCGTGTATCAAGGGCAGCCAATCGACGCACATCTATGTAGAGGACTGTGACGTGCATGGCGGCGGCGAGCTGCCAGGGGGCAATCCGGTCTCGACCCAGGTACTCGACTACGTGGGGGTCAACAGCGGCCACGTGCTGCGAAGCAAGTTCCACGACGGCAAGCACGTGATGGTGATGCTCAAAGGCGGAACCAGCGACATGCTCTTCGCCTTCAACGAGGTTTACGATCAGCACGGAACGGAGGAGACAGCGGTCCACGTCGGCCAATGGACGAATCCTGAGTTCTTCGAGCCGACCGACTCCAACTACGAGGCCGTCCGGGTCGTGGCCTTCGCCAACTACATCCACGACGTCAGCGGCCCCTTCTTTGCCTTCAATGGAGCACAGGACTGCGCGGGGGTGCACAACACCATGTCTTTGTCGGGCGGCGGGCAACTGGTTCGCTACCTGCAAGGAAGCGTCGGCATGACTTCGTCCATATTCCTCGATGAGAACAAAGCCAACGTGTCAAAAAGTGACAGCTCCCGGTTCACCGGAAACCTCATCGTCGGCGGAAAAGCGTCCGGAGCGTCGCTGCAAGCGGCTGACAATGCGCTGGGTTCGAGTAACAGGGTGGACCACAACGCCTGGTTCAAGCCGGGAGCGCTCAATTGGTATTCAGCATTGGCTCAGGAGCTCGTCGGCTCATCCTACGACCAAGACCCCGTGCTTTCGGCTGACGGTGTCCCCGCCAACCTTGCGCTCGTACAGCAAGCGGGAGCGTCCGACCTCGAACAGATCGCGTTCTCACAGTTCTTCGGTCGGGACTTCAACGGAGCGTGCAGAGCGCTACCGATGGATCTCGGCGCCATCGAGGTCCCCTGACCGATCGCCCAGGCATGGCGCCTTCATCGACGACATCACCGATCACGGCAGCATCGAGAACACCTGGAAGGCCAAGTCCGTGATGGGCAAGCATTCGGCCGACCAGTTCATCTACGCGTGGCTCGAAATGAACAAGGACGTCTTCTGTGTCGACACCGCGGGCAAGGGGGACAACAAGTCGGGCACGCCAGCTGCCTGGGCGACCTGTCCCCAGTAGTCCCAGTAGTCGATGGTTCGTCAGGCTTGACTTCAGGCCAACCGACCCCATACATCCTCGGGTAGTCTCCATAGAGGAGGGACAAGATGAACGGCAAGGGTACGGTTGGCCTGGCGGCATTGATGCTCATCGCAGCGGGGTGCTGCTTCGCGTGTAGCGAGCAGCCAACCAACGACGGCGGAAGCTCTACCAGCTCCTCTGGTACGGTCACCACCAGTGGCGTAGGAGGAGCGAGCGGCGGGTCGGGGCCTGTCGGTGGCTCGGGGGGCTCGACTGGCGGAAGCGATGCGGGCTTCACCTTCTTCGTCGTGGGTGACTCACGGACCAACTCGAGCATCTTCGAAACCAACCTGCGCTCCATCTACAACATCGATCCTCAAGCCGTCGCCATCTTCAACACCGGCGACATCACCGCCAAGGGCACCCAGGCGCAATGGGATGTCCACCACCAGACACTGGCGCTTGCTGCTCCCGATCCGACGGTGCCCGAAGACGCTTCTGGGATCGTGCGACAGAGCCGCTTCCGCACCGACGTGACGGACTGGGGCCCCTACATTCGCTACATCGCCGCGGTGGGCAATCACGACGCGATCGATGCTGACTGGCATACCAACTGGAACGACTATCTGCCGGGGCAAAAAGGTCTCGGCGTCAACTCGGCGTCCGGTGTGTATTTCTCGTTGAGCTACGAGGACACCTTCTTCATCGTCCTCGACAGCGAAAATCCCTCCGACGCCCAGACGATGTGGCTCGAACAAGAGCTGATGAGCCAGCAGAGTCAACAGGCTCGTTGGCGCCTCGTCCTCTTCCACCACCCGGTTTACCCCTGCAACAAGAAGTGGCCGTTCAAGGGCGGCTTGCCCTGGGTCGAGCTGTTGGAGCAACACAACGTCGACATCGCCTTCGTGTCCCACTCGCATACCTACGAGCGAACCTGTCCAATGAAAGGTGGCAGCTGCGCTTCAGGTGGGGTGCGCTACGTCAACAGCAGCGGTGCCGGCGCCCAGGTGCGGGCTCTCGTCGACGACAAGGCAACGGCGGTGACCTATGGCAACATCACCCACTCCTATGACTGCAAGGAAGTCCTCGAGAAGGGAAAAGGGTACTGGCACCACTTCTGTCACGTTGCAGTCTCAGGCTGCAAGCTGACCATCAGCTGCTATCCGCACGACCATCACGCCAGCTCCGAGGCGGCGTTCGACACCTTCGTCGTCGACAAGTGTGACAGCTGACAGCCGGGCGGTTTGTCCCCTCCCGACCCTCTCGAAATCTATCTGCGAAATCGCCGTAGGGGAGGCATAAGAATGGGGTGGCGGAACCGTCCCTCCTGTTACGTGGTCGA
>CAZRGL010000194.1:0-17114 GCA_964599485.1 uncultured Polyangiaceae bacterium
CGGGCCCAACCGCCACGGCCAAAGTACCGTCGACGAACGCAGTTGCGAAGGCCCTGGTCGGGTACGATTCCGACCACTGCACCTTGCCGCTGCTGATAGCGGCAATCCCCTCGCCCACCACGACAATCACACCGCCCGTAGCGTCGACGGGCGGCGACAGCACCCTGAAATTCACCTCCGCGCTCCAGATTTCTCCACCTTTTTGCTCGAGGGAGACCAATCGCGTCTTCCAGGTCATCTTCGAGCGGGATGGATCGACGTAGAGATCGTGCGTAATCGCTTGTTGCTCTTTGAGCGCTTTGGCACGCCCAACGAGATCATCGAAGGTCTCCATCCCCGTGAGCATGTGAGCGATGGGCGGGGGTCGCCTCGGCTCGACGAGCAACCAGTTGTTTTCGATGGAGCTCATCAAATAGGGTGCCGTAGCAACCTCGCGACTGACCTTTCCAGCAGCGCGCCCGTCGGCTGTGCCGTTGGGGCCGACGACGTAGAAATGACCGTCCTTGGTGGCAATAGCAGCTTGGCCAGTCGAGTCGATGGCGGCACAGGAGAAACGGTCCTCTCCGCCAGAGGTGAAATACCACTTCTGCTGCCAAGCACCATCGACGAGCTGCCGTAAGCTGGCATGCGCACGCCACGGAATGTCCTCGAATTGCTCGCCAACACCGCTGATCGGCGCCGTCAGATCGACCGCCAACAAGAAGTCGCCAGCACCGAAGGTCGCCAGCGGACGACTGCTCGCAATGCGCGTGAGCGGAAGCTTGCTACCGTCGTAACCGATGAGCTCCGCACCAACGATCACGCCGTTTTTCAGCGCCGCGCTGGCCCGCCCGCGTAGCATTGCGCCGAGCGTATTGGGCGTCGCGTGAATTTTGCCATCCAACTTGCGGATGTCGAAGGTTCGACCAGGGCCATAGTCGATGACGACATAGGGCGCTTGTTCAGCCAGCAACACCGCACCGGGCAGGACGGTCGTGCCGTTTCCGTCACGAACTTCGCGCAACCCCGCCAATCGCCGGAGGGGGGCGAGCTCGTGATAGCTCACCGGGACGCGCCCGTTTTGAGTTCCGTTGGCGTTTGGTGTGATGTAGCTCTGGGGCAGCGCGGGCGCCTCTGCCGGCAAGTAGGTCTTGACCGTTGCATCGCCCACCACTGCTGCCGTCGAACAAGAAGCGCCAGGAAGCAACAAGAGCGCGCCGGCAGCTATCGCTGCTCGCAAAGCAAACACAGTCGCCCTGCGATTGCCAAACCAGATCCGGCCAGAGTCGTTCCGAGATTGTTGACTCGTATCCATCCGCTACCTCACGCACAGTCCGTTTTCAAAACGGCAGCGCTTTTCCTTTCCGCAGGCGATGGTTGCATTTCTACACTCGGGTGTGGAAGCAGGAACGCAGCGCCCTCGTCGTGCACTGCAGCGTCCTTGCTCCTTGCAGGATCGTGATTTGCGACAGTCGATGTCGTCACCAGCGCGACAGTTGCCGCTGACCAACGAGCATGCTCCAGCAACCGCACACGATACGGCGCGCTCACAGTCTGCTTCCTTCGTCGCTATGCAGCTGTTCTGCCCACCGTCGACACCCTTCTTGAGGGCGCATCGACCGCTCTGACGGCATGGCTCGGAGTCCTTGCAGCTCTTGATGCAATAGCCTGATAGCGCCAAGCATTGGCCCTTGTCCTTGCAGACGCTTGCTTGCGCGCAGCTCTCGTCGCTGTCCGCCACGCATTGGCCGCCCTTGAATACACAACGTCCATCACGCGTGCATACGGTCGAGCGACGACAATCGCGATCGCCTTTGATGGCGCAGGCCTCGCCGACCAAGCTGCAGCGCGCTGCGGCCGCACACGCGTCTGATCTACGGCAATCGACCGGCGAACGAGGGCGGCACTTGGCGTCGGCGCCGTCGCCACAGAGCCCCTCCTCTTTGCAGCCGAAGGACTTGTGACAAAGCACGGCTGGCGCGCAAATGCCTTTGGTGATGGAGCAACGACCGGCAGCACATGCCGCCACCTTGCGACAATCTGCCGTGCTGACCGCCATGCATTGTCCATCCGCAAAGCTGCAAGCCCCCTGCTTGGCGCATTCGGGCGCTAGTGCGCAGCGCTGCGCCGGGGTGAGCTCCGGGGCGGCGGTCTGGGTCGGCAGCGCCGTGGCTACCGCCGTCACCGCGGATTCGGTGGTCACTTTGCTGGTCTCGAGCGGTTTGTCCGGACCGCCGGCCGAGATCAGATGCTCGTAGGAGGACGGGGGGGTGCACGCACCAAACGCCATCAGCAACACAATTGCTGTTGCGAATAGTGCACGGCCAACTCGGGGGTCGGATCCAATCGAGATTCGCATCGCCACATCGGGTTGAGCCGTCAACGGACCACTGAACCCACCTCTGGCTCAGGCTACCTTCGAACGACAGCGGTCGCCAGCCGCATTCTGGCCAAAGCAGCTTCTATGCGCAGCGGGCCGGCCGCAGCCACTTTGCGCCCGGCCGCCTACCCCTCACGCTCGCGCCTGAACGACGGGGGCGACCGGCGCTTTCTCGCCGATCCGCTGCGCATTGTAGCGTTCTTCGCCGATCTCCTCGACCTGGGCGATCTGCTCACGAAGCGCGCGAATGTACGACTTGGATTGGCGCGCATAATTGGCGTTCATGACCGCACCGCCGACCACCATCTCGATCGCACCAAAGTTGCTGCGCACGACGTTGAAGAAGGCGCGCCAGAAGTAGGGCGCAGTCTCGCGCTCTAGCCCAAGGCTGGTGGCGATCTTGATGAAACCCTTGGCCAAGGTCAGGACCTGACCGAAACTGGGGCGTTGCTTGTAGGCCGGCTTGAGGTTGGCAGCGGTAAGCGCAACCCGGGCGTAGTGGTTCTCGGGCTTGTAGAGCTCTTCGAGCACGTGGGCGAGGTCGCGCAAAATGTCGACGCGGGGCCTCGAGGTAACGAAGTTGAGCCCGGTGGTGGCTGTGTCTGTGCGCTCCTCGGTGTTCATCACCACCGCTCCGCCAGCGAACAACCGTCCCTCCTTCTGCAAGCGGCGGGACAGCTGAGTGTCGGGCAGCGCGTGCAGAGGGAGCACCAGCGTCGGAAACGCCCCGGTTTGCTGGACCATACGCAGCATGTTGGCAGCACTGTTTTCGCTCTCGCCGTCAAAACCGAGAATCAGTCCCGTGTTGACGATCATGCTGTGAGCGTTGAAGATCTTCACCGCCTCGACCGGATCGATGATGTTGTTCTGCGCCTTCTTGGTCTTCTCCAGAACAGCGTCGTCGCCGCTCTCGATTCCGACGAACAAGTAGCGGAAATCGTTGTCGCGCATCAGCTCGAGGAGCTCGGGATGGCGGGCGAGATTGATGGTCGCCTCGGTGCTGTAGCAGAACGGGTGATCGTGGCGCAGCGCCCAATCGCGCATTTCGCGTAGCACTTCGGCCGTCGCCGAGGGATCGCCGATGAGGTTGTCGTAGCCGAAGTCGATCATGCCGCGGTAGCCCAGGTCGTACAGCTCCTGAAGCTCAGCGATGATCTGATCTGGGGTTTTGGTGCGCGGCTCCCTTCCGAAGATCTCGATCTGGGCGCAGAACTCACAAGTGAAAGGACAACCGCGGGTGAACTGTACGCCGACGAACATGTAGTCGTCGAGCGGCGCCAGGTCGTAGCGCGGCACCGGTGACTTGGTGATGTCGACTGCTTTGGTGGGATGGTACGAGCCCTTGGTGGCGCCACGCTCCAGGTCATCGAGGAGCTGCTCGACGACGTCTTCGCCCTCGCCACAGATGATGAAGTCTGCTTCAGCGTAGATTGCCGCCTGCAGACTCGGCCCCGACCCACCCACGACCACGGGCTTGCCGAGCGCTTGGGCGTCGCGGACCACCTTGAGCATGGGCTCCTCTTGGGGACCGATGCCCGAGACGAACACGATGTCCGCCCACTGTAGATCTTGCTGGGTCAGCGGCGTGATCCCGCCGTCGATGAAGCGCAGGCTCCAGTGCTTGGGCAGCATCGCTGCAATGATGAGCAGACCGAGTGGAGGCGCCGCGCTCTTGGCACCCAGCAGCGCGTACACGTCGTTGAGGTTATAGAAGGTCTTGTCGAGAAACTCGGGACGCACGAGCAAGCATCTCGTCCGTCCGGTGCGCAGATTCTTCATTGATTGTCCCCAAGCTCGGGCGCCTGCGACGCGTACATTTCGGCCTCTAACGGGCCTCGTTTCGTGCACCGGATAGCTCACACCGGGAGCGCTGTCTATGTTTGGCAGCGGCTTGACCCCACAACCAGGTGTCGGCGAATTTGTCCCATCTGCGCGCCCCGTGCTACCCGACCGGCATGGAGTCAAGCACGAAAATTGGCCGCCGATCGTGCCCACCGTGGCCCTCTTCGACCCCATGGCCGGACATCGACGACTGCGATCTGGAGACGACCCGCGAGTTCCACCTCGGCGCTCAGCCTGCTGCTGCTACTGAGCCCGCAGACGTAGGCGATGAAGAGGTTACCCGCGAGTTCATGCTCCCCCCGATGCTGGCTGGCGGGCCCGCGCCGCACGAGGCCGATGAAACCACTCGTGAGTTCTACCTCAGCGCGGGTGAGCCCTGCATCGTCGCCTACGAGCTGCACGGACGTGAAGCGGCGATGGCTGCGCTTTGCGAGCTCGCTGCGTCCGACCTGCTCGCCGACGACATGACTGTCGAGATACCCATCTTCGCACCGCCGCGCGCCTGCGTCCGGCAGCGTCAAGCCCTGCTCAGACTGAACGCCGAGTTGGCCGAGCTAGCACCCGAGCTGTTCTGCTGACGCTACAGTCCGTTCAATTGCGTCGGCGGGCCTGAGTAGAACGAAGCATGGCACGCGTACGCTGCGTATACACGCTGGCCGGGCGCTCAGCTCGATCTTTGAGGCCACCGACCGCGCACCAGGTGTAGTGGATGGCGTCATAAGGATCTTCCTCGCTGCGCCACGGTCCCCAGCTGCCATCTTGGCTCTGTTTCTCCAGTAGAAAGCGTGTGCCGCGGTCAACGATGGAGTCGTTGTCCTCGGTGTGGCCAAAGCTGCGCAGCACGTCGACAAACTCGCCGACGAGCTCGATGTCGTCCTCATCCAGAACAGCCTCGAAATTCGCCCGCAGATACGGCTGCACCGATGGCAGCCTGGTTTCGCTGAGCAGGACGTCGCCGTAGTCCGAGACTACGAACGCAAAGTGGGTCATCAGATATGCGTGATCGAAAAACAGCTCGCCATCGTCGTCGTCGAGATAGGACACATGGCGCCGCCGCGCGATGAACCGCAGCACCGTGCCGAGCTGCGAGCTGCCCGGAAAAGCCTTGGGGAATCGTGCCATCGCTTTTTCGACGACGTAGGCGTCCATGAGCAGCTCATAGAGCTCGTCTTCGGTGGCGGCGCTGAGCCGTTGCGGTGAAAAACCGTAGAGCAGCTCGACCGTCGGTAGCTTCGCGAAGGCGCGCTTTGCGAGGCGTAGCAGCTCCTGTGCTTGGGCTGGAAGCGGCTCGGGTTCGAGCCCCAGCAGATCCAGCGCAGTGAGTAGATCGGCGTGACTTACAGCCCCGACCTTCATGCCTCCAAGCAGCGGCCCGCGCAAGCGCGCGCTGAGTGCATCGGCGATGACGGTGGCGCGGCTGCTGATCCGTGGATTCGGGCTACTACCGAGCTCCCGAAAAATGAGGGCAGCGTCAGTGCCGAGTGCCTCGAGGTGCGCCGCTGGGGCAAGGTATTGTTGCATCCAAGTCATGGCGCGCAGCACAGCTTCGTCCCGCTTGCGATGATTGGCGTTGAGTTGGCTGTTGGCCGAGCCTTGCAACGCTCGCGCCGACCAGCTCAGCTGCGCCGAGACCAGCCGAGCAGCCGGTGGCGGCGTCGCGCTACTTCTGCCGGCCAGTACCGCTATCAGGAGGGCAATCGCGACTGACGCCGCTAGCAGTGCCCACCTGAGCCGACTCGGACCGGCCTCATCGCGCTTGCCCCCTCCGCGCAGAAGACCCACTCAGTCACGCCCCTCCGTGCCGCACGACGTGAGACCGCTGCTTGCCGTTGTCCTGCCATCGCTCGTCGGTTCGCTCGTCGACGTGCTCACCCTCATGGCCCTCCTCAAGGCTGCACTGCAGCTCGAGCCGACGCTTGGCGACACTGGATGAAGTGCCTTCGATTTCAGCGGTCACGATGAGAACAGCTTGGTGCGGACAGGTCATGGGCGTGCCTCAGGAAGCGTCACGTCGACTTTGGCGCAAGAATGCACCGCGGTCAAAGCCCCACCTCGACCCGCGTTGGTCTGAAGAGCCACCCGAGCACCGGTCGAGACCCACCTCGGTCCCGCTCAAAGACCCGCTCGACGGGCAAAGCCAGTTACATGCAGAGCTGCGACGGCACCTGAGCTTTGGGCACGCAAACCGACAAGAAGCAGCATTCACCAGCGGCGCATTCGGCCTTGGACTGGCAAGCCGCCATCGAGCCACTCGAGCTGGCCGAGCTGGCCGAGCTTGCTGAGCTGGTCGAGCTGGTCGACGAGCTCGACGAGCTCGACGAGCTGGAGCTGGAGCTCGATGAGCTGGAGCTCGATGAGCTGGAGCTCGATGAGCTGGAGCTCGATGAGCTGGAGCTGCTCGATGAGCTGGAGCTGCTCGATGAGGAACCTCCAGCAGATCCGCCTGTTCCAGCGGGCTCTTCGAAGTCAGTCGAGCTACCCTCAGCGCAACTTGCGGCAAAGGCGATACAAACAGCGAGCGCACCAATCGCGGTGTGGCGAAGCGTCCAAGCCATACCCTATGGATATATCCAAAAGCGTCAGTATTGAAGAAAAAGCTCGTGTCATTCGCATGCCGCACCGCGTCATCCCATCCGAGAGACAATGCGACACTTCCTCCGTCTTGAGGTATATAAGCGCCGTATTCAGCGTCCAGCGCCACGCAGGTCGCTGGCCAAGCAACCCTCAAACCACGGCCGATAGGCCCGTCACGAGGAAACCATGGGCTTGCCTCAATCCGTAATCGTCTGCGAGTGCTGGGCTCGCGACGGCCTGCAATCAATACCCAAGGTCATCTCCACCGAGCACAAGGTCGAGATGATCCACCGCATCGTAGCCTCAGGGGTCAAGAAGCTCGAGGTGACCAGCTTCTCGCACCCCAAGTTGCTGCCTCAGTTTGCCGATTGCGTCGAGGTGCTCAAGTCGATCGACCGTCAACCTGACGTCAGCTACGCGGTGCTCATGCCCAACGCAAAGGGCTTCGAACGCTTCGCTACCTGTCAGAAGGAAGGCTACGGAGCCAACGAGATGATCCTGATGATCTCGTCGAGCCAAAAGCACAACACGGTCAACTTCCGCATGACGCACGACGAGGCCAAGCGCGCGCACGAGCCATTGATCAGAGGCGCGCACGACATCGGTGTGAAGGTCATCGGCTGCGCCGGCACGGTCTACGGCTGCCCCATTGCCGGCGACGTCGACATGAAGCATGTCATCGACATCACCCGTTTCTACGTGGACGCTGGCGCCGACTCGATCATGCTGGGCGACACAACCGGGGCCGCCAATCCGCACTCGGTTCGCGAGCGAATTTCAGAGTTGCAAGCCGTCTTTCCGAAGACCGATTTCATCGCACATTTTCACGACACGCGCGGCAACGGGATCACCAACAGCTTTGCCGCCCTCGAGCTCGGCTTGCCCTACGTCGACAGCTCGCTCGGGGCGATCGGCGGCCAGCCAGCCACCGGAGCCAACAAGTACCAACATGGCTTCACCGGCAACGCTTGCACCGAGGATCTGGTCTGCCTGCTCGAGGAGACCAATGTCTCAACAGGTATCGACATCGACCGGATGATCAGCAACGGGCGGCGCGCCGAGGAAATCATCGGCCAGCGGCTGCGCGCCAATGTCATCCGCTCCGGGCCAGTCAATCATACCTCGCGAGACTACGACCCGACCTCCACCAAGCCACCACCGGATGAGGTTTTTGGCGATGTGATTGGTTGAGGCGTGCTGGCCACCGGCTGCCCCGATCATGAGAATCGCCCATGTCATTGGCGGTATCGATCCCAGCTGGGGTGGCCCAACGACGATGCTGCTCCAGCTGGCCGCCGAGCAGATCCGCGCTGAAGACCAGGTCACCATCGTCTGCTACGAGGATCCCGAATCGAGCCCACCGCTAGCCAGCGCCCTGCGCGAGCTCGGCATCGATCCGGCTCGAGTCGTATCAGCAGGCCCACCACGGAGCTGGCTGGGCCGAACGGGGCTGAAGCGGGCCCAGCGCTTGGCGCGACTCCTGGGCGAGATCGACATCATGCACCTGCACGGCATGTGGGAAGGGCTTCTCGCCGCCGCCGCCTTGTTGGCGCAACAGCGGGCTGTGCCCTATGTCGTGTGCCCGGCAGGAATGTGTGATCGGGTAGGGCTCGCCCGCGGAAGGCTCAAGAAACAGCTGGCGCTGATGCTTTGGCAGAGACGCGTGATGCGCGGCGCGTCGGCCATCCACGCTGCAGCGCTACCCGAGGCCAGCGACATTCGGGCGTTGGGTTTTCGCAGGCCCATCGCCATCATTCCCAACGGGCTCGATTTGCGGCCCTACAGCCCCCCGCCGACTACCCCAATCGAGCAATGGTGGCCCGCACCCCGTGACAAGAAGCGCCTCTTGTTTGTCGGGCGCGTGCATCCGATCAAAGGGCTGGCCAACCTGATCTCGGCCTGGGCGCAGCTACGAGCGCACTTCCCGCAATGGCAGCTGTTGATCGCCGGACCCGATCCGCACGGTCACCGCGCCGAGCTCGAACGACAATTGCAACGGCTCGGGCTGAGCGATTCGGCCACCTTCACGGGCCCCGTCTATGGTGAGCAGAAGCATGCCCTGCTCGCCGCATCCGACCTATTCGTGCTGCCCAGCCACACCGAGAGCTTCGGTATCGCCGCGGTCGAGGCCATGGCCTCTGGATTGCCAGTCGTTACCACCACCGGCACGCCGTGGCGGCGCGTGGTCGATTTGGACTGCGGGTGGTGGGTAGAGGTCGGAGTGGCTCCACTGCGCCGCGGGCTCGAGCAAGCGCTTGGCTTGAGCGACGAGCAGCGACGAGCCATGGGCAAGCGTGGCCGCCAGTTGGCCCAGCGCTTCGGTCTACCGAATCAGGCAAGGCAAGTCGAAGCGCTCTACGGTTGGATTTGTCAGGGAGCGCCGCAGCCGGACTTCGTCTACAAGGACGTTCAACCGTTGGCGGAGCCGACATGACCGAGCGTATCCAAACCGTAAGCATCATCGTTCCCACGCTCAACGAAGAGCTCAACTTGCCGGATTGTCTCGCAAGCATCAGCCCATACTTTGCTCACGTCTTCGTGGTCGACAGCCTCAGCAGCGACCGAACACTGGAGATCGCCCGAGCCCACGGCGCGCACGTCGCCCAAACCCCGTTCGAGGGCTACGCCAAGCAGTACAACTGGGCCCGCGACAACCTGCCCCTGGAAACCGACTGGATCGCCTACTTCGCTGCCGACGAGCGTTTGACGCCCGCGCTGCGCAAGGAGCTCGCGCAAACGACTCGACCCGGCGGGACTGAGCATGCTGGCTTCTTCATTCCGCAGCGCTACGTGTTCATGGATCGTTTGCTCGAGCACGGCGGCTGGGCCCCCAGCTACCAGCTGCGCATGTTTCGCCGCAGCCTCGGGCGTTGGGAAGAGCGCGCTGTGCACGAGATTCCGATCGTCGAAGGCACGTTGGGCTACCTCGAAAACCACTACATCCACCACGACGCGCGTGACATCGCCCACTTCGTGCGCAAGCACAACCGCTACTCAACGCTCGAGGCCGAGGAGGCGGTTGCCGAGCTGCTAGCAAGCGGCGCTGGCCGCAAGCTCTTCGAAGGCAGCTTGTGGGGCGACGCGATGGAGCGGCGACGCTGGATCAAGACGCGCTTGTGGCCTAGGTTGCCAGCGCGCTTTGTGATCAAGTTCGTTCATCAATACATCGTCAAGCGCGGCTTCTTGGATGGCCGTCAAGGTTACTACTTCGCTTTGCTGCACGCCTTCTACGAGATGCTCATCGCCGCCAAGACCCATGAGCTGCTGATGGCCCGGCAACAGGACAAGTCGTGATCCATCGAGTCGAAGTCCAAGTCCTCGTCTTGCTGCTCATCGCCTCACTAGTGGGCATGGTGGCGCGCCGCTTGCGCTTGCCCTACACGCTGGCACTGGTGGTGGCCGGTTTGGCGCTCAGCTTCATGAAGCTCGACGCGCTCAAGGGCTTGGGCCTGACGCCCGACCTGCTGCTTCTGCTGTTCTTGCCCCCCTTGTTGTTCGAGGCGGCTTATCACCTGCCACTCGAAGATCTGCGCCACAACTCCGCCCACATCGGACTGCTCGCCGTCCTCGGTGTACTGGCAAGCCTGGGTCTGACTGCCCTCTTCGCGTTCGGGGGGATCAACGCCACAGGGCTCAACAGCTCTTTCGGCTGGCCACATGCTTTTCTCCTAGGCGCCACCATCGCCGCCACCGATCCCATCAGCGTGCTTGCACTCTTCAAAGAGATGGGGGCACCCAAGCGCCTCTATCAGGTGGTCGAGGGCGAGAGCTTGGTCAACGACGGTGTGGCCGTAGTGGCCTTCGCCATCGTCGCGGCCATCTTCGGGGTGAGCACCAGCCACCCGAGCGGCTCGCTCGGTGACAGCAGCGCCATCGCCGTATTTGCAGTCACCACGTTTATCAAGACGGGCGTTGGCGGCGTGCTCATCGGCGGCGCTGTCGGCGCGCTGGTGTCCGTTCTCACCCGCCAGATCGACGACCACCTGATTGAGATCACCCTAACGACTTTGGTGGCCTGGGGCTCCTTTTTGGTGGCAGAGCAAGTGCATGTCTCGGGCGTGCTGTCCACCGTAGCTGCAGGCGTCGTGATGGGCTCCTTCGGCAAGCACTACGGCATGAGCGCTTCGACTCGCATCGCGGTGCACGACTTCTGGCAGTACATGGGCTTTCTGTCCAACTCCTTCATTTTCCTGCTCATCGGCTTGGAGCTCGAGCCCCGTGCGTTGGTCAGTCACGCTGCAGCCATCATCATCGCCTTCGTGTCGGTCGTGGCAGCACGCGCCATCGTCATCTACACCGGCGTGCCGCTCGCCGATCGCTTGGCGGTGCCATTGCCCAAACGGTGGCGCCATCTGCTCGTGTGGGCTGGCTTGCGTGGGTCGCTCTCCATGGTGTTGGTGCTCGGTTTGCCCGTGAGCTTTCCGGGTCGCCAGCTGCTCATCGACATGGTCTTTGGCGTGGTTGCCATCTCCCTGTTCTTGCAGGGGTTGACCATGGAGCCGTTGATGACAGCGCTGGGGATCCGAGACGGCACGGGCCTGGCAACGAGCCTCGCTTACGAGCGTGACCGCGGGCACGCCATCGCTTGCCGTCGCGTCGTCAACGAGGCCGACCACTTGCTCGAGCAAGGGCTGCTCGACGAGGCAACCCACCGCTGGCTGCGTGGCTGGTACGACGCAGAGCACAATCGTGCGGCCCAGCAAGCGCGCAAGCTCGCGGGGGTCACGGCCCAACCAGAGTGCTTGCTGGAGGGAGCACGCACCTTGGCCGCCATCGAACGCGAGGCCGTCGCCATCGCGGTGCGCGCCGGCGTCATCTCCGACAACGCAGGCGGGGAGCTGCTCAGCGAGGTCGATCGGCGCATGGATGAGCTCGACCGCGCAGCCCACGAGGGCGAGGAGCGCCTCGTCGAGGTGGTGGGAACGCTCTACCCACCACCCGACAAGGTTGCCCCAACGATTCGTTCGCCAGCCGACGAGGAAACAAGCAGCTCGTGATTCAGCCCGCTACCAGGCGAGCTCCACGCGCTCTCCACCGCTGTGGAGACTCTTCTGCGCGCCTTCCAGGATCTTGACGACCTGCGCCCCTACCCGTCCGCTGCTGCGCGGCTCGGCCCCGCTTCGGATGCACTCGATGAAGTGGGAGCACTCCGCGCGAAGCGGCTCGTACTGCTTGAGCATCGGGATGACGATGTCGCCATAGCGGTAGGAGTAGTGGAACTCACCGAAGGAGTCGTAGTGGCTCGGGCCGTCGACCCCCTTGTCGTAGATCTGGATCTTCTGGGTCTGCGAGATGTCGTCGTAGACGAGCATCTTGCCATTGCCCACGAAGGTCATTTCACGCACTTTGCGCGGATCGAGCCAAGAGACGATGATGTTGGCCATCATCTTGTCTCCAAAATGCAAGGTGATGACGGCGACGTCCTGCACGCCACTGGTCACATGAGCATTGCCGACGGTGGACACGCCGTTGGGTAGGGTCTGCAGCACGTAGAGCAGAATGGACACGTCGTGGGGCGCCAAGTCCCAGACGACGTTGATGTCCTTCTGGAACAGGCCCAGATTGACCCGCAGGGAACGTACGTAGAGCATTTCTCCGAGCTCACCAGCGGCGATGATGTCGCGGATGCTGTTGACCGCTGCGGTGTACTCGAAGGTGTGGCCCACCTGCAGGGTGAGCTTGTTCTTGTCGGCAAGCTCAATCAACTCTTGGGCTTGCTCGAGATTGGTCACGAAGGGCTTCTCGACGAGCACGTGCTTGCCTGCCGTCAACGCCTTCTTTGCCATTGGAAAATGCGTCGAAACCGGTGAGGCGATCACGATCGCATCGACTGAATCGTCTTCGATGATCTTGTCGCCATCGTCGACGACATTCACCCACGGGTAGAGCCCGGCGACTTTGGCGCGCCGGGCCGGATCAAGATCCGCGGCAACGGCCATCTCCACACCGCTCTCCTTGAGCGATGACATGTTCCGAACATGGTTGGGGCCCCAATAGCCACAACCGATAACGCCTACGCGCACAGCTTTCATTTTGCTTGTCGCTCCTTGCTCACAGTGGACTGGCCGCTGTGAGCTTCATGTCGTTGATTGCGGAACAGACTCTTTCGACCTGCTCCGCGGTCATCCCTGGGAACACCGGCAAGCTCAAACCCCAGCTGGCCCAATGCTCGCTCTGGGGGAAACTGCCCGGTCCAAGCTCCATGCTTGCGTAAGCACGCTGCAGGTGCAGCGGCACTGGATAGTGCATGCCCGAGTGAATGTTGGCCTTGCCCAAGTTCTCCCGAATGGTGCCGCGCTCCGGGTGGCGAACCACGTAGAGGTGGTAGACGTGCTCCCGCTCTGCTGCTGTGAGTGGCAACAGCAACCCACTGTCTGCCAGCCCGCGCTCATAGCCCTTCGCGACCTCACGGCGCTGGTCGTTCCACTTGCTCAAATGCCGCAACTTGATGCGCAACGCGGCGGCTTGAAGCGCGTCGAGCCGGGCGTTGTAGCCCTCGACGTCGTGGTAGTACTTCTTCGCTTGTCCGTGATCGCGCAGCATGCGCACCCTGCCAGCCAAGTCAGCATCGTCGGTGACGACCGCACCAGCCTCGCCGCAAGCGCCGAGGTTCTTTCCGGGATAGAAAGAGAACGCCGCTGCGTCACCGAGCGAGCCCGCCGTCTTGCCTTTGTAGGTTGCACCTTGGGCTTGCGCCGCATCCTCGAGCACCTTGATGCCGTGTTTGCGAGCAATGGCCATGATGGGATCCATGTCTGCGCACTGGCCGTACAAGTGAACGGGTACGATGAGCTTGGTCTTGGCGGTGATGGCCGCTTCGAGCTTGCTCGGATCCAAATTGGCCGTGGGTCCGTCAACGTCCATCAACACGGGACGCGCGCCAGACTGGCTGATCGCTTCGGTGGTCGCGATGAAGGTGTTGGCCACGGTGATGACCTCGTCGCCGGGCCCAGCGCCGAGCGCGATGATCGCCAGACGGAGCGCATCGGTACCACTGTTGACGCCGATGCCATGCTTGGCATTGCAGAACGCCGCGAACTCCTCCTCGAAACCTGCTACTTCGGCGCCGCCCACAAAAGCCGCGTTGTGTAACAGCTTCTTCCACACGGCGAGGATCTCCTCGGAGAGCTCTTGATGGGGGGTCTTCAGATCGAGAAAGGGTACGGTTGGCGGGGTTGTGCTCATCTCGGTGCCTCGTGACTTTCCTGTTTGGGCGCGCGGAGTATAGCCGTCGTGGATCTTTTCCCCAGATAAAGGTGTCCCAACCGACCATTTCGTTCATGGTTGTTGCAACCTGGTTAGTTGGGCATAAGCAGGCCACCAAACAGCGGCCCCCGCGGCCAGTGGACGAGTCGGTTGAACCGACCCGGAAATCCTCTGAGGCAGCGTGAAAAAACCTCGTCAAATCGACAACTTGAACCGTTACGCCCGCCAGATGTGGGCTCGTCGGCGCGAGTTTGGCCAGGCTGAGTTCTGGAAGAAAGTTCTGCGTATTGGGCGCACGGTTGCCCAATCGGAGCTGTGGCCGCAAGTTTTGCTGGACAGGCAACTGCGGCCTTTTGTCCAGCGACCCTGGAATCTTCACATCGAGCCCACCAACGCATGCAATGCCGACTGCGTGTTCTGCGCTTACCAGTTCATGGAGCGCAAGAAGACGGTGCTCGACATGGAGGTGTTCAAGAAGGCCTTGGCCGACTACGTGGCCGTCGGCGGAGGGGATCTTCACATGGAGGTCGTAGTTGGCGATCCCCTGCTCGACCCCACCTACTTGGAGAAGGTCGCGTTGGCGCGCGCCGAGCCGTGCATCGAGAACATCTGGTCGATCACGAACGCCATTGCGCTCGATCGCGTCGGCGTCGACGCGTTCCTACGGAGCGGCATCAGCAAAGTACTGCTGTCGACTTCTGGCTTCGAGCGTGAGAGCTACGTCGCCCTCTATCGCACCAAGAAGTACGACAAGATGCGCGACAACATCACCGCTCTGGTCCGCCGCAACCACGAGCTGGGCCAACCTGTGGAGATCACCGTTGGCTTTCGCACCAATCGCTCCCTGGAGCAGGTGCTGGCCGATCCTGACTTTCAGCCCATCAAGGCTTTCAATCCGAAAATCGACTTCACCTTTGCGATGTGCGACTGGACAGGGTTGATTGACGTCAGCCGCTTGCCGCGTGGCTTCGTGCAACGTGAGATCCCCGTCAAACGTGAACTGTGCGCCTGGCTCTACGACGGCCCAATCGTCTTTTCCAACGGCGACGTCGGCTTGTGCGGCTGCCAAGATCTGAACGCCAGCAGCGAGCTCGTGGTGGGCAACATCATGGAGTCGTCACTGCTCGAAATCTGGCAATCAGATCGCGTCACCGAGATACGCAATCGCTTCTTGAGCAACCCGCCGGACATCTGCGGCCCATGCGGCTTCTACCGCAACCTCGACGGGCTTCGCACCGTCGAAGGGTTGCGACGCACTTGGCTCACGCAGAAACGCTTCAGAGACTCACTGTGCAACAACCCCGACCGGCCCTGACGCGTGCTCAGAGGTTTTTCCTCGGTCAACCGTCGCACTGACGCTCCAGCCAACAGAATTGATCAGGCTGCGCGAGCCGTTCGTGGATCCCGCCGCCGAGGCAGATGCTGAACCAGTCGCACCCATCGCAGGGGCCGGTCTTGCGCCACTGTGTCGTGCGGTGCTCGACGAAGCGCTCGCGCCATATCGTCGAGAAACGCTGCTCCAAGGCCGAGCCCTGCGCCCAGCTGCGAGGCAGAGAGGGACACGCGCTCACTTGTCCGTCGCAGAGAATCGAGCCCACACACAGGCCGGCGTAGCACTGGCTCTGGGCAGGGCGGACGGCCGCGTCGCGGCGCACGCCGAGAAAGCCCCCACAAGAGAACTGCAAGCTGAAATCGTCGCCAGCCCGCTCGAGCTCGATGCGCCTGCGCTCGACAAAAGCCAGCGTTCGACGAGCTTGGGCTGGATCGAGCCATAGTGAGCTATCTCGACCGCCTGCCAATCGGCCCATCGTGTCGATCGTGATGATTCGCCACATGTTGGCTCCGGCCTGGCGCACGGTCCGTTCGATCTGAGAGAAGCTGCTGAGGTTGGCGGGCCGGGCGCAGGTGATCGCTTCGACGTCGATGAAGTCCGCCTCGCGTGCCACGCGCATGCCCGCGAGCGCCTTGTCGTAGCTGCCCTTGCCGCGAACTTGCTCGTGCTCGCGCCGATCACCGTCAATGCTCACCGACACCGTGCGCATGCCAGCGTCGTAGAGCGCGCCGGCCTTTTCCTTGGTGAGCAACGTGCCGTTGGTGACGATGCAACTGCGCATCCCAAGGCGGCTCATCTCGGCCACAACCTCGACGAGATCTTTGCGCAGCAGCGGCTCGCCGCCGGTGATGGATACGAAAATGCGACTGGTGTCGAAGTCTGCGGCGATGGTGCGCAGAATGTCGACCACTTGGCCGGTGGTCAGCTCGTCGACGGATGAGCTGGGCTCACAGCTCGAGCCACAGTGCGCACAGCGCAAGTTGCAGCGAAGCGTCGACTCCCAAAACAAATAGGTCAGATCCGGCGCCTTCATCAGCTGCTTGCGCTCGGAGGCCGCGCGGTGCAGGCGAACCAGCCGACCCGCGTCGGCAAGACCTACGCGCCCAGGATCGTCATGTCCGAAGCCTGCTGGAGCCATGGCAGAGCGGAAGAAGGCTAGTAGCCTGGCGGACCGCCGTACTTCGTCTTGAGCGGGGGGCCACCGTACTTCGGCTTGGCCGGAGGACCGCCGTACTTGGTGATGATTGGCTTCGGATGGCCGTATTTGGGCGCCACTGGCGGGGGCGGCTTCGGCTTGGTAGCCACCACCGAGCTGCTCGACGTAGAAGGCGCAGCTCCACCAACGCTGGTCGTGGTGCCAACCGTAGCCGGCCCGCCTCCTGTGCCGGTAGCCGGGGCGGCGGTCGGACCGCCATATTTCGTCGTGGGCTCGGGATCGATGGGCGGCGGCCCCCCATACTTGGCCACCGGGTTGCAAGCGGTCACCACGGCCGATGCCAGGCCGCTACCAGCTACCCAGAGTGCCGCACCCGCTGAGAGCAAAGTGCCGAGAAAGGACCTACGAGGGCTTTCTTGCTTGGCCATGATATCTCTGCCAAAAGACTAGCGTTGCCTCCGCTGAAGAAGCAAGCCGTCTAGGCTGCTCGTCGGTTGCCGAGCTGGCCTGGCTTCTCGACCCGCGCGCGAGCCCAGCTACTTGTCTTCCTTGCCGTCCCCGTCCTCGTCGTCCTTCTTGGACTTGATGAGCCCGCTGCTGGTCGGGGTGAGCTTGCCGCGAATGGTGGGCTTTTCGTCCGGCTT
>CAZRGL010000195.1:0-13502 GCA_964599485.1 uncultured Polyangiaceae bacterium
GCCGCACAAGGCGACCAAGTTCAACAGGCCGGCGAGGTTGTTGGGGTTGAGCAGCGGCCCCACGTGCCAGGGGAGCGGCTTGAAGTCAGGAGTGTAGATGCCAAAGACTTTCTCGGCGCCGACCAAACCATGCCCCACCGTCGTGACCGCGGCGACGACTGCTGCTGCAAACACCAAGGTCACACCCCAGCGGGAGCCGCGTCGCGATGCCACCACCGAAGCGGCCGCGAAGACCGCGCCATAGCTGAACCAGCGCAGCGCCTCGATCATGGTCGCAGAGGGATCGAGTGAGATCGGCGCAACAGCTGGCGCCGCTTCGCCTAGTGGCAACAAGCTGCGCGACCAGATGTCCGCGGTGGTTGGCGCAATCCGCTCGAGCCAGCTGAGCGGCAGCGGAATGACCTGCAGCAGACACATGGCGGCCAGTGCCCACACAATCAGCACCGGCCAAGACAGCGGGACGCGACGACCTGGGGCAGTTCGAAGCCAAGTCGCGATGCACAGTGCCGCGGTGGCCAAGCTACCGAACACCACCATGGAAATGGGGTGGACAGAACCGACCGCCAGGATCGAGCCCACTACGATGATCACCAGCAACAACTCGACGGGTCGTTCGAGCTCGATCCGATCGAGTCGCGCCGCGAGTAGCGTCAGCCAACTGGGCCGGCCGCGCACGGGCGGCTCTCCGCTCGATCGCTCCTCACGACGACTTTGATTGTTGCGCGCCAAGATGTTGATTGTTGCCGATTGGCTCACCGTGCATGGGGTGCGCCGGTGGGCTACACCATTCACGGGCCTAGTCTTCGTTGACGCCCCGGTACTTCAAGGTCTTGCGCTGGTACGTCATCACGTAGTCGACGACGAGGTCCTCCATGCGCGCAAAACCACGCTGCTTCTGGAGGAAGACGCAGCCGTAGCGCACCGCCTTGGAGTGAAGAAGCAAGCGGTAGACGATTGTCGCTTCCAACGTGATCTTCTGGACGCTCGTTGGCAGCTCGAAGGTCATCGAGAGGTGGTTGCCGTGCACCAGCTGGCGATCACCATCAGGTGTCACGACGATCGCAATACCGCTGGCCGAAATGTCGGCCAGATCGGCGCCGATGGGCTTCATGTTGGGCCGCTCGAAATCGCCGGCTGGTAGCACCTCCACGAGAATCGACGCGATGGCTGGAGCGCGATAAGCCTTGCGGAGGTTGAAGATTGAAAACACGTCGCCGGCGTCTTGCCCTGCCCGCAACTGGAACTGGTAGGTGTAGCGCCGGTGGCTCTTCGATTCCATCCGCTTGACCACCATGCCGTCCAGCAAGACTGCCCGTTTCACGCGCTTGCCTGTGAACTCGAGCTCGACCATCTGGGAGAGCGCGAACAGTGGCCCATCGTCGACAGCGTAATCTACCGTGACTTCAGTGATCTCGAGCTCCGCCACGTCACCGGTATACGTCTTGTCACCGATCTTGATGACGATATACAGCTGCAGAGACTTGGCGGTTTCTGAGCCTGCGAGCTTTGGGAGCATCTGAACTAAGGCTTGTGTAGCCTTTTCATCGACAAATCGCCACGAAATCCAGCAGTTGAGCTGATTGTGCCGTGAGCTGGCCGCAGCCGTGAGGGCTGGGTTATGGTAGGTAGGCGTCGGCGGTGAATGCTGTGGGCGGGAGGGGCATCCAATAGTCCATGGTTCGGACAAGCGCATGAGGACCTATCTGATCGCATTCGTCATCGCCGCCTTCGTGGCAGGCGTGCTCACGCCTGTGATTCGGCGAATCGCCTTGCGCTATCAGGTCTTGTCCTCCACCGGAGGCCGCCACATGCACGCCCATCGCATCCCGCGGCTCGGTGGCGTGGCCATCTGCGTGGCTCTGTTTGCCCCGGTGCTCGGCCTGTTCTTTGTCGAAAATGCCGTCGCCGCCTTGTTCCAAAGCCAGGTTGCCAAGGTGTTGGGCTTGTGTGTCGGTGGCGTTGCCATGTGCATTCTCGGCGCGCTCGACGACACCCGCGGACTGCGCGCACTGCACAAGCTCTACGCCCAAATTGCCATCGCGACCTTCGCTTATTTCTGTGGTTTTCGTATCGGCGCAGTGGTGCTGCCCTATGTGGGCGAGCTCAGCATGGGGATCTTCAGCCTGCCGGTGACGGTCCTGTGGATTGTGGGGATCACCAACGCGGTCAATCTGATCGACGGTCTCGATGGCCTCGCGGCCGGCGTCGTTTTAATTTCGGGCATTACCAATCTGGTGGTGGCCAACATCGGTGGCCAGAG
This sequence comes from uncultured Polyangiaceae bacterium, assembly GCA_964599485.1. Taxonomy (GTDB): domain Bacteria; phylum Myxococcota_A; class Polyangia; order Polyangiales; family Polyangiaceae; genus JAPYTK01. The sequence goes on from CAZRGL010000195.1 coordinate 2,261, forward strand.
CATGGCTGCCATGTTGGGCGCGGTCCTCGTATTTCTTTTCTACAACTTCAACCCGGCCCGAATATTCATGGGGGATTCGGGTAGCTATTTACTCGGCTACGTGTTGGCGGCTAGCGCGTTGATGGGCGCCTCGCAGAAAGCGTCGACCGCTGTTGCTTTGTTGGTGCCCGTAGTGGCGCTCGGTGTGCCCATCTTCGACACCATGTTTGCCATGGTGCGCCGCTTTCTCGAGCGACGTCCCATGTTTTCGCCCGATCGTGGCCACATTCATCACCGTTTGGTCGATCTCGGCATCACGCACCGTCGCGCGGTGCTCATCCTCTATGGCGTGAGCACCATCTTCACCGCGGCAGCCATCGCGGTTTACTTGGGCCGCAGCTGGCAAGTGGGTGTGGCGTTGCTGACCACCACGGTGGTGTTGCTGGGACTGGTGCGCTTCGTCGGATACTTCTCGCGCTTGCACACCCTCAGGCGTCAGAGGGCTCGGGTGCGCTCTCGGGACACTGAGATGTTGCGCTATGTCGTGCCCAACGTGTCGGAGCGTTTTGGCCACGCCGAGCAAGAGGATGAGCTCATCGAGGCTCTGGTCGAGTTGGCTCAGGAGGCGGATCTCGCCGCAGTGGAGATTGGCCTCGTCGATGCCGAGGAGGGGCAAGAGCCCTTCATGAGCTGGTACAACAGCGATTGCGATCCGCGCGTAGTCGTCGCCGTGGCGAGCTTTCCTCTGGGGCGTGACGCAAATGCTCGCGCGGCCCTCAAGGTTTCTGTCATCAACGATTTCGAAGAGCCCGAGATGTCCCTGCAGTCCGACATTCTGCTGCAGGTCATCGCGGATGTGCTTGCCCATCATTTGCGGCGGCTCGGCTCGGAGCTGGCTCCGCGTGAAAGCGTGCTCAGCGAAGAGATCGAAGACGAGGCAGCTGGCGAGGAGGGATCGGCCCGTTCGATTCCGACGGCGGCACGTCCGTGAGCGCTGAAATGGGAAAGGCCGTGTCCATGGCAGATGACGAGCGCATAGAAGTTTCCAAAGAGGTCTTGTCACGCATTCTCGACGGCGAAGCTGTGCTGCTCGATCTCGCTTCGGGGACCTACTTTGGGCTCAACGAGGTTGGCAGCGAGATCTGGAAAATCCTTGGTGCCGGGGCCACGGTTGGCGAGACGATCAACCAGATCGTTGCTCAGTTCGAGGTCGACGCAGGTACGGCTCGACGTGACCTCGAGGAGCTGCTCGGCGAGCTCCGCAGTCGCGGCCTGGTCGAGCTTCGGTAGCCAGCAATGGCCTTGGGGCGCGGGTCCTTCGCGGGCTAGCTCAGGTCGCTCGTCACCAATTGAACGACTTCGGGCAACTGCTCGAACACGTGGGGTAAATGCAGTTGGTACACGCCCACGCGAGCGGCCACTTCGGTCAGCAATCGGAATTCGTTGTCGAGCTGGCTGTTGCACTCGGGATCGAGCCGAAACAAGCAGCGGGTCAACTGGGCGACGGCTTGGCTCGCTGCCAACCGACGCATGCGAGCGGGGCCTTCGGCCACTGGCTCGAGCAAGATGATTCGCTCCAAGGCAAGGCCCTCGGTGCCCAACGGCTGCTTCACACGCAGCTTGGGTAGGCGGGGCGTCGCGCGCTCGAGGGTGTTGGTGTCACCTACGACGGCTCGAGCCGAGGCGGGCCACAGACGTACCGAAGGATACCCAGCAAACACGCTGATCAGCTTGTCCTCGACGCGTACAGCCATGCAGTCGTCAGCCACCAAGCTGCCGTGCTTGCAGAGCGCCGCGCAAAGCGTGGACTTGCCTGCGCCCGAGCCGCCCATCACCGCCACGACGCCGAGCTGCTCGATGTAGGCGGCGCTGGCGTGGAAACAAGGACTGCCTCTCAGCTGCATCGTGCGCGGCAGGATCTGGTCAACGAGCAGTTGCTCGATGGTTTCGATCGGGCAGTCGGCCAAGGGCGTGCAGCAGACGTCGCTACCTGCCGCGTCGACTACGAAATCGGCGTAGCCATGAAAACGAAGATGGTAGCCATCGACGGCCCGTTTGACGGTCAAGAAGGGCCGCTCCTCGCCCGTCCACATCTTCAACGGAATGGTGTAGAGCTGCCGCCAACTGCGCGGTGGGTCCTCGCTGTCCTGGATGCGAAAGCAAATCGCTTGGTCAGGCTCAGCTCCAGTCGCAACAGGGCTGAGCGTGCGAAGCACGACCTCAGTGCTGAGTGTGATCCCGTTCAGCTTGTAGTGCTGCATGCGGTGCCCGACGCAGGCAGGTTATGCTGGGGAGTCACGCTGCTCGAATTAGCGCAAGCAAGTCGACTAGCTGGTGGCCGGCCCAAAATCCCCTTCTTCCGCGAAGCGCCAAAAAGAACTCTAATGGGCTGGGCCAGACACTAGTTAGCCCTGCAAGGAGCGGCCACCGTCGGGGGAGGATGCGCCGCCGCCAAGTGTCAGCTCGGCCACTTTGCCAAACTCGATGAGCTCCGGCTTGCAGTAGTCTCGCTTGTTGCGACCAGCCCCACTTTCGGGGCGCCCCGTTTGTGTCGCTTTCTTTTTGTCTTTCATGTTCGTCCTCGTCAGTCGAGTTGCCGCAACCAAAGCTCCATCGTGGCGTGGTTGAGGAAACGATACAATGCTTGCCCGCCTACCGCTAGATGGGCGCGTTTTGCGTGGTCCTTTGTGATGAGTCCAAGCTGCTCCAGCCGACTGTCTCGAAAGAGGCTGCGGATCAGCGCTGCGTGCTGCGACATGGATGCAGCAAGGTGACTGGTGAATATCGGCGCATCGACTCGGCGATACACCTCCACCGGTAGTGTCTCGCGCATGGCCCGGCGCAGTACAGGCTTGGGCTTGCGCGTTCCGGTTACGAAGCGTTGCTCGCGCGGCATGCTGAGCAACAGCTCGAACAGCTTCAGATCCAGGAGAGGATGGCGGTATTCCACGGCGGAGCTGGCGGCCAGCCGGTCTGTGTGGCTCATGACGAGGTGCTGGACTGACTCCTCGATCCTGTCACACAACGCGGCCGAGACACGATCGGGGCAGCGGCGCGCGCGAAGCCGTCGCTGTGTGTCGCGGTGGTGCTGGGCGGCCCATTGCCAAGGTTTGGGCGCCAGCAGCGCCCCGCGCGGGCTGGAGCGAAGCGTCCGAGCAATCTCCAAGGAGGGTTCAGGGAGACGGCGCCGTAGCCACGCGCCCAACAACTGACGCCAAGGTTGCCATGACAGTGGGCGGCTCGTCAGGCCGCAAGCTCGGGCAGCCGTTCGCAACTGGCCTGCCGCCAGATCGTCGACCAGCTCCTGGCCGGTGCGCATCATGCAATCGTCTCCGCCAAAGCCCGTGAAGAGTGTGCGAATCCCACGATTGGAGGCTTCCTCGTGCAGCGCCCGCCACAAGAGCGCTCCGGGGTAGTAGTACAGATCTGGGAGCTTCCTGCTCAATTGTGGATCGGTGGCGTCGTCTTGCGAAAGTGCATCGAGGTTGACGATCGGCAGGTCCCAGCGCCCTGCCACCGCCTGGCTGAAAGAGGTCTCGTCGCATTCCAGCGAGCCGAAATCGAAGTGAAGCAAAGTGGCACGTTGGCTTGGCCCATGACCCTGTCGTCGCTGCCGCTCGCTTTCACAAGCAACCGAGGACGAGTCGAGTCCGCCAGAGAGAATCACCCCGACCGGGCCGTTGGACCGCAGGCGCGCACGAACCGCCTCGCCGAAGGCGCTGCGAAACAGGGCCGCGTAGTCCTCATCGCCCATTCGCGGCAGTCGCCGCCAAGGGTCCGGGGACCAATAGCGCTGGAGCTTCAACATGCCGCGGCGTGCCACCAGTTGGTGTGCCGAGGGGAGCGCGAAAACGTCCTCGTAAAGGCTCTGACCGTTCTCGGTATAGGCGTCGACGATGTAGAGCGCGATGCTCGGCAGGTGAGGACGCGGCTGCAGCTCGCCCCCCGCAAACAGCGCGAACGCCTCCGAAGCGCACCGGAAGCTTCCCTGGCGGTGAAGATAAAAGAGCGGCTTTATGCCCAACTGATCGCGTGCGCAGTACAGCTGCTCGCGGGGCCCATCCCAAATCGCGAAGCTGAAGTCGCCTCGAAGCCGAGCCGCGCAGGACGTACCCCATTGCGCATAAGCACGCAGAATCAGGTCCGAATCTGCAGCCTCATCGAGCAGGTCGTCTGGCAAAGAGTCGATCAGCTCAGCGCGATTGTCGAGGCGAGCGTCGGCCACGATCACCACGCCGCCCTGCTCGCGGGGTTGGCGCTCGCCCACGTCGTGAGCTGTGGTTTCGAGTCCACAATGACCTAATCCGCAGCCTCGAGCTTGCGCCGTTGCGGTGTGGTCTGGTCCCCTGTGCCGCAGCCGCCCGAGCATGGCGTTGAGCAATTCGTCGCGCGCAGCTGGCGAACGGCGCTGTTGGTCCTCGTCGAGCAAAACAGCGAAGCCGCTCATGGTCCGTGCTCCGCTCTGAGGACAGGTTCGTAGGGCGGCACTGGGGCTGTGCCATCTTGCTCGCTGGCAATGGCCTCGACCCAAGCGTGCGCGTCCAGAGACCGCTGCTGCGCGCCGTTTTGCTTCGTGCCGTGACGAACCCCAACCACGAAACGGGCTGCTGTGCCGTCGCGTCTATGCAGGCCGTATTGGACCAAAGCGCGGCTCAAGCACTTTCCCGGGAGCCAAGGCTGGGCGCGAAATGCCCAACCGACCATTCGCTCACCCGCGGCAATGCTGAGATCTGGCGCCGTGGTTCTGCGAGGTAGGCGCTGCACCCACCTCAAAGTACGTTGCAGCCCCCCGATGGTCAGCGAAGCCTCCACCACGGGCGCCCAAAAGCACGCGCGCAGGGCAAATTGGCGCTCGGCCGCGCTGGTGGCAGCGGCTTTGTGCATGAACGCGATAACTTCGGTTGGCAACACGGTTTTTTTGGGCGCCGCGCGCCGATTGTCGTCGGCGAACGCAAACGCGGAGGCACTTTCGTATGATACTGAGTTGCCCAGTACCGTGAAACGTTCAACACCGCCACCAGTCGCAACCTCACGTGCGTGGACCATCGCTGTTGCTGTGGTGGATCTCAGCGCACGTCTCGCTGTGCCTGCCTCGCTGGTGGCGCTGGCGCACGGTCACCGCGACGCGGCCTTGGTTGCCGCAGCCGCCCTCAATGCTCTGGCCGTGCTTCGCGGTTTGCTCTCCGGGGCCTTGCTGCAACGATCGCTTCGGCTGCATTGGCGCCAGCTCATCGCTGCCACCACCGGGCACGATGTGGCCAGCCTGCGCGCCCGAAGCTCTGACCGATCTATCGCAATGCTGGTGGAAGCGGCCCATCGCACCGCCAACGTTTCAGCCAGCACTGTTCCCCGACTGGCTGCCGACGCGGCGGGTCTGTTGTTGGTGGTAGGGGCGGTGGTTTGGTTGGTCGGTTGGTTCTATTCGGCGGTGGGCCTGCTGGCGCTGGGTCTCATCGGTGTGCTGCTGGCGGTCTCGCACCGGAGCCAAACGCAAGCGGAACGGGCAAGTCATAGCCTGATGATCGAGCTGGTCAATGACGTCGAGGTCTTGCTCGATGGTTGCGCCGAGTTGCGCGCCCACGGCCGTCAAGTCGCGTTCTGTGTGGATATGCTGGGTCGCGTCGACAGCTTGGCAACGCACAAGCGTCGCGTCGCGACCCATGGCGCGCTGCTCGCGTTGGTGCCCCTCGGCGTGGCTTTGCTCGCCGCGGTGCCGGCACTGAGCTGGGACGCCGTAGGGCGACAACTGGCGGCTACGGGGGCTCAGCTCGCCACCGTCGCTGCCTTGGTTGCCACGGCCCTGGTTCTCGCCATCGGTCTGGCTCGCGCCGCGGCTGAGCTGGCCCGATCGAGACCACAGCGTCGCCTGCTCGAGCGGTTTGTTGCCGAGGCGTCACAGCCACCACCAGCACTGGCGAGCCCGAATGGGGACTGCAGCAGGCCGGCGGGATGGCTTCGCGAAGCCGAGATCAGCTTCGACAACGTGACCGTACGGTACCCAGGCTCGAGCGCAGAGACTCCCTCGGCCGTCGCCCATTGCTGGAAAGCAGGTGAGAGCCTGGCGCTCATGGGTGTCAACGGTGCTGGCAAGAGCAGCTTGGCGTTGGTGTTGCTCGGGCTCCTGGAGCCTAGCGCCGGGCGGGTGTGTTTCGACGGAGCGCCGAGCGACGCGGAGCTGATCCAACAGCTGCGGCCCAGGGTCGCTTACCTTCCACAACAGGCGTTTTTGTCCGCGAGCCGCTCCATCGGCTACCACTTGCGGATGCTGGCGGGTGATTCGCTGAGCGAAGAGCAAATTGAATCAGCGCTCGACGAGCTCGGCCTCGGTGACATGCTGCGCAGCCGTAACTCTGCCGGCCTTTGTAGTGAGGTTTGCGCCGCCGAGCTCTCAGGCGGGGAGCGTCGCCGCATGCATTTGGCTCGCATGTTCCTGCCTCACCACGGGCAGTTGCCCGAGCTGTTGATACTCGATGAGCCCGAAGCAGGCCTCGACGCCGCTGGCCGTCAGTTGCTGCAGCGACTCATCGACGAGCTCAGTCAACGCACGCGCGTGCTGCTCATTGCCCACGACCCGCAGGTTGTGCCAGAGCACTTCTTTCGACTCACATGTCGGCGGCAGGTAGTGGACGTCTAGGACCCGCGTGGTACGCTAGTGGATAACTTCAGGATCCTTATTGAGATCCCCAACCCAGGAGTGCCTCAGCATGCCGTCTTCGCTGCGTACGCGTACTGTTCTTTCTGCCGTCACCTGCTGTGCCGCAACGCTTCTCATCGGTTTCGTGACCGCGCCAGGGTGCGCCGAGGTCGAGACCGATCCGCCCCCGAAGACGACGACCACAACCAGCAGCGGTACCGGTGGGGGCGACACCGGCGGCGGCGGCAGCAGCAGCGGCACCGCGGGCAACACGAGCTCTTCGACGCCGACCAGTAGCGGTACCGGTGGTACCGGTGCTACCGGCGGCGGCGGCGGCACCGGCGGCGTGCCCGATCCATGTCCTGGCGGCGTGCTCGTGGAGAACACCGGCGTCGATGCCTGCCCCGGTGACAAGATCACCCTCGACGTGGGTGACAAGTACTGTTTACGTGGTGACACGTCCGGGCTCACCAACGGCTATGCCAGCTTCGCCTGCGGCGGGACGCTCTCCGACGGGCCCGATGCCGTCTACGAGTTCGACATCAAAGCGCCGGGCTCGTGGAAAGTCGTCGTGAAAGCTGCCCCTGGCAGCAACCTCGATCCGACGATGTACGCTCGGGCGCCGATGGGTTGCAACGATGCAAGTGTGGCGTCCTTCTACGGCTGCTGGGCCTTCTTCAACACTGACCATGAAGAGTACGCGCTGCACCAGCCGGGCGCCGAGATTTCCTATCTATTCATCGATGGCGCCAACGGCACTTCAGGCGCCTACGAGATCACCGTCGAGTACACGGCACCGATATGTGGCGACGGAATCCTCAACCCCGGCGAGCAATGCGACGACGGTAACAAGAACGATAACGACGGCTGCACCAACGGGTGCAAGTTCGACCTGATCAGCTTGTTCGACAAGTGCGACGGTGAGCCCGTGGTGCTCCTGCCCAACCAGCCCTTGGCTTTCCAGGGAAACACCACGCCCTACGGTGATGACTACATCGCGCCCTCGATTGATGGCTGCGGTGCGCAAGCTGGTGGCAAGGATCGCGTCTACCGCATCACCCCGTCGCAGGATGGCACCATCACGGCCTCCATCGGCTACGACATCACCGGCACGATTGACGTTTGCGCACAGAACGGCCTGGTCGATCCCGGTTGCTGGAACCGCTTGATCTATGCGGTGGGCCCAGACCAATGCGATGACGGTATGGGCAATCTAGGTCCCTCGCTCGCTTGCAACCAAGCAGGCTTCGGTGTGGCGCAGATCACCTTCCCGGTGCAAGGCGCCAAGGAGTACTACGTCGTCGTCGACGGCAACGGGAACTTCGAGTTCGACTACGGTTCCTACAACCTGCATCTGCAGCTGACCCCGTAGCGTCCGTACTGGGTCAATCCACTTCGCGAGACCTCAGCGCCTCGTGATCAGCGCGCGAGCCGAATCGCGAGGGTGATACAGTCGCTCTCACGATGGCTCGTCCTGATCGCTACTATCGCTTTCCCCTCGTCCACATGACTGCTTCAGGCGCTGCCATCATGGTGGCCGGTGGCGTCGTGGCAGGCCTGGTCGTTGGAGCGATCTACGCGTATTTGTCGCTGTACAACCCGTTCGTCTATTTCACCGTGATCGCTACCATGGTGTTTGGCGCTGCTGTAGGCGGGGTGGTTGGCATGGGCGCCAGCATGGGAAGCGTGCGTGCGCCTTACCTCGTGGCCCTCATTGGTTTTGCGATGGGGTTGGTGGCCACCTACCTCAGCTGGGTGTTCTACGTTCACGCAGTCATCAAGGGCGATTCGGTATGGGAATTCAACCCTGTCGAGCTGTGGGACTACATGGCTGCGATCGCCGAGCGCGGCGTGTGGAAGATGCGCTCGCATACGCCCAAGGGAACTGAGCTGCACATCCTGTGGGTCGCCGAGGCCGCTACTGTTTCTGGCATCGCGGGTTGGTTGGCTCACTCCATGGTTGGCAACGAGCCCTATTGTGAGGCCTGTGGACAGTGGACCTCGACGGTCGTCGAAAACGGTCCGCTCAGTCTCTCCGAAAGCCAGGACCTGCTTCGTGCTCAACTCGAAAGCGGCCAAATCGAAGCCCTGCTCCAGCTTCCCCCGGCTGAGGATAGCCCCTACACCAGTGTCAACTTGCATTGCTGCGCGGGTTGCGGGTTTTCCTGCTTGTCAGTGGATCAAGTCAGCACGGAGTACAAGCGCGACGAGGTGAATGAGAAGCGAGAGCCCATTGTGCGCTTCTTGATGATCGACGCTGACCAAGCGGTCGCGGTGATGCAGCTCTGGGCAACAGAAGAAGAAGCTGAGGAGCTACCTTCCGACGCACCCTCCGAACGAGAGCAATCTGACGAGACTGCCAGTTAGTGTCCGGGCCCAACTCTGTTGTTGGGGAGTTGTTTCAAACTAGTTGCTCCGCGGATCGACTTCTTTGGGATGCTCGTTGTAGAAGGCGTCCAAGCTCTCCTCGGTGATTTGCACCTCGATCGGACCTTCGCCCGTGATGGTGGCTTGGCAACCCAGTCGACTGGTCAGTTGCACGTCGAAGGCTTTGTCGAGTGCATCCTCTTCGTTGTCTTCAGCTGCGCTCAACGACGCTTGGCCTTGGTTGATGTAGACGTGGCACGTCGAGCAGGCGCACACGCCCCCGCAGGCGTCTCCCTCAGGAGCGCCGCATCGGCGCGCTGCTTCGAGGACGGTCTCACCTGTCTCCGCTTCGGTTTGCCAGCTGCGCCCCGCCGCTACAAAACGGACTGTGGCCATCTCAGCTCTCCTCCGCAGCTGGCTCAGCTATGGCCATCAGCGGCGCTGAGCCTTGCACTGAGCCCACCTGTCGAGCTTCGGCGCGGGCGGTGTGCTCTTCGACGTGGGCGTCGACGCCGCGCGCATCAGCAACGCTGGCGTCGACCTCGCCAACATCCCGACCGGCGATGGCGCGGCCGATGGCTAGGTCCATGCGCCGTCCCGCCCAAGCTTTGGTTGCATGGTCTAGAGCTTCGATACGCGCCTGGATGACTCCGGGCCGGGTTGCTTGCGCCGCCTCACGAAGTGCTGCGACGGCTCGTTCGATGTCGTCGCGTTCACCTGGCTCGAGTAGGGCCGCGTCGCTCTGCAGGGCGCCCACCGTGGCCTGTACGATGCGCTCTGCCTCGACGCGTTGCTCCGCCAGGCGCCGCCGCTCGAAATCCTCCTCGCCGCAATCGAGCGCATCGAGCAACATCTGCTCCACTTCTTCGTCGCTGAGGCCATAGCTCGGTTTGACCTCGACCTGTTGCTCGACACCGGTGGTGATCTCCTTGGCAGTTACCTTGAGCAAGCCGTCGGCGTCGACATGGAAGCTCACCTCGAGCCTGGCCATGCCGGCGGCCATGGGGGGGATCCCTTTGAGGGTGAAGCGCGCCAGCGAGCGGCAATCATCGGCCAGCTCCCGCTCCCCTTGCACGATGTGGAGCTCAAAGCCCGTTTGCTTGTCTGCATAGGTGGTGAACACCTGCCGTGCGCCTGCCGGAATGGTGGTGTTGCGTGGCAGGATCTTCTCGGCCACGCCGCCCATGGTTTCGAGCCCCAGCGACAAAGGTAGAACATCGAGCAGCAAGACCTCATCACCGCGCTGCTCTCCGCCAGCGAGAATGTCAGCTTGAATGGTTGCCCCGAGAGCCACAACTTGGTCGGGATCGATATCCGACAACGGCTCACGGCCGAAGGTCTCGGTGACATAGCTTCGCACATAGGGCACCCGCGTCGAGCCGCCCACGAGGATCACGCCATCGAGCTCGCTGGCCTGAATTCCAGCGTCGCGTAATGCCCGCCTGCACGCCAATCCTGTGCGGGCCACGATCGGCTTGATCAGCTCTTCGAATTGCGCGCGAGAGATGTCCACGCTCACCTCGCCGCCGCCCTTGGCAGGGAGGGAGATCGTGACATTCTCACGCTCGCTCAGCCCGTGTTTGACCTGGCGTGCCGCATCGAGCGCTAGTCTCACGACTTCGCGTCCACCTGCCGTGGCAGTGTCGGCATCGGCCGTCCCCATTCGAGCCAGGAGCACTTCAGCCAAGGCCCGGTCCATGTCGTCTCCGCCCAGGGCGCTGTCACCGCCGGTCGAGCGCACTTGGAAGACCCCGTTGTCGAGCAACAAGATCGTCACATCGAAGGTCCCGCCCCCAAGATCGTAGACGGCAAAGAGGCCGTTGTTCTTGCTGTCGAGCCCGTACGCGAGAGCCGCCGCAGTGGGCTCGTTGAGGAGCCGCAGAACTTGCAGCCCGGCTAGCTTGCCGGCGTCCTTGGTTGCTTGGCGTTGCGCGTCATCGAAATAAGCGGGGACTGTGATCACCACACCGCCGATGGCACGCAGATCGTCTTCAGCCAGCTGGCGCAGCGTCTTGAGTATTTCAGCTGACACTTCGATGGGCGTGACCACGCGCTCGCCCGCTACTTGGAACCGAACGGTACGGGCTTGTGCGTCGTTTTCTGGAGCCGCGAAGGCATAGGTGCCCAAACGCTCGGTCTCGGCGTCGCGGGCGCCTCGTCCCATGAATCGCTTGACGCTGGCGATGGTATCGCTGGGATAGAGCGTAGCCATGCGCAAGGCCTCGTGACCGACGATGATTTGGCCCTTGCGGTCGTAGTAGC
>CAZRGL010000195.1:13512-17034 GCA_964599485.1 uncultured Polyangiaceae bacterium
GGCTGCCGGCCGTGTTTTGGGCCTTGGGGGGGTTCGTCCCCCCCCGACGGCAGCAGTGCTTGTTGGTCACAATCGACGATGGCGACCGGCTTGCCGTCTCGCATTCGGCCCACCAAGCAATTGGTCGTTCCGAGGTCGATTCCGATGGGGCGGGGCGCAGCAACTGGGTCGAAAATCTCGAGTAGCATTGGGTCTCTCAGGTCATCAGATCTTCTTCAATCGCGGCCAGCTCCTCGAAGAAGCGATGCAAGTAGCGAAGCTCGCCGAGCAGCCCGAGGAGCTTGTTGAGCTCGTCGACATCGCCGTTGGCGTGCGCGAAGCCCTGTCGAAGCTTGTCGAGCACATCGCCCTTTCGCGACTGCATGCGCTCGGTCATGGCGGCGAGCTGATCGAGGTCTTTGGCTTGGTGAATCTCGGCCAGCTCCTCGCGTACTTCCATCATCTCCATCAGTAGCGCAGGCGATGCTTGAGGCTCTCGGGTCTCACCGATCGCGACCCCGCCTCTGCGCATGAGGCTCTCGGCACGCGTGACCGGATCACGCAGCAAGCGCATTGCAGTGTTGACGGCGATCGCGCGGTCGAGGGCGAGGCGTCGCTCGCTGGCAGGGCGGCCGACATAGCGATCAGGATGCAGAGCGGCGGACAAGCTGCGGTGGCGCTGCTCGAGCGTTTCGCGTGCCAAGTCGAAACGCGGCTGCAAACCCAGCGTCTCGAAAGGATCGGTCAGCATTGCCAGACTCCTCGGGCGGGCGACGGCGCGTCAGACGGTGAAGGATTCGTTGCAGCCGCAGCTGCCCTTCTCTTGCGGATTGATGAACTTGAAACCTTGCCACATCAGGGTCTTCTGCCAATCGAGGGTGCTACCGGCGAGGTAGATGATGCTCTTCTTGTCGCAGTAGACTTGGACGGTCCCGGGGTCTTGCTCATCCTTTTCCATGCGCTCCACAGGAAAGCTGAAAACCAGGTCGCGCCCTTCCCTTGGTGGCTTGTCGGCGAACTCCAGTACGTAGGCAAACCCAGAGCAGCCACCACCACGCACTCCGATTCGCAATGCCGATTGAGGCGTGCCGCGTTTGCGTAGGTTCTCGTAGAGCTGGCGTGCTGCTTTGGGCGACAAGCCGATGCTGAGCGACTTCTTCTGTTCGCCCGGCGGCTTACCGTTTTCTCGGCCCGCTTTGTCTCGGCCGGAGGTGTTGTCTCGTACAGGGTCGACTTGTGCGGTCATCATGATGCACTCCGCTTGGTCACTCGCCTACTCACCTGCGAGCTCCTTGCGCGCAGCTTGCTTGGCACGAAAATCTGCGATTGCGCTCTTGATGGCGTCTTCGGCCAGCACTGAGCAGTGGATCTTGACAGGGGGTAGATTGAGCTCCTCGACAATCTCGGTGTTCTTTATGGTGTTGGCCTCGTCGACGGACTTGCCCTTGATCCATTCAGTGGCGAGCGATGACGAGGCGATCGCTGAGCCGCAGCCGAACGTCTTGAACTTGGCGTCCTCGATGATCCCGTCATCGCTGACCTTGATTTGCAGCCGCATGACGTCGCCGCATGCGGGCGCTCCGACCAGCCCGGTTCCGACTGCTTCATCGGTCTTGTCGAGAGACCCCACGTTGCGTGGGTTTTCGTAATGCTCGATGACTTTGTTGCTGTATGCCATCAGTTTCTCCGCTGGCTCGATGTGCTGTTCAGTCCGCTCTGTGTGCTGTCAAGTCCGCTCAATGTGCCGTCCACTCGACCGTGCTGAGGTCAATCCCGTCCTTGTGCATTTCCCAAAGTGGGGACATCGCTCGCAGTTTCTTCACCTTGTCGATGACGAGCGCGGCCACGTAGTCCACCTCCTCTTCGGTGGTGAAGCGTCCTACGCTGAAGCGAATGGAAGAGTGGGCAGCGTCGTCGCTCACCCCCATCGCGTGCAACACGTAGGAGGGCTCTAGGCTGGCGCTGGTGCAGGCCGAGCCGCTCGATACGGCCACATCTTTGATGGCCATCATCATCGATTCACCCTCGACGAAGCTGAACGACATATTGAGATTGTTGACCAAGCGGTGTTCGAGCGAACCGTTGACGAACACCTCTTCGAGCTCATCGCTCAGCTTGTCCAAGAGGCGATCGCGCAAACCGCGCATTTTCTCCGCTTCTGTTACCCACTCTTCACTGAGAATCGCGCAGGCCTTCCCAAAGCCGACGATGCCTGGCACGTTGAGGGTTCCCGAGCGCATGCCGAACTCGTGCCCGCCACCGTCGATCTCGGCGCTGAGCCGAACCCGGGGCCGGCTCCGCCTCACGTAAAGCGCGCCGATGCCCTTGGGGCCGTAGATCTTGTGAGCGCTCAGCGACGCCAAGTCGACGTTCATGTCCTGCACATCGAAGGGCGTCTTGCCAATCCCTTGCACTGCATCGACGTGAAAGAGGACGCCTCTTTCGCGGGTGATCGCCCCGATCGCCTTGATGGGCTGGATGGTGCCAATCTCGTTGTTGGCGAGCATCACCGACACCAGGATGGTGTCCTCTCGGATGGCGTCGGCGACGGCTTGCGGCTCTACCAGACCGGCTTTGGTCACCGGCAGATAGGTGATCTCGAAGCCCTCTTTCTGTAGTCGCTTGCAGGTGTCGAGGATCGCCTTGTGCTCGATCTTGGTGGTGATGATGTGCTTGCCCTTGCTCTGGTAGAAGTGGGCAACACCTTTCAGTGCCAGGTTGTCGCTCTCCGTTGCTCCGGAGGTGATCACGATTTCCTTGGGTTTGGCTGCTCCGATGAGCGCTGCGATTTGGGCGCGCCCCCGACCGACAGCCTCTTCGGCGGTCCAACCGAAGCGGTGGCTCCGGCTGGCGGCGTTGCCGAAATGCTCTTCAAAATAGGGCATCATCGCCTCCAGGACCCGTGGATCGAGGGGCGTCGTGGCGTGATAATCCATGTAGATGGGTAGCTTCATCGTCATTTGCTGCCTCAGTAGATCACTTGGGGCTCTGTCCTCAGGATGCTCCCGCGGGCGACGTGCCCGCATAAAGACCGGCTACGAGCTCGGGCTCTGCTTCGCCCGGCGCGTGGGCGGTACAGGCGCAACATGCAGCGATCAGCTCGGAGGGATCGCAGGTGTCACAGGTATCCAGATAACCCAGGCTGGCCGACAGCTCGTGCTCGAGCGCTGCCAACCGGGAGATTTGCCCACGTACCTCCGTGAGCTTCTGGTGATATACGGCACGGATTTTCGCCATCGCCTCAGGTGCGTTCGGGGCTTGCTCCCAAAGCTCGAGAATCTCTTGGATTTCCGCGAGCGTCATCCCGAGCTCGTGTAGCTTGCCGATCCACCGAACCCGCGCAACCGCATCGGGCGCGTAGAGGCGAAAGCGTCCCTTCGACCTCTTGTGAGGCATCAGCAGGCCCACGTTTTCGTAGTGGTGAATCGCTCGCACCGTCTTGCCGCACGCTCGAGCCAGCTCGCCAACTTGAAGCAGCTGCTCAGGCGGCACAGCCGCTGCTTTCGTGGGTAACGAATGCGACGCGATCGGAAGTCGTCGTTG
>CAZRGL010000196.1:0-16914 GCA_964599485.1 uncultured Polyangiaceae bacterium
AGCTTGCTTCGACTCCGACGCACCACGCGGCAGCCGAGCGCGCTTGCCGAGCAGGCCCAGCAAGACCATAAGGCCTCATGATCCGTTCGAACATCAAGCAGCTCGTCGCGTTCGCCCTCGAAGCCAAGCCTCGCTACCCCCGCGCCAGCCCTTGGCAAGTTGGTCACGACGGACGGCCCTTCATGCTGCCGCGCACCGGCGGGATCACCTATTCGGTGAAGGTGGGCGACAGTTGCTACGGCTGGATGGCCGACCACGCCGAGCCTGGCGTCACGGTGCAGATGATCGGCAACGGGGCGACCAAGAACGAGGAAAACCGCGCGCTCAATCAATACGTGTGTGTCGGCAACGATGTGGTGGTGCTCAGCGGCGCCGCCAAGGGCGCCCGTGGCGTCGTGACCGGCAAGCACGGCGGCGTCGAGCATGTCATCGTCGACTTTCCGCCGCGCGCGCTGGACAAGATCAGCTACGCCGACCGCATCCGCTTGCGCGCCGTAGGCCAAGGCCTGGAGCTGACCGGTCATCCCGACGTGCGCGTGTTCAACGCGGCGCCCAAGCTAATCGAGGCCTGGGGACTGCGCACCAGCAAAGGCGCACTCGTGGTTCCCGTCGTGGCCGAAGTGCCGGCTGTGTTGATGGGCTCCGGCCTCGGCACCACCGAGCCCTGGCATGGCGACTACGACATCCAAACCAGCGACCCCGAGCTGCTCGCAACCCACCACCTCGACAAGCTTCGCCTCGGCGACATCGTCGCCATTTGCGACTACGACAGCTCGTGGGGCTGGTCGTACAAACCCGGCCGGCTGATGGTGGGCTGCGTCGTGCACGGCGATAGTTTCAAGAGCGGCCACGGTCCTGGAGTGATGAGCTTACTGTCCGGACCGGTGGAGGCCTTCACCCTCAAGCGCACCAACAGCGCCAACGTGGGACATTACCTCAAAGCAGGTCGCTATCGACGACGCGGCCGATAGCCGCGGCGAACGCTCGAGCCAACCGCGAACGCGACCAATAGCAAAACGAAGGCCTGCGGTTGGTTCCGCTCGCCCGTCACCCTGCACCCACACGACGGATCGCTCGCCGGCGCATCGGCCTTGTCGCTGCCGACTGAACCACCACCAGCGCCCCCATCAGGCGGATCGAGCGGCGGGTCGCCCTCGGACTTGCCCAGCGCGCTGGCGCAATCGGGGTCCAGTGGGTAATCGACCAGCCCATCGCCCTCATTGTCGAGCCCGTCATTGCAATCGCTGCCGTTGCCGCCAAAAGCTGGCTGGGACGAGACGGCCTTCTTCAGCAGCGCCATGACCGCTTTGGGCCGGTAACCTCCTGGCGCTTGCTCGTCCACCAGCGCAACGCCCCAGGTGTGCCCCGAGTCGGCGATGTCGAAAGCCTCGTAAAAAATGGTGGTCGTCCACCAAGGACGCGTCAGCATCGCTTCGAGCACATGCCGGTAATAGAGGAGCTGCTCTTGCTCCTGCGCGCCATCGCCGTAGGTTGCAGTTTGCCCCGTCTCGGTGAGCCAGAAAGGCGCTGTTACGCCGTGCTGCTGCATGACCTCGCGCAGCGAAAGCGGCCCCACGTACACGACCGTACCGCCGATCTCGACCGTTCTGTGCTGCTCGAGCTTGTTGAAGAAGTTGTCGCTGAGCTTGTCTTGATGAAAGTCGGCGTAGACATGACCGCTGACGATGTCGATGCGATCTTTGGCTGCGGACAATGCAGCGTCCATCCAGACGTCGTAGGCGCCCCCCACCGTGGCCAGACCCGGACCGACGACCTTGCAACTGGGACAAGCAGCGTGGAGCGCATCGGCGCCGGGCAATAGCACCGTTTGAACGTACTGCTCAGGCGTGCCCTCGAAGAAGTCCCCCAAATTGGGCTCGTTCCAAAGCTCGTAGTGGGTCACCCGATCCTTGAAATGCTCGACGGTGGCGGTGACGAACGCAGCATAGGTCGCACCTTTGGGAACATCGTTGATGTGACCGTCATCCTTCGTGTCACCACTGGAGGCCCACTGGGGACCGTAGCCAATGACGGCCAACACGCTGAGGCCGCGAGAGAGCGCTTCGTCGACGATGGTGTCGAAGAGGTCGAAGCTCGGGGGCTTGTTCTCGGACGGCTGCGCGTTGAACCAATTCAGATCGATGCGAACCCAGCGCAACCCGGCATCGCGCGTGATGTCCAGTCCGAAGGAGGTCGACTGGTGCACATTCAGCCCGAGCTGTTGCTCGGCGTGCGTAGGCTCGCAGAACAGCACGGTCGCGGCGACTACCAGCAGCCACGTGGCGGCCCGCCTGATCCGCGCTCGTCGGGGAGAGGTTGTTGCTCTTGAAGCCATGAGGCAGCGCACATGATACGCCACCGCGCCAGCACGAGCGATCCTAGGGATAGCAAGGATGCGCGACGGGAACTGGACGGCTCAGTGCGCGGCCCTTTGCCCAGATCACCGGGACCTGGCTCCAAATCTCGCGCAACAAGTCGCAACGCTCACGCAACAGTACCGCCAAGTCCCAGCGCAACGATTGGCCGAGCTCCGAGGAGGCGTAGAGCCCCCCTGCTTCAAACAACAGGTGCACGACCGGGCCGTGTAGACGACCGTGTAAGAGCCGCGCGCCACGGCCTGCATCCCAGAGGCCAACCTCTCCGTTGGCATAGCCCACAGCCAAGGTGCCGCGCGGCCCAGCCACGATCCGCACGACTGGACTGGACGCTACCGCCTCGAAACGACCCGCGGCCAAGTTGCTGCTGCCGAGCAGCTGCAGCTGGCCGTCGCGGTGCCCCACGACGATGCCCGCAGCGGTGTGGCCGATCGCCGTGACCGAGCTGGCGGTGTGACGGGTGAGCTGCTTGCCAGACTCGTCGAAGGCGAGCACAGCGTCAGCAGTGGCCACGAACAACTGGTCATTGCCTCCGCCAAGAGCATGCGCGGGCTTGCCAAGCGCGAGGCTGACCGTACCGCCATCGACGGAGATAAACTGCGCTTCTGTCTTCGTACGGAGCAAACAACCGCCAGGCAATCCGCGCGCCTCGACCACGCCCGCCACACGATGAGTAATACGCTCGCCACGAATGTCGACCAGCAACAACGACCCATCAGCAGCATGAATGCAGACCGCTGCGCTGCCTGCTTGCTCCGCAAAGCGGGCTTGCTCGATCATACCCTTGATTGCAGCGGGCAGCTCGCCCCACGCCGGCTTGGCAGCAGGCGCATCGAGCCGATGCCAACCGGTGTGAGTGAAGAGACGCGGAGGCTGCGAGAGCATGGCCGGCGCGCGCCAATACGGCTTGCGGCTGCTCAGCTTCCAAGTCCGCAGGGTGCCATCTTCACTGCCGCTGACCAACAGCTCGCCCGTCGCGTCGAATCCCACCGCGGGGACCTCATCACGATGTCCGCTCAACTTCAGTGTTTGGTCCTTCTCGTCGCGCAGCAGGACTTCATGCGCCGCACTGGCCACTGCCAGCAACCCGCCGCGCGGGCTGAAAGCAGCATCGTAGACACGGCCAGACCGCGCCAGGCGCACGCGATGGTTGCCTCGAGGCAGAGACCACTGGTGTAGCTTTCCGTCAACGCTCGTGGCCACGATGGATTCACCATCGGGAGCGAAACGCACGCCGGAGACGACAGCACCTACCTTGAAACGCTGACGCTGCTGCTCACGCGTCGCCACATCCCACAATCGAACGCTTCGGTCGCGTCCTCCACTGGCGAGCTGCTTTCCATCCGGACTGAAAGCAACCGTCATCACGGCACCCTCGTGCGCTGCAAGAATCGCGAGCCGCGTGCCACTGCGCACGTCCCAAAGCCGAACGCTCGAATCGAAGCTAGCGCTGGCCAACGTTGCTCCGTCGGGGCTGAAGGTGACGGCGCGCACGCCGCCTTTGTGGCCAACGAGCAGTTGTTTCTGCGTGCCC
Source organism: uncultured Polyangiaceae bacterium (assembly GCA_964599485.1). Lineage (GTDB taxonomy): Bacteria > Myxococcota_A > Polyangia > Polyangiales > Polyangiaceae > JAPYTK01. The sequence continues at coordinate 3,910 of CAZRGL010000196.1, forward strand.
GTGCTCGTCTCCCACAAGCGGATGGTCTTGTCGACGCTGCAGCTCGCGAGCAGAGCTCCATCCGGACTGATGGCGATGCCACGTATGGCATCGCTATGTCCACGCAGAACGTGCAGTTGCTTGCCGCTGGCCAGACTCCAAAGACGAACCGTGCCATCGGAGCTGCCGCTGGCCACCACCTGGCCACCGGGATGGAAAACAGCACCGCGCACGCCCCCTTCGTGACCACTCGGCTGCGTCATCACGCTCGCTTCGGCCACGCGCCAGACGCGCACGCTATTGTCGAAGCTCGCGCTCGCCAAATGCTTGCCATTCGGACTGAAGTCCACGCTGTAGACCGCCCCGGTGTGGCCAGCGAGCTCAGCCAAGCGCTGACCTTGCGCAAGATCCCAGAGCACGACCTTTCGATCAAAACCGGCGCTAGCCACGCGCCTACCATCGGGGGAGAAGGCCACGCTTATCACGCGGTCGGTGTGAGCGCTGAGCGTCTGCTTGAGTTGCTTGCTCGCAACGCTGTACAGACGCAGCTTGCGGTCAGCCCCGGCAGCTGCCAGACGCGTTCCATCAGGACTGAAACGAACCGTGTAGGTCGCGCCCTTCGCCAGCAGCTTCGCGCGCACACGGCGCGCCGCCATTTCCCATAAGCGAACACTACCGTCGTGGCCCGCGCTCGCGAGCGCCTTGCCTCCTGGGGCGTAGCTGAGGCTGTAGACGCGGTCCTTGTGGCCGCGCAACTCGAACACTACGGCCTCGGCTGCTGCGTCCCAAACGCGCACGACACCGTCCGAACCGGCGCTGGCGAGCTGTGCCCCATCTTGGCGAAAAACAGCCGCATACATACCACCTTGGTGAACCTTGGGATGCCGCCGCAGAAGCTTGCCGCTCGGCAGCGCCCAAAGGCGCAACGTCCCGTCGTAGTTGCCGGTTACGAGGCGCCGACCATCAGGCGAGAACGCAAGGGCCAAGACGGGGTCGCCATAGCCCCGCAGCATCCGAGTGGACTTGGTCGCGAGATCCGCCAGGTACACCGTTCCGTCTTGGCACCCCGTGGCCAGAGTGGTGCCATCGGGCGAAAATGCCGTCGAGTATGCATAGGCCCCAAGCTGGTCCTCAAACCACAGCGGATGGCGCGCCAGCTGCCACCACAAAGCGCGCGCAGCGGTCGAGGCCTGCTCGCCAAGCTCGAGGGCGGAACGCAGCTTGGCGCGAGCCTGCAAGAAGTAGCCCTGACCGAATGCCGCCTTGGCCCCTTCGTAGAGCGCTTCGGCGCGTTGGGCTTGCGCCTCGGCCGCTCGCGCAAGCGCCAGCTGTCGTTGTTGGTCCGCCTCACGCTTCTGGTGGGTGAGCACGAGCGCAACGATGACCAGGCACAACAAGGTGAACGCGGTCGCCAGCCGCACTCTCCGCACGCGCCTTGTTTGTCGTGCACGACAGGCAACCACAAAGCGTCCAACCAACTCGGGCAGCTCATGGTTGAGACGACTGACCAAGCGCTCGACCTCCAGCAGGGCCTCATCGCGCCAAAGCCCCTCCGCACGCCTTCCTCGCTTTTCCCAAAGCCGCGCCGCCTCGCTCAGCTCACCGAGCAGGACCAGCTCTTCGTGACTGTCATCGATCCAACGTGACAGCCGGTCCCAGGCCCGTATGAGCGCCTCGTGAGTGAGCTCGACCATTCGCTCACGCCCCGCTGTCCTTGCTCTGCCGACCGATAGCAAGCGTGCCTTGGCGAGCCGCTCGAGCACGCCCTCGGCCTCGGCGCCGAGCCCCTCGATCACCTGCGCGCGCGGGACCAGCTTGCGCGTCTTTTCTGCCGTGACCAAACGCAACAAAAGGCGGCGCGCGAGCTGTTGCTCCTCCGGCGGCAAGCCATCGAGCACCCCATCGGCGTGCTTGGCAAGCGCCCCGGCAACGCCACCGATGCGCTTGTATGAGGCGCTGAGCAGGAGCTTGGCATCCCGGTCTCGCTCCTCCCACAGTTGATGAGCTGCAAACTGCAGCAAGGGCAAGCAGTTGGGTTCGCCCCGTACCTCCTCGACCATCTTGTCGACAATCTTCGGATGCTCGAATCGATAGCCAGTCAAAGCGAGTGGGCGGGTCAGGGTCTCAACCAAGGCCGCGGCGCTCAGCGCTTGCAACACCACCAGCTGGGTAAGAGCGTTGCGCACTTGCGCTCCGGTCACCAGGCGTCCGAGAAAATCGTCTCGCACGGTGAACACCACCCGCACTGGATCGTCTGCATCCTCGGCAGCGGTACAGAGCGCCTCCATCACCGCTGCCTGCTCGGGCGCTTCATCGCACAAGGTGAAGAGCTCCTCGAGTTGGTCGACAAACAGCAGCACGTTGGCCTGCTCACTGCGCGCCATCTCGTTCAAGCGCAGCGCCAAGCGACGGGGCGAGGAGCGAAGCTCGGCGGCGAGTGCCTCGACCTGGAGCCCGGTACTCAGCAGCGGCCCTCCTTCCGACATCTCGCGTGAAGTGCGCTCGCGCAACAACAAGCGACGAGCAAGCGCGTGAAACGGGCTGCTGCCGAGCCTCAGCTGAAGGACGATCCAACGCCCTTGCTCCCGCAATCGAGCGATGAAACCCGCGCGCACCAATGAGCTCTTGCCAGCGCCCGACGGCCCGACCACCGGAAGGATCGGAGCTACGCGCGCCCGCTCGATGAGCGCGTCAATTTCCGCTTCTCGGCCAAAGAAGAGGTCACTGTGCTCGACTCCAAAAGGCAACAGACCACGAAACGGACTCTGCTCGCGAGCGAGTGCCGCGCGATGCGGATAGAGTATGGCGTCGAGCGCCTCGGCGACATCCTCAGCTGTGGGGCGATCGGCCGGATCCTTGGCCAGACAACGAGCAACCAACTTGGACAGTGGCGCTGGCGTATCGCCCATTTCTTCCAAGCTCGGCGCTGGTGTTGGCGAGCACACAGCCGCGCATTGCGAGACGATGGAGCCCTCTTCGTATGGGAGGCTCCCGCTACACAGCTCGAAGAGAATGCAGCCGAGCGCCCACACATCCACCGCGCCGCTGGTCTCACTGTCAGTCCACTGCTCCGGCGCCATGTACTCCGGCGTCCCTTGAATCTGTCTGCCAGCTGCTGGCAACGCGCGCGGACCATCGACCGCCACCACCCGCGCCAAACCGAAATCGAGCACCCGCAACCGCCCATCACTTCCAATCAGTACGTTGTCGGGCTTGAGGTCACGGTGCAGCACCCCAGCGCTGTGCGCCGCGGCAAGCGCTTGGGCGATGGCCCCGCCCACACGCAGGATCTCGGCGTGGCTGAGGCTGCGTTGCGTGGAGCGCTCACGAAGCGTGTCGCCGGTGACGTACTCCAGCGCCAAGTAGGGCCGCTTCAGATGCTCGCCCACCGCGAAGATGGTCACGATGTGGGGGTGACTGCAGCGCGCCGTGGCCTGGGCTTCGATCATGAAGCGCTCGCGTGCCTGCTTCGCTGCAAGCAAGCGAGCGTGCACCAGCTTGATGGCCACGCGGCGCCCGAGCTTGGTGTCACGCGCAAGAAACACCTCCCCCATGCCGCCACGGCCCAGTCGACGCTCAATCTCGAAATGATCGATCCGGTCGCCGGGTCCAACCGCTGAACCCATGCGTTCGTCGGCAACGTCCCACGCCACTTGAGTGGGAGCCTCATCGTCGTCTAGCTTGCCGTCCAACCCCTCCGCCATCGCAACCTTGTGGCATTGCCGAACAGCGAGCCTACCGCTTGCGACCGCGCCGCGCAGCTCACTCAGCCAGAACGGAACGGATTTTTCGCGCGAGCTGGTCGATTGTGTAGGGCTTTGGAATGAAATGGATGTGGTCGCTCATAACCCCCCGATCGGAGACGAAATCCTCAGAGTAGCCTGATGCGAAAAGCACGCTGAGGTTGGGGCGCTCTGCCTTCAGCAGGGCAGCCAGCTCGGGGCCGTTCATCTTGGGCATGATCACGTCGGACATCAGCAGGTGAATCGTCTCCTCGTAGGCAGCCGCAGTTTGCAACGCAAGCGCGCCACTGGCGGCATCGAGCACGTTGTAGCCGAGCGTTTCGAGCACGCTGACGGTCACCGTCCTAACATAGTCCTCGTCCTCGACGACGAGGATGGTCTCCGAGCCCATCAGCGGGTCCCCGGAAACGGGCTTTGGAGCTGCTGGGGTTGACCTGCCCGTGCTCGAGGCCGGCAGGTGGATGTGGAAGGACGAGCCCCAATCTGGCTCGGAACGAACTTCGACGAAACCGCCCAGCTGCGTGACGATGCCATAGAGGTCGACAGGCCCAGCCCGGTTCCTTGCTGCCGTTGCTTGGTTGTGAAGAATGGCTCGAAAAGCCGCTGCTTGGTTGTTTCGTCCATCCCGATACCGGTGTCGGTGACCGAGAGCTTGATGTAGCTGCCCACCTGCGCCTGAGGGTGAGCCGCGCAGTATTCCGGGTCGAGCACGACGCAGGAAGTCTCGATCGTGAGCTTTCCACCATCAGGCATCGCATCACGGGCGTTCACGCAAAGGTTGAGGAGGACCTGCTCGAGCTGGATCGGGTCGGCCTCTACTGGCGCCAAGCCCTCGGCCAGATGATGCTGGATCTCGATTTGCTCTCCGATGACTCGACGAAGCAGGTTTTCGAGCTGCTCGATGAGCGTGTTCAGATCCAACAGGCGAGGCTCAACGATCTGTTTTGCCCCAAAGGCCAACAGCTGCCGGGTCAGCGCGGCAGCCAGGTCGGCGGCGCTGCAGATCGCCGACAGCGGAGCGCGTTGCGGGTCATCGGACGCCAAGGAGTGTAGCGCCAACGTCGCATTGCCGAGAATGGCGGTCAGCAAGTTGTTGAAGTCGTGAGCGACCCCTGCCGCCAGCTGACCTACCGCCTCCATTTTCGAGGCGTGGCGAAGCTGTGTCGCCAGCCTCTCGCGATCCTGCTCCGCTTGTATGCGCTTGGTCACATCACGACAATTGACGACGACCCCATTGACCGATGGGACGTGCGGCATCGCGACCAATGACGCGTCGAGCACAGCTTGTTTCTCGTCGGAGCCAACCTTCAATCCATCGAGCCACACCGGCGTTCCGGCAACATCCAGGGCGCTGATGACGGCGGCGTTGAAGCGCTCTCGATCCGACTCGAACATGCGCTCGGCGGGCCGACTGCCTACCATCGCGCTCGCCGCTGCCCCGAAGGCCCCTTCGACGGAAGGACTGGCGTAGGTGCAATTGCCGCCCCCGTCGACGATCAAGGTGATGTCGGTGGTGTTCTCGGTGATTGCGCGAAAGCGCTCTTCACTTGCTTTCAAGTCGCGCAGGAACAAGAGGTTGCTCAAGCCATCGGCCAACCGGCGACCGATCTCCTGAAGCAGCTCCACCTCATCGTCAGTCCAGACTCGAGCGTGTGAGCATTGGTGGATGCCGAACACCCAGGGCTTTCCGAGCTTGGGGTAGACAGCGGTCAGCATCTGCGATCGAACGGAGAAGACCACATTGGCTTCCGGCTCGGGCGCGTCGATGGCTTCGGGATCGAAACGGACTGGCCCCGCGCTGGCCAAGGCCCTGCGAAAGACCTCTGCTGATTCCTCGTCGGTGGGCAGCGCTACGCCCAGCTCGAGCGCCCCGGGAAACTCGGGAACCGTCCGCTCCATGGGCACCGACCAGGTCTCGCTCTCGGGATCGCAAGGAAACAGAAGCCAGGCGCGGTCGCATTCGAAAATGGACAAGACGACGTCGAGCACCTTGCTGAGCATCTCATCACTGTCATCCGTGGCCCTGATGGCGTGATCCACGCGCCCCAGGCTTTCCAAAAACCGCAGATGCGCCTTTTGCGGGTCGGGAGGCCTACTGGACCTCGAACGCTGTGCTTTGTCGTCTCGTGGCACTTGTGCCCCCCCCACAGGCAGCGATAGCACAGAGTCGGCGCGACCGTAGCTCTTCGCAACCCCGGCGAATGTCAGCGGCGGTGCACCTCGAACTGGCCAGCGTACCAGTGCGACTTGCCTTTCGGTCCGACCCATAGCGTCACGCGATAGGTACCGTCAGCGGTCAGATCACATGTGGCGGTCTTGTCCTCGACCATCTTGCAGCGATGGCGACCGCTGCCTTCTTTGGCGCCAAAGGTCGCGTACAGATCCTGGCCAGCGCGCCTGCGACGAAACGACAGCAAGAAGTCTTCATCCACAGTGACCTGCGAGCGATCGGGGCTGAGCAGCTCGAAGTTGGCGTAGAAGCGCGGCCGGAGGTTCGGCAAGCGCATGAAATCGCCGCGCGAGATTGGCGTCTTGCGCAGCTGCCATTTCTCTTTGTCGGGGAAGTGGTTGATGCCGAAGACCTTTGGCGGCGTCAGCAGATAGTCGGCCGTATACTTCTTGGTGAAGGTCCGTCCGCTCACGTATCCCGCGTCCCAGGTTGCGTCGATCAGGTACCACTGACCTTCAATCTCGGCGGCGTTCCAGGCGTGACCTTGGCCGCCGATTTCGCCGTTCATGTCGCGCGAGTAGCCGCCGACATAAACGATGCGTGTGCCAGCCACTTTCCCGAGCGCCGCGAGAAGTCGAGCGTAGCCTGCGCACACGCCAATCTTGGTGCGAAACACCGTCTCGGCCCCCTGCTTGCGATAGTAGGTCTTCTCGGCGAGTCCGACCGCATCGTAGGCAATTCGATCGGCAACATAGTCATGCAGGGCCTTGACCAACATGAACGGGTCTTTGACTTCCCGCCCAATGTACTTGCCGACCGATTCGATGCTCCCTTCTTCCGAAGAAGGAATGGCCTTGACCACCGGGTGAAGCTCAGCGGGGAAGGGCCAGCGCTTTGCGGTAGCGGCCTCGGGCTTGCCACCATCACCGCCGTCCGGTGTCCGCTTGGCCGTGCCTGTGGGCTTGGGATCGGGCGGCGGGGTTGGGTCGGGCGGTGGGCTCGGCGTTGGCGTGGGGCCGCCGCTGCTCGACGACGAGGATGAGCCAGGCTTCGGCACATCGGCAAAGGGATTGTCGTGGGTGAGATCCCAAAGCCACTCGAGCTTGTCAGCAGCGGAAAAAAGGACCGCCCGCGCTTTGGGCGCCCACTTCGCCGCGCTGCCATCGAGAAACCAGTCGCCACGCGTCGACAGGGCGGTGAATACATCCTTGGCCGACCAACTCAGCAGCGCGATCAGCAGCACCGAGTTGATGGCCGCAGTGCGCAAGATGATGCGATCGGACAGCTGCAAGAAGCGTTTCTGCTGATCGGCCCGCGTCTGCTCGTCCGTCCACTCCTTGCTCTTCTTGGCCATTCGCCGGCGCCGACGCCACTCGCCAAACGCTTCCCAAGCCAGGGGCGCGATGGGAAACGCCACCGCCGCGCAAACGATGGGCACCCAGGTAGGACCATTCTGAAACGCCGCCAGAGAGGAGCCCACCCAGGCACCGAGCAAGGGGAGCATCACGACGACGATCCAAAAGAGGACCTTCAGGAGGATGGTCACGACCGCCATGAGCGCGCCAAGCTTGGTCGCGACGAGGCTACCTGTCCACTGGAGCCGTGTCCACTAAATATATTCCATCTAGTAGAATCCACCCATTGCCGCACACTGAGTAGTTTATACTAAATGTAACTCAGAGCTCGAGGGCTGATGATATTTGGGCAGCTTGCTGATCGAGGATCGTGCGCGCTACCGGTGTCATGAGCGGAACCAGGGGCCGTTTCAGTAGTTCCACGCCGAGCTTCCACAGGTCGTGGCCGTGGCGCGGCAGCAGGTGCAAATGGACATGAGCAACGCTCTGGTTGGCGCCCGCCCCATCGTTGAGCACAAAGTGAAGGTCGTCGCAGGGCAGCGTGCTGGAGCGAATCGCGGCTGCGATCCGCAGCCCGAGATCGAACAGGTCGCGACCTACTTCCCGTGGCTGCTCTCCGATGCGGGCCGAGTGGCTCTTGGGGATCACCAACACATGACCCGGGCGCCATGGATAGATGTCCATGAACGACATGAAGCGCTCATCCTCGTAGACGAGGCTGCAGTCCGCGGTCCCATCGACGATCTTGCAGAAAATGCACGCGGGATCATTCACGACGTCTACCGGTACGGTGTTGGGGGGGCGGGCGGCTTGCCCTGGAGCAGGCGGAACTTGTCGCCGTCGATTTCTACTTCGTCGAGGTCCTTGACGTACCACTCGACCAGTGCGCAATCGCTGCAAATGTACGCCTCGAGATGGCCCACGGTGCGGCTGCGCCAGATGCTCGGTTTCGCGAGCGCCAACGGATAGCGGGTTCCATCACTGCGATCCAAGACCTCTGTGGCATGAACGATGGTGGTGCAGCCGCAGGCCGGACACTGGATCTGCCGGCGCATCGACAGGTTGACGCGGCCTCGCGCCGCGCAGATCTCAGCACGAACACGCTCTTGCTCCGCGCCCAACTTCGCCAGCGTGATCTCTAGTGCGTCGATGCGTTTCTGAAGCTCGTCTTGCACCGGATGGTCGTAGCACGCCATCGGGTTAGCCCGACGCATGAATGCTCGGGCGCCATGGTGGCGGGCTGGACGGCGAGCGCTACCAACGCTAGCCAATGAAGCCTCACCGTCGCCACGATATTGGAGCCCGCGAGATGATTTCGACCCATGCTGAGCTGGAAGCCACAATCGCCGATGTGCTGATGAAGCTCGAAAAGGTCATCGCAGCAATGAACTCCGACCCCTTGCTTCAGAACTCGAAGCGCTACCTCAGGGATCTGCACAAGGTGGTCCTCAAGAATCAAAAACCATCGGCCATCCAAGTCAAGAACCTCAACAAGGCCGCCAAGCATTTGCGAAACGTGCCGTTGAGCATGCCCGAGTTCGACAATCAGCTGTGGGACATCGAAGACTACGTCGAGTCACTCTGACTCTGCGCGCCCGTTCCGAAGAGCAAGCTGACGAAGGGCCCGAACAGCTATGGAGCACGGGACGGTCAGCGGTACGCTCGACGCGTAGCACTGGGTCTGCGTCGACCTCCAACAGCGTTGGCCGCACACGATAGCGCCGGTGCGTCGAAGCTGAGATGTTTCGCAGTTTGGTCGGGAAAGGGGGATTCGAACCCCCGACTTCGAGCTCCCAAAGCTCGCGGACTACCAGGCTGTCCTATTTCCCGGTTCTCAGAGCGGCGGACTATGGTGCCACTGCCCCACAAGTGTCAATATCCACGCCGTTGGTTTGGCGTGCAAGGGCCAGATAGCAGCTCCAGAGCATGACAGCAGCGCGCTTTTTCATCGGCATCGACGAGAACGGCTTGGGCCCGCGGCTCGGGCCGCTGCTGGTGACTGCGGTGATGGCACGGGTGACGGCTGACGCCGAGCCCATCATCTGCCGCAAACCACGCGGCGGACTCGCCAAACGCCTGGGCGATTCGAAGGGTCTGGTGGCCCACGGCGACTGCGCGCTGGGCGAAGCATGGGCGCGGGTCCTGGTGGCGAAGGGGGCGGGCAAGCGCGTGCATGGCCCTGATGAGCTTGTCGACGCCATCAGCCTCGATGAGCGCGTCAGCCTCGAAGCGCTGTGTCCCAGCCATGTGCGGGCCCAATGCTGGCACCTGGACTCCGACGCCATCAACGACGGCGAAGCAGTTGGAAAGCTCGAGAAGACGCTCGCCAAGGATCTGGCCAGGCTTCAGAAGCGAGGCGTCGAGCTAATCGCGGTGCGCAGCGTGATCAGTTGCACCCGCCGACTCAACGATGCAGCCGAGCAGGGCCACAGCCGACTGTTGGTCGATCTGCACAGCATGGAGCGGCTGATTCTGGAGCTGAGAGAGATCGCGGGCACTGAGATTCAGGCCGTCTGCGGCAAGGTCGGGGGCTACGGTGAGTACAGCAAGGTCTTCGGACCGCTCGCCGGCCGGCTGCACGCGGTGATCGAACAAACGCGCCGGCGCAGCGCTTATCGCTTTCCTGGGATCGGCGACATCGCCTTCGAGATGGACTGCGACGCCAGCAATATTTTGGTGGCGATGGCCTCGCTCGTGGGGAAGCACTTGCGCGAGCTGCTCATGGGGCGAATCGTAGGGCACTACCGCCGCGATGATCCCACCCTGCCGCTCGCCAGCGGCTACCACGATCCAGTCACCGCCCGCTTCGTCGACGCCACCGCCAGGGCCCGTGAAGAGCGACGCGTCCCCTCGACCTGTTTCGAGCGAGCCAAGCGCAAGTGAACGCCCAGCGCGAGGGCATGAAGACGCTGCAGCCACTGGCGGTCCTGTTTTCTGACCCCCAGCGCCACCAACGGACAGACGCAGACTCGGACGCGGGCTCGGAAGGGCGCTCGGTCGTCCCCTAGGGATTGCGCGGACGCGTATGCCTCGCCTACTTGGATTCGTCAGGGCTGAAGACCGTGGACGCGGATGATGTCGGCGCCTACTGCGCTGAGCTTGTCTTCCATGTGCTCGTAGCCGCGGTCGAGGTGGTAGACGCGCCGGACCAAGGTCTCGTCCGGGGCGACCAGTCCGGCGATGACCAGTGAGGCGCTGGCGCGCAGGTCGGTGGCCATCACCATCGCGCCTGAGAACGCATCGACGTGCCGTACGAAGGCCGTGTGGCTCTTGACTTCGATGTCCGCGCCCATGCGAGACAGCTCGGGCACATGCATGAAGCGGTTTTCGAAGATGGTCTCGCTGATGCGCGAGGTACCTTGCGCCAAGCACATCAGGACCATGAACTGCGCCTGCATGTCCGTGGGAAAACCGGGATGCGGCGAGGTGGTGATGTCGACGCTACGCAGCGGACCCTCGCGGACCACTCGCAAAGCCGTGCCTTCGGTCTCCATCACGACGCCACAAGCGCGCAGCTTGGCGATCACCGCTTCGAGCGATTCGAAGGGCACACCCTCGATGAGCACATTGCCACCTGCCGCGGCGGCGGCCACCATGTAGGTGCCTGCCTCAATGCGATCGCTGATGATGGCGTGATCGAATGGCGCCAGCTCGTCTTTGCCCTCGATCTGCACCACCGCGGTACCCGCGCCGCTAACCCGCGCGCCCATCTTGTTGAGCACCCGGGCCAGCTCGACGACCTCGGGCTCGCGAGCGCAGTTGACCAAGGTGGATCGACCTTTGGCCAAAGCGGCAGCCATCATCAGGTTTTCGGTGCCGGTCACCGTGGGCATGTCGAACACCACCTCGCCGCCTTGTAGGCGCTTGGCCTCGGCGTTGATGTAGCCGCGCTCGATGCGGATGGTTGCGCCTAGCGCTTCGAGGCCTTTGAGATGTTGGTCGACTGGCCGCGTGCCGATCTGACATCCACCCGGCAAGGAGACCCGCGCCCGACCATGCCTGGCAAGGAGGGGGCCGAGGACCAACACGCTGGCACGCATGCGTTTGACCAGCTCGTAGGTGGCCTCCGGCACCACCTCGCCCGGGTGGACCGTCACCTGCGGAGGGGTAGGCTCGACTGGGCGACCCAGCGAGTCGAGCAGACGCGATGTCGTGTCGATGTCGCGCAGATCGGGCACGTTGCGCAGGATGCTCTCGCCGTCTGACAGCAGTGTGGCGCACATGATGGGCAAGGCAGCGTTCTTGGCGCCGCTGATGCGTATGGTCCCCGACAAGGGCTTGCCACCGATGATGCGCAATCCGTCCATGCCGTCACTACTAGCAGCACAGGGCCCAAATGGCCTACTGCTCGTAGGCCTTCTGGCGGGGCGGGAGGGCTGGCGAGGCGGGCTGTTGGGCCTCGCTCTTGGCGAGGGGTTTCTGTTCGCATAGGCTCCTGACCAACATGGCAAAGCTTCTCACTGCCCGGCTCGGCGGACTCGTCGCTGCCACGGCCGCTTTCGTCGCAGCGCCGGCTCTTGCAGCTGCCCCTGCCCCATCCTTGGATTTGCGCGGCTTCGCCCCCCCCGCCGCCCCCCGCTCAGGCCTACACTTCGAGGCTGCTTCATCGCCTGCCACATTCGACTTCAACGCCGCGTTGTGGACGAATTATTCCTACCGCCCGGTCACTTTGCGCAACACCGACGACGAAGTGGCTTACAGCGTGGTGGGTCATCAGCTCAGCGCCGATCTAGTCGCCAACTTCGGCTTGTTCGAGCGCGCTGCCATCGGCATGCAGCTGCCGTTCTTGTTGTTTCAGACCGGTGATGACCCAACGGACGAAAATGGGCCTGCGGCGGTTGCGACTTTGGGCTCATATTTTCTGCCCAGCCAAGCGCTCGGCGACCTGAAGCTGCTGGCCAAGATCACCTTGGTAAAACCAACCAGCGGAGATTTGGGCGGCTTCGCGCTGGCCCTGCACGAGCGGTTCAGCTTCCCAACTGGCGAGGAGAGCAGTTACCTCGGCGAGGGCCATGTGAAGAGCGAGACGCGGCTGCTGGCCGAGTATGATTTGATCGCCGCGAGCTTCCATTTGTCCGCCGGCGTGAAGCTGCGAGCCGAGCAAGAACGCTTCGGATGTGCAGCACTGGCCGGCGATGCCGATTGCACTACGACCTTCGGCCACGAGCTCCCCTTCGGGATTTCGATCAATGTGCGCCCGCGAGCTTTTGGACTCGACGACGGCGGACACTGGAACTGGTTTGTCGAAACTTTTGGTTATGTTCCGCTCAGCCCTGCTGATCCATTCGACAACGCTGCGCTCTCCCAGGTGCAGCTAGGCGGCGGTGCGCGCTACACCTTCGACAACGACATTTCGCTGCTCGCGGGCATCAATGCTGCGCTCGTCGGTGGAGTCGGCAACCCCACCGTGCAGGCCAATTTCTCGCTGGGCTGGGCACCGCGAAAGCACGACCAAGACGACGATGGCGTCACCGATCGCGGCGACAAGGACATGTGCCCAGACATCCCCGAAGACATCGATGGCTTCGAGGACGACGATGGCTGCCCCGATTGGGACAACGACGGCGACGGCGTTCCTGACAACAGCGACCAGTGCGACGGCGAAAAAGAGGATAAGGACCACTTCCAGGACGGCGATGGCTGCCCCGATCCCGACAACGACGACGACGGCATCCCCGAAAACGAAGACCCCTGCCCCGACCTCAAGGGCATACCCATCGGCGACCCCCCCCATCAAAACGGCACCCACCAACAACAC
>CAZRGL010000197.1:0-5547 GCA_964599485.1 uncultured Polyangiaceae bacterium
GCAACCAGGGCTGGGCTTCCCAGGCCCCCGTGGCCGAGAACGCCCGCATCGGCGGCTTGGACGCAGACAACCAGTGCTGCGTCATGAACGCCTTCTTGGGCGCAATGGGCGATCGCGCCTACTCGACCAACATCCTCGAGAAGACCTGGGGTGAGTACAGCACCGGGGTCGTCGCCGACGACAACATCATGGTGTTCGTACGCTAATCACGCGGTAGGGCTCCGGCCCGGCTCTGCGCCGAAGGGTCATCCGTCGTGACGAGAAAGACGCGGCCCCCTACCCCGAGGCGCGGCGGCAAGAATTGTCTCGTGAACTTCCCACCACATCGGTTCCGGAAGGCTATCATCTGCCGCCATGGAGGGTCCTGCGATGCGGTCAGCAGTTGTGCTCACTCTGATTGCGCTCGCTGGCTGCACCAAGGCAGAGTCCAACGGGACAACGAGCAGTGCGAGCGCACCAGCGTCGACCCGCTCGCCACCATCGCCACGCTCACGGTCGCGGCCATCACCTGCATCGAGATCGGCCTCGTCTATGCGACGTTGGCGAAAGACGCCAAGACGCTCTATTCGCTCGTCAAGACGCTGAACATCCTCATCCTCGGCCCGCTGATCTTCTATTTCTTTCCCAACTGGCCGCAGTGGATCGCCAAGCTCTTCCCCACCTATTGGTTCATCAACCCGATGTTCGAAATCGCTACCCGTGGCGCCACCTTGGCCGACGTTTGGATCGAGCTGTGTGTAGCCCTCGGCTTCTGCGTGGCGGCGCTGATCCCCATCGCACTCTTGGGGCGCAGGCTGCAGCGGAAGCTGGCGTCGACCTGAGGCCAGCCGGGACGGCTCTGCATTCATGCGGCGATGCCAGTCGTACACTGCATTGTACAGTGCGCTGAACATGTCCAATTGACTGGACACTGTGTTTGCACTATTTCAATGGGTTGGCTCGGTACAAGTCGTTTCGGCGGCGGCACACCCCTTGCAGCGTTGCTTTTCAACAAACACAACCAAACGACATCACCAATCTGTTTCGCGGCTTGCTTGGCGAGGCCTCGTTGAAATACAAGCGCTCGGAGCGCAAACGCCCTGGCGCTGTCGACGAACGAGGTGAGGGTGTCGTGAAGACGGCCGTGTCTCAATGGCGGCCACAGGGAGGATCACACATGCGTCATCTTACGGTAACTACCGCGGTCGTGGCTCTTGCCGCGCTGCACGTCTGGGGCTGCAGCGCGGAGGAACAACCCTCAACTGACTCGACGACCTCAAACCAAACGACCTCGACCAGCGCAGCCGGAGGTGCCGTCGGCACGGGCGGTGCTGGCGGTGCTGGTGGCGCTGGTGGTGGCGTGTCGGCCAGCTTGACCACCCCTGAGCTTCCAACAACGCCCGGCGACCACGCTGTCGAGGTTGGCTGGGAAGATTCCGAGCGAACGGTCATCATCCGCTTGCCGAAGAGCTACGACCCGCAGGCTGCGCATCCGCTCATGCTGGTGTTGCATGGCGGCACCGGCAACGCCCCGGATTACCGGCAAAAGAAGGACTCGTTGGCCAACGACGCCGACGCCGCTGGCGTGGTGATCGTGTTTCCCGAGGGAACCAGCACCAAAGGCACCAATCAGCTGGTGTGGAACTCCTGGGGCAAGCCCAGTACGCAAGCGGACGACGTCGGCTTTCTCGAAGCATTGACGTCTTGGTTGGTTGACGGGCTGTCGCTGGACGGCACGCGTGTCTTTCTGACCGGCTTCTCCAATGGCGCCGCCATGACCCAGCGCTTCGTCGCCGAGCGGCCCGACCTGGTCGCCGGTGCGGTTGCGGTGGGTCATTCGAGCGGGATGATTGAGCCCGATCCAGCCACCACGGCGAATCTCTGCGGCAGCTGCGCTGAGGTGTGCGACGACAAATGCGCACAAGTCAACGAGGGGTTGCGCTACGACATCCCGACGCCGAAAAAGCCGGTCAACCTGTTCGTGATTCGCGGCGGCGCCGACACCAAGATTTGCCCAGCCGGCGGTTGCAGTGTCAAAGGCAAAATCGTCGATCCGGTGGAAACCCAAGCTGACTTTTGGCTCACCGCCAACGGCTGCCAACTGGACCAGCTCGTTCAGAAGGAAGAACTGGGCGCGACGTTCCGCAGATTCGAAGCCTGCGCCGACGGCAAGGTCTTCCAACATGCCTTCGACCCCGCGCTAGGCCACGTTTGGTCGCAGAAGTTCGACGCCCCAGTGCTCGACTTCTTGCTGGCTCTCTGAGCGATACCAAAAGCGCGAGTACGAACGCCAAACAGCTTGGCAGCGTGCCGGTGCCCCTGCCGCCGCCACTGCCAATGCGTCAGCCACTGCCACCGCGTCTGCTCCTGCCGCTGCCCCAGCTTCTGCCTCTGCCGCTACGCTCAGGCGTTTGGCTGGGGTCGGCGGCGGGTTATGCTCTGGCCAGCGATGATCGGCCCCGAAGACGAGAAGCTGCACCTGAACGAGCACGACGGCGCGCGTCATTGGCAAGAGAGCTACTACTTCAATTGGGCCGACCCTGCCCACGAGCTGTTTGGGCTCACGCGCATCGGTCTGCGGCTGAGCCAGCGGCGCATCGATGCGTTGGTATTGGCCATCTGCAAAGGACAGCCGGCGTACATCTATCCTGGCGTGAGCTTGCGACAGCGCGGGCCATGGACCGAGCAGAGCGGCGCGCACATTCGTGGCGGCCGGCTCAGCTACTGGCTGGAGAAGCCGCTGGCCAGGTGGCGGCTGAAGCTGGCCAAGGCAGCGCCTTTCCGAGAGCAGCGAGGCGAGCTTGCCGGCAGGTCGTAGCTCGGATCGACGGTCAGCGCGTCGGGACGGGTGACCAGCTCGAGCTCCTTGTCGAGGCTGTAGCCATAACTGGTGCTGTGGCTAGCCAGTCCGATGTCCGGCGCCGTGTAGCTCTGCAGCAGATCGCGCGATTCGCTCGAGAAGGTGTGCACGTCAGAAGCTGAGTATACGGGCGGCGAGCCTGGTTGGGCGAGAGCGGTCAGGTTGCCGTTGGCGTCGTAGCCGAAGCGGACCTGCTCGCCGTCGGTGAAGGTCTTGGACGCGGCCGTCCTGCAGCAGCTCGAGGCCCCTGAATGCTCTGCAGATTGCCCTTGGCGTCGTAGGGCTGTCGTGAACACTCGTGCCCCACGCGCCGATGATGGCGTAGCTGCCACGGATCGTGGACGACGGCGCGCGCTACCCGCTGTCGGTCGACGCAGAAGCTCCTGGCCTCTGACGGCCGTCGGAGGCGAGGAACGTCCAGTTGAGGTTGGGTTGATCTCGTGCGTGCTGCCAAGTGCTCGCCGACGATCAGCTCCGAGCTCGCTCCAGGAAATCTGCGTCGATCAAATCCTGAGGTCGGCCGGCCGCCCTCTTGTTCGAGATCAAGTCCTCGAGGGAGATGAAGCGCACCGACACGCCATCGAGCTCGGCGCTCACGGCTCTCGACAGCAGCTCTTCACCTGACACCCCATCGATCGCCCGCAGAAGATCGATCCGGAGAGGAGGCTGCCCAAGAAACACGACCTCGCTTGGCTTCATCGCGGCAACTGCCTGAACGACGTTGGCCGGAGCGCCAAAGATGGCGAGGGCATCCGCGGCTCTCTTCAAGTTGGCTGCGCTGCCTTCGAGAAAGATGTCGATGTCCTTCGTCGCGCGAGGACGCCCGTGAAAGGCCACGGCGTACCCACCCACGAGAGAAGTGTGCATCGGCGGCACGTGCTCGAACGCGACGAGCTGCCTGACCATCTTTCAGCAGAATCCGGCGACACCTGATGGCATCTACACCATCGATTCCGATGGCGGGGGCGGCAACCCACCCTACGACGTGTTCTGCGACATGAGCAACGACGGCGGCGGCTGGACGCTCGTGGCCAACGTCGATGACGTTTCCGAGAAGGCGGCGCTCGAACATGGTATGGCGAGGTGCGACGGAGCGCTCGATGAGCTCTGGCAACAAGGAAACGAGCTACCAATGATGCGATTCACTACCCTCGGGTGTCTGGCCGTGTGCGCCTGCGGCGGAGAGCTCGTTCGCGAAGGTGCCGAGAAACAGTGCCATCACGACGGAGAAGGCAGGGGGCATCACAAGGGCAAGCGGGGTCATAACGACGAAGAGGATAGCGACGTGACCGTCACCATCGAATTCGACGGCAGCGATACTGCGTCGTGGACGAGCTCAGATGGTCAAAGCGGCGAGCTTCCCCTGTCGTGCGAGACGACGAGCCCAGACGATCCCCAAGACGACGACGTCTTGGAGACCTGATCAGTTGGGAATGGGCGGCACCACCGTTTCAGTAAGCTGCGCGGCGTTGCCGCCCGCGGGGTAGGCATAGGACGAATAGCTATCGAGTCCCCAGACCACGATGCCGAAGGGGCCTTCGCTGTCGGCCACGCGACGACCGTTGGCACAGTTGCCAACGGCGACGTCGGCGCGGATGAGATCGACGTCGGCAACTTGGTAGTTGCCGCTCGCGCCGACGTCCTGCCACCCAGTCACGGTACCGAGACAGTCGATCACCACGTCATGAAAACCGCTCGAGGTCTTGTTGCGCGTGAGCACCAAGTTGGTGGTCGGATAGCTCGGATCGGTGAAGAACACATAGTGTTGTAGGAACTGAGCCGGTGGCAACATCACCACGAACTCCTCGTCACCGAGCATTTGATCCCAGCCCGGCTCGACCGCTCCCGGACGCAGGTTGCCTATGCCGATGAAGTAGGCGCTGTTCATGATCTGCGCCATGGCGAAGGGGTGGTCGGCGTCCTGACTAGAAACCTGAAACGGTTGGTCGGAGGAAAAGTCGATCACTTGACCGCTGTCGATACTGCCTGGGGCCGCAGCGATGGCGGGGTCATAGCTGAGCATGGTGCCGTCGACGGCGCCGACCAGTCGGTAGTGAACGGTCTCGGGTGCGAGATCGGCGCGGCGGGTGGCGTAGGGCGCGGCGACGTATTCATTGCCTAGGGTCGAGACGGGCGGGATCTGTTGGTGGGTGGACTCGCCTCCCGGCTTGGGCTGGGGTTGAAAGCGAAAGAAGCGGCTGCCGGAAAACACCGCGACCGGTTTGTTGCTCAGCACCACTGTCCCGGATGGATCGAAGGGGCCTTGCGGAAGCTCCCATTGCAGATATTGCCCCGCGGACGCTGTCGCCTTGGCAGTCTGGTTCGCCGGGGCTGCGGGCACCCCCATGCCCGCTGGCAGATTGACGGTAGGCAGAATCTGAACCTCGGTTCCGTCTTCGCGTGCCAGCACTTGCAGCCACTGCGGACCGGGAGGCGTGTGCGTACCGGGCGGCGTGGCGATGACGACGTAGTTGTCACCCCACGCCGAAACTGGATAGAGCAGCTGTGCGCTGGGAAAATGCGAGTGGGCGCCGCCGTAGGGCAGCATGTCGTACGCGCTGACCGGCGTATCGGATTCGATGTGGAAGGCCTCGCCTACGCCCGTGCCCGCCAGTACGCTACTGCTGATGCCCAGGGCGGGTGTGACGGGGCAGGCGAGCGAAGCTTGGGTCTCCGGCAGGACCGAATTGGGGTTGTGCGACAGAAAC
>CAZRGL010000197.1:5557-15407 GCA_964599485.1 uncultured Polyangiaceae bacterium
AGCACGGCCACCCCATCGATCGGAATGCCCGTCGCCGGAACGGTTGGCCAATTCGCCTCGGGAGCGCCGTCGACCGGGATGCGTGCGAATTGGGTCACGTCGTAGGATTGCCCACCGCGCTTGACAGTTAGCTTGGCGGCGCGGGGCCAGGGGTTGGCCACGAACACCGCGAAGCAAGGTGGCAGCGCCGGGGGATAGCTGCCCGCGGTCGTCGCGCGAAACTCACAGCCGACGTTGCCCTTGCTGCCTGCGGCTGCCTGGCAGGCCTCGACGCAAGCACCATCGAGGCAGCCTTGATCGGGCGGGCACTCCTTGACCACGACTCCTTGCGCGTCCACCACGGAGCGCAGATCGGGGCTGCAACCGTACGCCGCCGTGCCGCCGCTGCCTCCCGTCAGGATGACCCCGCCGCTGCCGTTGGCCCCCGCGCCTCCAGCGCCACCGGCTGCGCCGCTGCTCGAGCCGCCGCTCGCCGTGCCGGTCGTCGTAGCGCCCGTCGAGCCGGAGTCACCGCTACAGCCTGCAGTCAGCGACCATACGAACACAAAGCCGACCACCAAGCAGCCGAGAGCCGCTGCGGGCGCATCCCAACTTCGCCGAATAAACCCCATCGGTCCAAGGTACCACCGGTGAGTTGCCGTTGCTCGCACGTGATGGAAAACGCGGCCATGGGGCTTTGGTGAAACAGCGTCGGTATTAGATTCTAGATTCTAGATTCAACACTCCAGCGCGAAAAAAAATACCGTCCCGGGCAGCCCTTGGAGCCAACATGATGTGGTGGATTCCAGCAGTCGCGGATCACAACAGCGCCACCAACAGCAAGATAAAGAGGGGAGACAGCACTACCAGGAACACAGCCAGCAGGATCATTCCCTTCAACCCGAACCAACCCCCCAGCGGAGTGCGCATGGTCACACTGCCATGATGGGACGTACGGAGGCGCTGGCGAGTCTCGCAGATCCGCAGAGCGATCGGGGAGCGCTCGAGCTGGACGTTGGTCCAGGCGGGCGATGGTGCTTTGGCGCGCCTTCTCACTGTAGTCGCCCCAGCTGCACTGACCTTCTTTCACAACAGCCATGCTCCACACGAGCCTGCCGTCGTGGGTGCTCCACACTCTAACCATCATGCCTGTGGGATTGCCTTTATCGCCCGGACAATCCTCTCCTCCCGAGTCAAATGTCGTCATGGAGACGAGGCTCCCATCGCGCGAGACGTACATCTGGCCCCAATAGAGCCATAGATCATCTTTAGGGCGCGAAAGCGGCAAAATGTCGAGTTGTCCGGCTTCATCTACCTCGCCAATTGACGGCCACAGGAGCTTTCCCTGCCGCGGCTCCTCGATATGCCAAGTATTGTCCGCGAGTCCGCTCGCCCAGCGCGCGTGCGCGAGCAATGGTGGCAGTCGGGTGACTCCTACTGTGTTGAAGTGTCTTGGTGCACGATGGTCTTCCGCCTCAAGGGGCAATCCGCCCGCAGCCCTCGACGATGATGCCTTGCGCGGTGTCTCTTTGCTCGACATTGGGCTTCGCAACGACGTCGCAAGAACGGATGCGCCAACCGACACACGTGGTTGATCCACAGCAACATCGT
The DNA here is from genome assembly GCA_964599485.1 of uncultured Polyangiaceae bacterium. Classification (GTDB taxonomy): domain Bacteria; phylum Myxococcota_A; class Polyangia; order Polyangiales; family Polyangiaceae; genus JAPYTK01. The sequence continues at coordinate 7,148 of CAZRGL010000197.1, forward strand.
CGCGACAAGCGACAGTCGCGAGGACCATGTGGAGCATGGTCAGCACCACGCAAGCGATGCGCGGATTGTCCGACGAGCTTGCTGTCACTGAGCGCATGGGTGCTTTCTTCGCTATGGTGTTGACGCAAGTGCTCTCTTCAGCATGTCGGCCGTGGTGCGGTCAAAAGTACCGTTCGGATAACCTCCCCCGGCTCGGGAGCCAGCGAAATACCGCACTTGAAATCGCTCGACGTTGCGGTATGTGAAAACCGTGTACTTTCCCAGCACTTTTGCGGGTCGATACCCAAGGCTCTGAAGATCGTTCTGCAGTTGCGCGATCAAGTCTTGCCACTTTGCGCCGGCGCGCACCTTGCCGTCCTTGCCGTACTTGCTTCCATTGTCGTTGTTGTTGATGACCAGCGACACGTTTGGGTGTGCTGAGAAGAAATCGTCGTACTTGTGTCGCGCGACACCAAGAGTCGCCGGCGACCGTGCAAGTCCACGTTGCTCGAGCTCGGGCCAAGGGAATTCATCGCCGGGACACGACAACCGTCCATTGGTCCACTTCAGCAGGTTGAAGTCGTGGGTTTCTTGGGCTCGGCGGACCCACTCGGGGTATTCGGACGAGCCTGGTTGGGAATTCTTGCTGCGGGCGGGGGGCTGGATGCCCATGTGGCCGTCGAAGAAGTACTGCTCGACGCGGCGATTGCGGTCTTGGGCGTCTTGTCCGCCGGGCAGCTCTTCGACGTCGGGGAAGTTCTCGCCGCAGCCGTGGGTGGTCAGCGAGACGCCGGCCGGCAGGGAGGTTCCGTCTATGGCCATGTAGTCGCGAACTAGCGCGCGGCGGGTTGTATTCCCGCAGCGCCGTCGACTGTCAGGCCGCGAGTGCGTTGGAACCAGCGGACGGGCGACTCTCCGGCGGGCCGGGTGGGAAAGTCCGGCAAGGCGCTGATCATCTTTTGGTCTTCATTGCCGCCCCAGCGCTTGTCGCTGTCGCTCACGTTGTGCCAGGCGAGCCAGGCGTTGACCTTGTCGGCCTGTTGCGCGGCGACAGACTCGGCGCGTGCGCTCGCTTGCTCAGCAGGTTGGCTTGGGTTGGTCGCTGCGTATCGAAAGTCGTAATGGTCACTTGATGAGCTTCGAGCCCTTTGCGAGCTTGTCGTCGCCCGGCTGGAAAGTCGACTTGTCATAGTGAAACTTGAACAGCGTCTGCTTCTTGTTCTTGAGAAACGAGAATGCGGGCTGCTCGAGCGTCTTGCCATCATCCTTGGATACTCCAAGCCGCAGCCTTCCTTTCTTCGGGTCAGACTTGCTTGCCTCGAAGAACGTGCTCGCGTTGCGATCGTCCATCGGTCCAGGCTTGACCGATGGCCCATACCTATCCAGCACGTGGGCCTCACCAATGGGAAAGAGCAGCGCCTTCGTCGTACCTTTCGGGCTCCACCGCAACACTGCCTCGAACCGGTTCACAAAGCCATTGTCGTCCACGAACACCACCCTTCCGGCGCCCACATTGTGCACTCTCAGCGCAGCTTGCTGGGGCTCGCCATCCTTGCTCAGATCGCGCTCTTTTCCCTGGTCATCCCAGGGCGCCCACGGGTACATCTGCTCGATCGTCATGTCGGACTTCACCGCGCCTTTGATGCCCAAGATCTGCACCATCAGCCGAAACGCAGCGGCCAAGTCGAGACAGTGCGCCATGTTGGGTAAGTCCATGCTCATCCAAAGGTATTCGTGCAGCGGCGGGATCGGGGGAGTGAATATGGTCTTGTTCTTGTTGGTGCCCGCCTCTGGATAAACGTACCGCGGTGCGTAGCTGACACCGTGTGCCCTGACCTTCTCAAAGAGCTTGCGAACCGCTTTCTCCTCGGTGTCCTTTCCGCTTGCCCACTCGACAGCGCGACCGAGGCGCTTATCAGTAACGGACTGCAGTGGCCCGTTGTCGGGAAACAGCACCGTCGTTGGTTCGGGATGCATGACCACGTTTCCAGTTGGCCGTCCAAAGGTCACAAATACGGTCATAAGCAGCTTGGGCGCGCTGACCGGAATGCGCGCGCCACTCGCAAACGCCGAAAACCGCATGTACTTGTCCTGCAGCATGTCGATGTGATTGGGCAGCGTTTTCTTCCCACGGAGCTTCACGACGACGCTCATTCCATTTTGCAAGGTGACATTCGTTGTCGCATGCAAGGCCAGTGCGCCGGAGCCATCAAACCCGACCGACTCGAGGGTCAACACGCGACCGGCTGGGACCTTCGCCTTGAAGTGCACTTCGACCTCGACGTGTTTGCCCCGCGTGTACGAAGCAGCGAACCAGGCGCCGTCGTCTTTCTTCAAAATGGCGCCGGCCTTGTACTCGGGCTTCGAAGGCGCCCATCCGTCTCCCCATGAAAGAGTGACCTTTTTGCCGTCCTTACGGTGCCAATTCTTCGACGCGGGGGCAGGCACCAGCAGACCATGGTCGCCTACGAAGCGGGCCTCCTCCAAAATCAACTCGGGCGCCTCGTGCAGGAACAGGTCCACGTTGACTTGCCGCTTGCGCAGCGTGACGGTCTTGGATTCGGCGGTGGCGACTATCTTGCCGCCTTGCTTGCGCCAAGCGCGCGCCTCGTACGTTCCTGGGGCCAGCGTCTCGAAGTGGCCGAAGGCGCGTGGGCCGACTCCTTTGGTGACCCTACTGGGCGAGATGATCCGCCCGTCCTTTTTGAGCTGCACGCGGAGCTCGTCGAGGGGCAGCTTGGCATTCGGATCGGCGAGATGGCGCATGTCAGTCACGCCGACCAATATGGCTTTTGGACGGAGCGGAGCTGCCAGTGTCCTTCGCTTGGTGGGCTTCGATTTGGTCATCGGTCAACTTCTAGTTGGTTGGCGACTGTCGGGTCCACGCTGCGGTGCAGGGCTGGCCGGCAGCAGATTCGGTAGCACGTAGCCGGAGGGACGATGTGCGCTCGTCAGCGGCCGCTTTGGAGCGGTTTTTGGGCGCGCGCGGCTGCGCTGGACGCACCTGTCCCTCGATGCGGCACTGAGGACGCAGGCCGCGACGCTTGGTGCAGCTCTTGGGGCAGGAGTACGGCGATTGACGCAGGATGGCTTTGCGGCCCACCACGCGACCACCGGTTTGCTGCCGCTCTTCACCACGGAGATGGAATGAGGAGGCCGTCCTCGCCTGCCCGCTATGGTGCGGGTTGAAAGCGCACTCGAAGTGCAAAGGAGAGGACGGCCATGAAGCAATCTATCATCGAAACCATCGGATGCGATCTCGGAGACAAATGGACGACGGTTTGCATCTTGCGGGTGGACGATTCGACGGAACTGACGCGTGTTCGGACGACGCGTTCGGCGATGCGGACCATGTTCGAGCGTCCGGTGGCGCATGTGGTGCTCGAGGTTGGTACCCATTCGCGGTGGGTGTCCGAGCTAATGAAGGAGCTCGGACACCGCGTAACGGTGGCCAACCCCCGAAAAGGTGAGGCTGATCTCGCAAAACGAGTCCAAGGACGACCGGCGGGATGCGGAGCTGTTAGCGAGGCTGGGGCGGGCGGACGTGAAGCTGCTTTCGCCGATCGAGCACCGAGGAATGGATGCGCACACCGATCTGGAAGTTCTGAAGGCTCGGGACGTATTGGTGGGTTGTCGCACAAAGCTCGTGAACCACGTGCGCTCGGTTGTGAAGAGCTTTGGCGAGCGTCTGCCGAAAGGCGACGCTCAGAGCTTCCATCGCAAGACGTGGGCGTTTGTCCCAGCAGTACTACGGATCGTGGTCAAGCCCATCTACGAGCAGCTCGAGCATCTGGAGACACAAATCAAAGCGTTGGATGCGACGGTCAGACTCCTGTCCAAGAAGCACGCCGACGTCAACGTTTTGAAGCAACCAAACGGTGTGGGCGACCTGACAGCCTTGGCATTCATACTCACCATCGAGGACAAGCACCGTTTCGCCAAAAGCCGCTATGTGGGCGCCTTCTTCGGGTTGCGACCCCGGCGAAGCCAGTCCGGCGACAACGAGCCGCAGCTGCGTATCACCAAAGCGGGCGACCCCTTCGTCCGGAAGCTGCGTACTTCTCCACAACAGCAGAAGGAGCGGCGTCCTACGCTAAGCAAGCCGTGCATGGTTTTGGAGACCCACCGTACACACTCGTTAAGACCGAGGTGCCAACCGATCCCTCCCTGCACCTACCGCCGTTGATCGTGGTGTGCCTGCAGTAGTAATACCGGACAATGCCCTTCCGGGCCTGACACCTCAAATCCAAAACTGGATGCCAGTGCCATAATGGAAGCACACCTCATGCCCGATGCAATCGTGCGCGTCCGAATGTTCGACTCGGTGGGCGACAACACTCGAAGACACAAGCCCATCATGGCAACAGTCTTTGGGTGCCCGTTGTTCTTCGATGATTCGAACGGTCATGATGCCCGCTTCTATTTCGCGAAGACCCAGCTTCCAGTGAGGCCCGGTGATATCGTTATCGTGCCTATCAAATTCCTCTACGGCAGCGATGTGGCTCGGCTTCTGCAAGTGGGCCGGAAGTTCAAGCTCTGGGAGAGCGGTTTCTTCGCGGAGGGCGAGGTAGTTGAGGTAACCAACGATCGCTGGTCTTCGTGAGCATTGCTGCTTAGCGGTCGGGCCCGCTGGCCATGGAAAGCTGGCGAAACCCAGTACGACAAGGCCGAGTAGCTCAGCCGTCTAGAACGCCCCGACCGCTCCTGGCGAGCCTTCCTTTACGATCCGCTCGGCAACGTCGTCGCAGAGCACTCGCCAGATGGCGGCATCGCCTTCGAACGCGACAAGCTCGGCAGGTTGCAGAAAGCCACCGTCGACTACATCGAGGACGACGAGCAAGTCGTCAGCGCCTTCGAGCGCGACGAGCTCGGCAGGCTCACAGCCGAGGTCCAAAACGGCCGCCGCATCGAGTTTCAGCTCGACGAGCTCGGCCGCCGCTCGCTCCGGCGCCTCCCAGAAGAAGCGGGAGGTGCGACCACGAAGTACAGCTACGACGCTTTCGGCGCGTTCACCGGCGTAGAGCACGACGGCCACAGCGTCGATGTGCAGCGAGACGCCTTGGGTCGCGAGGTCAAGCGCACCATCTCGGCCAGCACAGTCGCTGGCGGCGCCTTCGAGATGCTGAGCGGCTACGACATGCTCGACAGGCTCGTCAGCCAGCGCGTCAACGTGCCCACTCCCGGAGGAAGCGCCCCGCAGCAGCTGAGCCGGCGCAGTTGGAAATACGACCGCAATGGCCGCCTAACCTCCATTGGCGACAGTCGCTGGGGCACCACCAGCTACCAGTACGACCCGCTCGGCCAGCTCATCGAGGCCAAGCGCGGCAGCACGTATCACGAGGTCTTCGAGTACGACGTAACCGGCTCGCTCCAGAACATCCTGGGCGACCTAGGCCAAGTCGGCCAGGTAGCCCCCTGGCGCATCGAGCCCGGCAACGTCCTGCGCGAGAAAAACGGCGTCCAATACGAAAACGACCGCTGCAAGCGCCGCGTCCGCAAGGTGGAGCAAGGGGCAGACGGCGAGGAGCTGGTCACCACCTACCACTGGGACTGCCGCGTTCGGTTACGCGAAGTGGGCTTGCCCGACGGCCGGAGAGTGCGCCTTTGGTACGACGCCTTCGCAAGGCGCACCAAAAAGCAGGTGCTGACTCCGGCCGAGGGCAGCTTCGACGAGCAACTCGCCCAAGCCTTGCGCGGCGAGGGAGCGCCCCAGCCGCGGGTGGAGGCAACCAAGTTTCTCTGGGACGGCGACGTGCTGTGCGCCGAGCTGCGCGATGGCGAAGACGGCGGCAGGGTGCACGTGCACGAGCCCGGAAGCTTCGTGCCGCTGTTGCAACAAGAGCAGGGCCAGATCTTCACGGTCGTAAACGACCACCTCGGCATGCCCAAAGAGCTACTCGACCCACATGGGCGCGTGGCCTGGGCCGCCGCCCATTCGGCCTGGGGCCGGGTGCTGGAGGTGCAGCGAGACCCCGGCGCCGCGGTGGTCGCGAGCCCGTTCCGGCTGCTGGGGCAGTACGCCGATGACGAGATTTCGCTCTGCTACACGCGGTTCAGGTACTTCGACCCTGATGCGGGGCGGTGGTGTTCGCCGGATCCGTTGGGTTTTGAAGGGGGTGCCAACCTTCACGCGTTTGACGGTACGCCAACACTCCACATCGACGCATTGGGACTGGCGTGCTGGAAGAAACGCAGGACCCTCAACTCCAAGGACACGGGCCTAAAGGACCACGCTCGAAGACACTCAAATCTAACCCCTGAGGCATATCTAAGAAGAGGGCAGAAGAACATCTCCCATGGCAAGAAGCTGAAGGGCGGTGGCAGAGCCCCTGAATCAGACTATTATATTCGTCGCATTGGAGATGACGACTACAGCGTAACGATTACCGATCGAAAGAAACAAATCCTCTCCATCGACACCTGGAGAGAGGGAGGCAAGCCGTTGACGAAGCAGAAGGTGGCACAGGAACTAGAGAGGAGTGGCGTCACTCCTCCGAAGGGCTTTTGGGAGCAGCTGTAATGACGCGACAGCGAATGGACGATCTGCTGGTTTGCCTTCTAGAGCAAGGGTGGGAACTCGACCGCCAAAAGAAGAGCCACCCGGAGTATGAGGACCCCTTTCTCCTTGTAGACGACAGCGTGATTTGGCAGATCACTCGGCGCAACACTGAGTTCTCGCTCAAGCTAAAGTTTCAGGCTTTTGATTACATGGGCCGGCGAACCCAACGGCTTCGCGATATTTCGTACTGCGTCGTTTCAGGCCAAACGGCCGAATTGCCGTTCCTTAAGAGGTCGCATCCCGAGTGGCTGAAAAACGTCCGCCGCTTCGTGCTGGAGCTCGCACAAATCTACGAAAACTCGAGACCCCCGCGAAGACCGCCTTGTCCTGAGGACTAGGCCTTTGCTAGCTGAGTGGAGCCAGCCAAGGCATTCTCCTGCGTGGCCCGAGCATCAAGAAGGTGTGTGTTCAAATCGAATTGTCCAAAACCATACAGACCATCATCACCTATCCTGCACTAACGGACGACGAAGTAAGCAGCGTATTCGACGAGTGAGCAAGCATGGAGAGCATCGAGAATGAGAAGTTTGCTGGCCAGTCTTTTGGCGGGGGCGCCTTGATAAGCGACCGGGAATTCCGTCGCTGTACATTTCAAAATATCCACTTTCATGGCTCGCAAAGCCCAGTCGACCAGCGCCCCACGCTTCGAAACGTCCACTTCTTCCGCTGCAAGCTGGACAACTGCCGCAACCCATCCAGCGCGGTCTTCGACAACGTTCGTGTGGAGCACCTTAGCGCAAAAGGCTCGCTATTCATCTACGACTGTACACTGCGACACGTCACTTTCACCGGCCGGCTAGGCTCAATCATGATATGGGACGACCCTTACTTCGCGTGCGGCGCAACATCGCGGGACTCGCCTGAACGCACCGGGGCGTTTAGCGAGGCAGTGCAGAAAGACTATGAGGCAATCGACTGGGCTGTCGACATCTCGACAGCCGAGTTTCGCGAAATGGAGATTCGTAACATTCCAGTGGATCTCGTTCGTCGCGACCCAGAAACGCAAGCCATCATCCGCGCGGAGAACGCCCTGAGCAACAACTGGGAAGACGTCGCGACGGGCATCGCACGCAGCATTATCAAGGGGATGTTTCGGCAAGAGAAGCGCGCCTGCCTTTTGCTCGCGCCAAAACGACACAAGAAGAACTTTGCTCACGCAATGGACGAAATCGAGAAGCTGCGCAAGGCGGGCATCGCCGACCCCGACTAAACTGCTCTTCGCGACCGCGTAGCCACCTCGGGTTCAATGGAAAACCAGGATGCACACTCACCACACTTGGTTTGTTGCGAACGACTCGCAGCTAGACCATCTGTTTCCAGGCTGGCTGCCGACGATTCCAAAAGAGCCCAGCGGTCCTTCCGGTCCGCGCTGGGCAGCAGATGGCACCCCAGCCGAGCCCTACGGCCTGAACATCCATCACTCGCCTGATACGCGGCAAGTCGCGCCAGTGCTGTCACCAACCGACGACCATGAGCAAATGCTGGAAGAGCAGACTCCTGCCGGGCTTCGAGCGCTGCCGCACTTCAGTTGTGAGAACCCGACTTTCGACTTTATCGAAGAACTGTCAGCACACCTATGCGAAGAGGTGAGAATATTGCCGGTACGCGTCGGCCCGGAGAACTCTTGCGCCGAAATCTACGCGGTCGAAGGCTTGCCAGTGCCAGTGGCGGCGGCACTCGCCTCGTACACCGATGCGCAGCTCGAGGAATTGACCGAAGAGA
>CAZRGL010000197.1:15417-16900 GCA_964599485.1 uncultured Polyangiaceae bacterium
TCTCGTGCGACTCCTCGACGGCCTACGCCTGCTCGCAAAGACCGCGAACCTCGTCCTGGCTACTTTGCTCGTCCATTGGGTGGTTCGGCCCATCGGTATTCATGATGAAGGCCCCCAAGAATCGGAGTGGCGATAATGTTCGCCTTCGAGCGCTGATCCGGTGGCCTCGCTGAGCCGGCCGGCACTCCTTGGCCGAGTCCTTGATGCGGCCGCCCGCGGTTGAAATGGGCGACGTGCTTCTTGAGCACACCGAGCATGTGGCGCTCGCTGAGGATAAGGATGTGATCGAGACACTCGCGCCGCAGGCTGCCGAGATAGCGTTCGCACACAGCATTGGCCTTCGGTGCTCGCACCGGTGTGCGCAAGACCTCGATGCCGCTCGCCTTCGCGACGAGGTCAAAAGTGGTACGACCAGCGAATCGCGCTGCCGCCGGGCAATCCTGACCGCAAGGCAGCCGAAAAGGCCCACGCCCAGGCCGGCACCCCCGGTGTCACGCACTTCGACGGCTTCGGCCGCGCCGATGTGGCCCTGACGCCTATCGTTGGCGACATCGACTACGACGAAAAGGGCCGGCGCAAGCTCGTCACTTACGCGAGCGGCACCGAGACCGAGTACAGCTACGACGAGCTGAGCTTCCGGCTGCAGCACTTCAAGACGACGCGAGCGAGCGACGGCAAGCTGCTCCAAAGCCTGAAGTACTATTTCGACGCCGCCGGCAACATCGTCCAGACCGAAGACAGTGCCACCCACAGCGTCTACTTCAGCGCTCCGACGGTGCCCGACGGCGGCGCCGAATACACCTACGACGCTCTGTATCGCCTCATCGAAGCCAAAGGCCGCGAGCACGCAGCCGGCGCTCATCAGCAGCGCGACGAGACGGGCTTGCCCATCCACTCGGTGCCCCACCCAAACGACCCATCTGGCCTGCGCCGCTACAGCCGCTCCTATGAATACGACCCAGTCGGCAACCTGCTTCAAATGAAGCACACGCCCGCCGCGGGCCCGCCCGGTGCGGCCTGGACGCGCGACTATTCCTACGCCGCAGGCAGCAACCGCCTGCTCAGTACCACCCACCCTGGCGGAGTGCGCAGCTACGCCCACGACGCACACGGCAGCATGCCTGCCATGCCGCACCTGAGCGCCATCGACTACGACCACCTCGACCAAACGCGGCACGTACAGGTCACCGCCGGCCAGGACGTCTACTTCGTCTATGACGCCGCCGGACAGCGCGTCCGCAAAGTCTACGAGCACGCAGCCATAGCCGAAGAGCGCATCTACCTAGGCGGCTACGAGCTGTACCGAAAGCACGTGTCGGGCTCGGTCGACACCGAGCGCGAGACGGTGCACATCGCCGATGATGCCAGGCGGGTGTGCATGGTCGAAACGCTGACCGTCACCGCTGGCTCGCCGGTGCCCGCGCCAACTGTTACCGCGCGACGTAGTTGACGCCGATTGGGTGGATCTCGCGCAAGCTGGGTG